>JBBDTC010000092.1:0-8733 GCA_040904625.1 Gammaproteobacteria bacterium
AGCACCACCTTGACATGGTGGGGGTCGTTGGTTCGAGTCCAATCGCGCCTACCAACTGCCGAGTCCCTATGCCGTGGCCCCGCCTCACGGGATGAGGCGAGGGAAGTAATTCGGGCCGTTTCCCAGCCCTGCATCTTTCGCGGTCTCTGTCATGCCCTTGATTACCCTGCCGGACGGCAGCCAGAAGCAATTCGAGCAGCCGGTCTCGGTGGCCGAAGTTGCGGCGTCGATCGGGCCAGGCCTGGCCAAGGCCGCGCTCGCCGGACGGGTCGATGGACGCGAAGTCGATACCGCCTATCGCATCGCTGGCGATTGCGCGCTCGAGATCATCACGCCGCGCGATCCCGCCGGGCTCGAGATCATCCGCCACAGCACCGCCCATCTGCTCGCGCATGCGGTCAAGGAGCTGTTCCCGAGCGCCCAGGTCACCATCGGGCCGGTCATCGAGGACGGTTTCTATTACGACTTTGCCTACGAACGCTCGTTCACGCCCGAGGATCTCGAAGCCATCGAGAACAAGATGAGCGAACTCGCCGCGCAGCAGATCGGCGTCGAACGCTCGGAGATGCCGCGTGACGAGGCCGTGGCGTTCTTTCGCGGCATGGGCGAAGAATACAAGGCCGAGATCATCGCCTCGATCCCGGCCAACGAAGCCATCTCGCTGTACCGCCAGGGCGACTTCATCGATCTCTGCCGCGGCCCGCACGTGCCCGACACAGGCAAGCTCAAGGCCTTCAAACTGACCAAGATTGCCGGCGCCTACTGGCGCGGCGATTCCAACAACGAGATGCTGCAGCGGATCTACGGCACGGCCTGGGCCGATCCCAAGGATCTCAAAGCCCATCTGCGGCGCCTCGAAGAAGCCGAGAAGCGCGATCATCGCAAGCTCGGCCGCCAGCTCGACCTGTTCCATTTCCAGGAAGAGGCGCCAGGCATGGTGTTCTGGCACGAAAAGGGCTGGACGCTGTACCGCCTGGTCGAGCGCTATATCCGCGAGGTGTGCTACGCCGAGTACCGTGAGGTACATACCCCACAGGTGCTCGATCGCACGCTGTGGGAGAAGTCCGGGCATTGGGACAAGTTCCACGACATGATCTTCGCCACCCACTCGGAACATCGCGAATACGCGATCAAGCCGATGAACTGTCCCGGGCACGTGCAGATCTTCAACAACGCCTTGCGCAGCTATCGCGACTTGCCGTACCGCATCGCCGAGTTCGGCATCGTGCACCGCAACGAACCGTCGGGCACCCTGCATGGCCTGCTGCGTGCGCGCCGTTTCACCCAGGACGATGCGCATATCTTCTGCGACGAGGACGCGCTGCAGAGCGAGGTCGGTCGTCTCATCGACATGACTTTCCAGGTCTACCGGGCGTTCGGCTTCGACGACATCGAAGTCGCACTGTCGCTGCGCCCGGCACAGCGCGTCGGCGCCGATGAACTCTGGGACAAAGCCGAATCGGCGCTCGATCTCGCGTTGCGCAACAAGGACCTCGAGTTCAAGACGCAGCCCGGCGAGGGCGCCTTTTACGGGCCCAAGATCGAATTCACCTTGCGCGATTGCATCGGCCGGGCCTGGCAGTGCGGTACGGTGCAGGTCGATTTCGCCATGCCCGACCGGCTCGGCGCGCGCTTCGTCGCCGACAGCGGCGAGCGCCGCGTGCCGGTCATGATCCATCGCGCCATCCTCGGTTCGCTGGAGCGTTTCATCGGCATTCTGATAGAACATCATGCGGGCCGCTTCCCGCCGTGGCTGGCGCCAATCCAGGCGATCGCCCTCAGCATCACCGAAAAGCACGCCGAATATGCCGCTGAAATAGCGGAAACCCTGAAAAATCAAGGATTCCGGGTCGATTCGGACTTGAGAAACGAGAAGATCGGGCTTAAGATCCGCGAGCATACGCTACAGCGCATTCCTTATCTCCTCGTCGTCGGCGAGCGCGAAATGGAAAACCGCACCGTGGCGGTTCGATCGCGCAACGGAGCAGACCTCGGTGCGATGTCGCTGGACGACTTCACCGGGCGCCTCGGCGCGGAAGTGGCGCAACGCGCCGAAATCACAGTGGAGGGCTGACGCATAGCCGCTGACAAGAAGAATCGCGTAAACGGCGAGATCAATATCCCCAAGGTCCGTTTGATCGGCGCCGAAGGCGAGAATCTCGGTATCGTTTCAATCGAGGATGCGCGCCGCGAGACCGAAGCCGCAGGGCTGGATCTCGTGGAGATCGTACCGACGGCGGAACCGCCGGTGTGTCGCATCATGGATTTCGGCAAGTTTCTGTTCGACGCGAACAAGAAACGTCATGCCGCGAAACGCAAACAGAAGCAGATTCAGGTCAAGGAAATCAAATTCCGCCCGGGTACGGACGAAGGCGATTACCAGATCAAGCTGCGCAATCTGCGACGGTTCCTCGAACAGGGGGACAAGGTCAAGGTGACGCTGCGTTTTCGCGGACGCGAGATGGCGCACCAGGAACTCGGCGCCCAGATGCTGCGACGTGTCGAAGGCGATCTCGACCAGCTCGGAGCGGTGGAGCAGTTCCCGAAGCTCGAAGGCCGGCAGATGGTCATGGTGATCGCGCCGAAGAAGACGTAGCCCAAGAAGATAGAATTTGTATCGGGAGATACCCCAGTCATGCCCAAGGTCAAAACCAATCGTGGCGCCGCCAAGCGCTTCACGAAAACGGCGTCCGGACGGTTCAAGCGGCGCCAGTCGTTCAAGAACCACATCCTGACCAAGAAGAGCCCCAAGCGTAAGCGCCAATTGCGCCATGGCGCACTGATCGCGCACGCCGACGAGGCGTCCGTGCGCCAGTTGCTGCCCGGGCTTTGACACGCAGGCTCTGACACGCAGATTATTTGTAGGAACGAAAAGCAATGGCACGAGTAAAACGCGGTGTGCAGGCCCATGCCCGCCACAAGAAAGTCCTCAGCCAGGCCAAGGGCTACAGCGGGCGTCGCAAGAACGTCTACCGTGTCGCCAAGCAGGCCGTCATCAAAGCCGGGCAGTATGCCTACCGCGATCGCAAGCAGCGCAAGCGGCAGTTCCGCGCCCTGTGGATCGTACGCATCAACGCCGCGGCGCGTGAATGCGGGCTGAGCTATTCGCGCTTCATGAACGGCCTGCTGCGCGCCGGTATCGAAGTCGATCGCAAGGTCCTGGCCGATCTCGCCGTACACGACGCCGCCGCTTTCGGCGCACTGGCCGAGCGTTCCAAAGCCGCGCTCGCCTGACACCCAGCGCGTTCCCGCACGCAGCGCAAGGGGAAAGGCTGTCGGTCTTTCCCCTTAGTTTTTTTTCAGCCTCCTCGTCGCAGTCATCATGGGTGATCCCGAGCAACTCGTCAGCGAAGCGGAAAGCGCGGTCACGGCAGCTACCGATCTGGCGGCCCTGGATGACGTGCGGGTCCGTTTCCTGGGCAAGAAGGGGCGCCTGACCGAATTGCTGAAAGGCCTGGGCGCTCTGCCCGCGGCCGAGCGGCCGGCAGCCGGCCAGGCCATCAACGCCGCCAAGGAACGTCTCGCCGCCGCCATCGAAACGCGGCGCGCGGCATTGCAGGAGGCGCGCCTGCAGCAGGCGCTGGCCGAGGAACGCGTCGATGTCACGCTGCCAGGGCGCGGTGGTCTGCCGGGCAACGCCCACCCATTGACCGCGACGATGGCGCGCATCGAGGCGATTTTCCTGCACGCCGGTTTCGATGTCGCGCGTGGCCCGGAGATCGAGGACGACCATCACAACTTCGAGGCACTCAACATTCCCGCGCATCACCCGGCGCGGGCCATGCACGATACCTTTTATCTCAGCGACGGCCATCTGCTGCGCACCCACACCTCGCCGGTGCAGATCCGGGTCATGCGCGAGCAGCCGCCGCCGCTGCGCATCATCGCCCCCGGCCGCGTCTACCGCTGCGACTACGATCAGACCCATTCGCCGATGTTCCACCAAGTCGAAGGCCTGCTCATCGACGAGGACGTGACGATGGCCGATCTCAAGGGCACGCTCGATGCCTTCCTGCGCTGTTTCTTCGCCCGCGACGATTTGCAGACCCGCTATCGGCCGTCGTATTTCCCGTTCACCGAGCCGTCGATGGAAGTCGACATCAAACTCGATTCCGCGCATGGCTTCAGCGACTGGCTGGAAGTGATGGGCTGCGGCATGGTCCATCCCAACGTGCTCGGCAATGTCGGCATCGACAGCGAGCGCTACAGCGGCTTCGCTTTCGGACTCGGGGTCGAGCGGCTGGCGATGCTGCGCCATGGCATCTCCGATCTGCGCCTGTTCTTCGACAACGATTTGGCTTTCCTGCGCCAGTTCGGCCACTGAGCGCCGCATCACGTCATGAAGATCAACGAAGCCTGGCTGCGCGAATGGGTCGATCCGCCGCACGATACCGCGGCGCTGGCGGAAATCCTCACTCTGGGCGGTCTCGAAGTGGATGCTGTCGAGCCGGCCGCGCCGCCGCTCGCGGGGCTCGTCGTCGCGCGCATCCTCGCTGCCGACCCGCATCCCGATGCCGAACGCCTCACGGTGTGTAAGGTCGATGACGGGCGCGAGGAGCGCGTCGTCGTCTGCGGCGCACCCAATGTGCGGGTCGGACAGTGCACGGCCTATGCGCCGCCGGCCGCCGTGCTGCCGGACGGCCGGACTATCGAACGGACGACGATCCGCGGCATCGAGTCCGCCGGCATGCTGTGTTCCGCGGCCGAACTCGGCCTCGGCGACGACGCCGGGGGCATTCTCGAACTCGACCCGGATGCGCCGCCAGGTGCGGCGTTGAGCAGCTATCTGCAACTCGATGACGCCATTTTCGACATCGGGCTGACCCCCAACCGCGGCGACTGCTTCTGCGCGCTCGGCATCGCGCGCGATCTCGCCGTGCTCACCGGCAGCACCTTGCGGGAAGCGGGCGTGATCCCGGTGCCGGCCGTCGCCGCGACCGTGCTGCCGATCGAACTCGCCGCGCCGGCCGCCTGCGCGGTGTACGCGGGGCGGGTCATCGAGGGTATCGATGCCGCCGCCCGTACCCCCATGTGGCTGCGTGAACACCTGCGCCGCGCCGGGGTGCGGGCAATCCACCCGGTGGTCGACGTCACCAATTACGTCATGCTCGAACTCGGCCAGCCCATGCACGGCTTCGATCTGGCCAGACTCGATCGCGGCATCGTCGTGCGTGAGGCGCGCGCCGGCGAGCAATTGGTCCTGCTCGACGAGCAAACCCTGACCCTGGAGGCGGGGACGCTGGTCATCGCCGATCGCAGCCGCGCCGTCGCCCTGGCCGGCGTGATGGGCGGCCAGGACAGCGCGGTGCAGGCCGACACCACGGCTATCTTTCTCGAGAGCGCTTATTTCGATCCGGTCAGGCTGGCCGGGGTGGCGCGGCGCTACCGCATGCAGACGGATGCCTCCACGCGCTTCGAACGCGGCGTCGACCCGACGCAGCAGGTGCGTGCCATCGAGCGTGCAACGGCGCTGATCCTGGACATCTGCGGCGGCACGCCGGGCCCCACCACACGGGTCGAAGCCACCCAGCACGTGCCGGCGCGCCCGACCATCTCGTTCCGCCCCGAGCGGGTCAACCGCCTGCTCGGGACGACCATCACGCCCGCCCGCAGTGCGGCCATTCTGCGCGCGCTCGGCCTGACGGTGGCCGAGCAGGATGAGCGTTGGCAGGTCACCGTTCCCGCCCATCGCTTCGACCTCGCGCTCGAGGCCGATCTGGTCGAGGAGATCGCCCGGGTCGAGGGCTATGATCAGATCCCGGTCCGCCTGCCGCGCGGTAGTGCGCGACCGGCGCTACCGAGCAGGCTGTCCGCGGATGAGCAGCGCGCGCGTGAGTTGCTCGCCGCGCGCGGCTATTTCGAGGCCGTCACCTACAGTTTCATCGCCGCCGACAAGGCCCGCCTGTTTCAGCCGGCCGGGGCGCTGCACGAACTCGCCAACCCGATCTCGAGCGAAATGGCGGTGATGCGCCCGTCGCTGTGGCCGGGCCTGGCAGCGGCCGCGCGCCATAACCTGAACCGGCAGAGCGACGATGTGCGTCTGTTCGAGATCGGCGGGGTTTTCGGCGGCGAGCGCGGCGCGGCGGTGCAGGTCAATCGCATCGCCGGTCTGCGCTGCGGCAGCGCGCAAGTCCCGCATTGGTCGGCGCGGCCGCGCGAGACGGATTATTTCGACCTCCGCGGCGATGTCGAAGCGTTGCTGCGCGTGCTGGGCTGGAAGGCTGTCGACATCCAACCCTGCGAGCATCCGGCGCTGCATCCCGGGCAGTCCGCCCGGGTCTCGAGCGGGACGCGGGAGCTGGGCTGGATTGGTGCGCTGCACCCGGCGGTTGCGCGTGCGCTCGATCTCGACACGCCCTTGTTTCTATTCGATATCGCCTTGCCCGACGAGCGTGAGCGTGATGCGCCGCAATACACGCCGATCTCGCGTTTCCCGGCGGTGCGCCGTGATATCAACGTGCTCGTCGACGAGGACGTGCTCGCGAGCGATTGTCTGGCCGCGGCGCGGCGCGGCGGCGGCGATCGTCTTCGTGACCTGCAGTTGATTGATGTATATCGAGGCCAAGGTATTGATTCCGGCAAAAAAAGTCTTACGTTAGGCTTGATTTTTCAGGTTGCTTCTAGCACTCTTACCGAGCAAGAGGTCGAAGCCGCCGTGGAGCATATTCTCGCCGCCCTGCGCGACAGCGTCGGGGGGATCCTGAGGAAGTAGAGAGATGGCATTGACGAAAGCTGAGATGGCCGAGCGTTTGTTCGAGGATTTGGGGCTCAACAAACGAGAAGCCAAGGAACTGGTGGAAGCCTTCTTCGAAGAGGTTCGCGCGTCCTTGGAAGCGGGCCAGCAAGTCAAGCTGTCGGGCTTCGGTAATTTCGACTTGCGCGACAAGAATCAGCGGCCCGGAAGGAATCCCAAGACCGGCGAGGAGATCCCGATCACCGCGCGCCGTGTCGTGACATTCCGTCCCGGCCAGAAACTGAAAGCCAGAGTAGAAGCGTATGCTGGAAGCGTCGAATAACAACGAACTGCCCGTCATACCCGGCAAACGCTACTTCACCATAGGCGAAGTGAGTGAGCTGTGTGCGGTGAAGCCACATGTCCTGCGCTATTGGGAGCAGGAATTTCCGCAGCTCAAACCGATCAAGCGACGCGGTAACCGGCGCTATTATCAGCGTCAGGACGTCATCCTCATCCGGCAAATCAGAAGCCTGCTCTACGAGCACGGCTTCACCATCGGCGGTGCACGTCAGAAGCTCTCCGGCGACGAGGTCAAGGCCGATTCCAGCATGAGCCAGCAGATCGTCCGGCAGCTGCGCATGGAGCTCGAAGAAGTCCTCGATATCCTGCGCCGCTGAATGCTAGGGCCCCAATCGGGAACTTATTCTTGCGCGGGCCCTTAGGTTATACTCGCCGCCCCGCAAGGGATCCAGGAAGGAGTCAGGGGTATGCCGCCCATCGAGCGGCACCATGGGCAGCCTGTATCGGCAGCCGTGCGAATTGACATGTCGGGGCGTAGCGCAGCCTGGTAGCGCACCTCAATGGGGTTGAGGGGGTCGGAGGTTCGAATCCTCTCGCCCCGACCATTCGCATCGGATCGTGACGATCCGCGACGCCGCCCGCCAGCCGTGAGGCCCGGCCGGTATCATTCCAACGTTATAGCTCCGCATCTCCTGCCGGCGCCCTGCGCGCGCCGGGTGGGCGCGCCTGCGCGTTTTACCGCCACCGCCTTTCCGCCTTTTTGGGGAAATCGCCGACGCGGCCGATAATGACCGCAGAAGCGCTGCGTGAGCCCATTGGCTTGCTCGATGCGGAAACCGTCGAGGCCAGCAGCGCAAAACGTGGCGTGCTTCCAAGAACCCAAGAACTCAACCTGGGATAATAAATAATCATGTGCGGAATAGTCGGAGCAGTGGCGCAGCGGGACGTAGCGCCGATTCTCATCGAGGGCCTCAAGCGCCTCGAATACCGTGGCTACGATTCGGCGGGGATCGCCGTCGTCACGCCCGAGCACGGCATCCGTCGCGTGCGGGTCGCGGGCAAGGTGCAGGCTCTCGAAGACGCCCTGCTCGAGCAGCCGCATGCCGGCGGCCTGGGTATCGCGCATACGCGCTGGGCCACGCATGGCGAGCCGACGGTAGCCAACGCGCATCCGCACCTGTGTCGGGATCGGGTCGCCCTGGTCCACAACGGCATCATCGAGAATCATGAGAAGCTGCGCGCCGAACAGCGCGCCGCCGGCCACGACTTCCATTCGCAGACCGATACCGAAGTGGTGGTCAACCGCGTCTGTGATTACCTGGAGGGTGGCGACGATCTGCTGAGCGCTGTCCAGCGCACCACCAGGGACCTCGACGGCGCCTATGCGCTCGCCGTGGTCGACAGCCGTTTTACCGAGCGCATGGTGGTGGCGCGGCGCGGCAGTCCCCTGGTCATCGGCCTCGGTATCGGCGAGAACTTCGTCGCCTCCGACGTCTTTGCCCTGCTGCCGGTCACCCAGCGCTTCATCTTCCTCGAGGAAGGTGACGTCGCGGAGATCACTCGCGACGAGGTCCGCATCTTTGACGAACGGGGCGCCGCCGTTTCACGCCAGGAGTCGGTGTCCCAACTGTCCCCCGATGCGGCCGAGAAGTCCGGTTATCGCCATTTCATGCTGAAGGAGATCTTCACCCAGGCACGCGCTGTGGCGGATACCCTGGAAGGCCGCCTCGAACAGGGCCAGGTGCTCGATGCCGCGT
>JBBDTC010000093.1:0-1451 GCA_040904625.1 Gammaproteobacteria bacterium
CGGCGGCGGCATGGGCATCGCCATGTGCCTCGCCCGAGACTAGGCGCCGGAGGAAACATGGCACGGGTCGCGCTGGTCACGGGGGGAACGCGCGGCATCGGCGCGGCGATCAGCCGCGCGCTCCACGGCGCCGGCTACAAGGTCGCCGCCAACTACGGTGGCAACAAGGCGAAGGCCGATGCCTTCACCCAGGCGACGGGCATCCCGAGCCATGCCTGGAACGTCGGCGACTTCGCCGCGACCCAGGCCGGCATCGCCAGGGTCGCGGGCGAGCTGGGACCCATCGAGGTGCTGGTCAACAACGCGGGCATCACGCGCGATACGCCGCTGCACAGGATGACCGAGGCGCAGTGGGCCGAAGTGATCCAGGTCGATCTCGCGAGCTGCTTCAACACCTGCCGCGCCGTGATCGATTCGATGCGCGAGCGCAACTTCGGGCGCATCGTCAACATCTCCTCGATCAACGGCCAGGCGGGGCAGTTCGGTCAGGCCAACTACTCCGCGGCCAAGGCCGGCGTGATCGGCTTCACCAAGGCGCTCGCGCTCGAGGGCGCGCGCAAGGGCGTCACGGTCAACGCGATCTGCCCGGGCTACATCGACACCGAGATGGTCCAGGCGGTGCCCGAGGACGTGCTCAAGACGATCATCGCCCGCATCCCCGTGGGCCGGCTCGGCAAGCCCGAGGAGATCGCGCGCGCCGTCCTGTTCCTGGCCGCCGACGACGCGAGCTTCGTCACCGGCTCGACGCTGACCATCAACGGCGGGCAGTACCTGACGTGACGTTCGAGCGGGCGCGCAAACCCAGCCAAGAGGTACGCCGAGCGCCGCGCGAGGGATGGGATATGTCGTTCGCCGTTATGCATGGACGCGGCGACGACGTCCTTTTCTCGCACTCGGCGGCCGACGCGTGGGGTCGAGCGGAATGGCGGTGGGGGGACCGCGACCATGGCCGCGCGCCGTCGATGCCACATGACCAGCAACCGCCCGGGCGCAGGCCATGCGTTGGGGCCGCGACATCGACTCGGTACCAAATGAGTTGCACAAAGCATAGATTCCGATTTGGCAATATTCTAAGTTCGTGTTAAATTCTATGAACAATAACGAAAATATTGCTCTATCACTTGCAGGTAGACGAATGCCCAGTCTATTTTACCACTCTTATCGTGAGGGACCATACCTCGTTCTACGACAACTACTTCAAATAAACGTGAACATTTTGCAACAATTTCATCATCAATACCGTGGATTAAATGTTTAGAAATGACTACGTCTGATTTGATGTATTGTTGTAGAATAATTGGATATGCCTTGCTGAGATCATCTGTATTTCTACCATCAAGGCCGAATTTTTTTGCACTGCGAGCAAAGTCGTCTGCTTCCGCATTTAGCGCATTGATGGTAATTGCTCACCCTCTGTCGTGCTGGCGCGCCCGTGGGCGCGGCATGGTCAG
>JBBDTC010000094.1:0-8642 GCA_040904625.1 Gammaproteobacteria bacterium
GGATCGGCGTTCCAAATAGTCGAGTTATTCTGGGACGGGCCCTAAGGCCTGATTGTAGACTCCTGCCACAGCGTGACCGGCGACCACCGCCAACAACAGGCCGGCAAGCGTGTCGTGAACATCAAGCGCCGTCGCGCTGAGCGCCACACCAGTGCCGTAATGGGCGATGAGGCCAAGGACACAAAGAGCGATGACGAGCGCATACAAACTACGATGTACCGCCATCGCGAGCCGACGATTCCACGCCGGCAGGGCGTAGCCGTGGACCGGATTCGGATTGCATTGGCGCCACAGGAATCGCGTGCACATCAATACCAGCACTATCGTGCCGAGCAGTGCATGGCGGTCGACCACGGCATCGCGCATGGCGAGCTTGGGCGGCACGTCGAGGCCCATGATGTCGACATAAAGCACCAGCACGATCACGACCGTCGTCCAATGCAGCACGCGGCTGACCCAGCCATAGCGATGTGCCGTATTGCGGAATTGCATGCCGACCATTGTACGAAGCGGGCGGCCCGACCGGCAGCCGCCGTTTGCCCGGCGCAAGCCGGCATTGCGATAATCGCCGCTCATCGCTTTTTTTTGGAATCGATCTTGACCACCGGAGAGCTGCTGCGTTTTTCGTTCGACGGCCTGCCAGTGCGGGGCGCGCTGGTACGCCTGACGGGGAGCTGGCGCGAAGCGCTGCGCCGGCGGGCAACGGTCGGGGCTTTCCCCGCGCCAGTCCGCGACCTGCTCGGCGAGATGGCCGCGGCCGGCATGCTGATGCAGTCTTCGATCAAGTTCGATGGCGCGCTGGTTCTGCAGCTGCACAGCGACGGGCCGGTCAAGTTTGCCGTCGCCGAAGTGAGTTCCGCGCTAACCTTTCGCGCCACGGCCCGGGTAGCCGGCGACATCGGCGCCGAGCATTCACTCGCCACGCTCATGAGCAGAGACGGGCGCTGTGCGATCACCCTCGATCCCTACGACCGCCAGCCCGGCAAGCTGCCCTATCAGGGTGTCGTGCCTCTCACCGACACCACGGGGGCGGTCCTGCCGCACTTGGCCGCTGTACTCGAGTTCTACATGCTGCAATCCGAACAGCTCGCCACGCGCTTCGTTCTGGCCGCCAACGACGAACTCGCTGTCGGCCTCCTGGTCCAACGCATGCCCGAAACCAATGCGGACCGACACGCGGCCGCCGAGGCTTTCGAGCGCATCGCGACCCTCGGCGGCAGCTTGAGCAGCGAGGAGCTACTCACTCTGCCGCCGGAAACGCTCCTGCGACGCCCGTTCTGGGCCGAACCACTGCGTTGTCAGGTCCCGCGCAGAGCGGAGTTTCGCTGTTCTTGCAGCCGTGAGCGCGTGCAGAGCATGCTGCTCGGACTCGGCCAGGCCGAAGCCGAAGACATCATCGCCGATCGTGGCACGGTCGAGGTCGGCTGTGAGTTCTGCGGCGAGCACTATTACTTCGATGCCGTCGACGTCGGCGCCTTGTTCGCACCGGCCAGCGATCAACCCGGCACCAGCGACGCGCTGCAATGAGGGCGCCGCGCATGCCCCCGTTCCCCGCGGCATGAGCCTGCCAGGGCCGACCCGGCTCAGCCCACGTGAACTCGCCGCCTTCGCCTTTCTTGCCGTTCCCCTGTCCACCGGCGGCCTGCCGCTGGTGCTGTACCTGACGCCCTACTATGCGGGGGAGCTCGGCCTGGGCCTCGCCACCATCGGGGTGGTCATGACGCTGACCCGGGTCACCGACGTCGTCACCGATCCGCTGATCGGCGCACTGTCCGATCGCACACCGCCGCGCTGGGGCCGGCGCGGATTGTGGATGGCCCTTGGCCTGCCGGTAATGGCCCTGGCGACGCTGGCCGTTTTCAATCCCGGACCGCAGCCGAGTGCCGCTTATCTGTTTGTCGCCGTGGCGCTGCTCTATTTCGGCTGGACGCTCATCGGCATTCCGCTCGCCGCCTGGGGTGCTGAGCTGTCGCCCGATTATCACGAGCGCTCGCGGATCACCGGCGCGCGCACCTGGGGCGGCCTCATCGGCGCACTCATCGCCATCCTCGCACCACTCGCCGTGGTCGCAATGGATCCTGCGCGTGTTGCACCGGAGAGCCTGGCGCCGACGCTCGAGCTGTTGGCCTGGATCACAGTCGGCCTGCTCGTGCTTGCCGTTCCGTTCCTGCTCATCGCAGTCCGCCAACCGCTGTTCGTTCGCCGCGGCCCCACCGCGCTCGCCGGGGGTTGGCGACTTATCGTCGCTAACCGTGCCTTCCGGCGTCTGCTCGCGTCCAGCATGTGCGCTGCCGTCGGCTGGAATACCATCCACGTACTCTTCGTGTTCTTCGCCACCCATTACCTGTTGGCCGATCAGAGCCAATGGCCCTTGATCATTCTGGTCTATCTCGTCGCCCAGCTCATCGGCACGCCCGTCATCGTCAAGCTCGCGCCGCGATTCGAAAAACACCGCCTGCTCGCGCTCGGTTCGCTGATCCAGATTGCGCTCTTCGCGCTGGTCCTGATCATGCCGCCCGGGCAGTGGCTGCTCTACGCACTGCTCAATTTCGCCACCGGCCTGTTCGCGCCGGTGGTCAACGTTCTGGCCCCGTCGATGGCCGCCGACGTCATCGATGAAGATACCCTGGCCCACGGTAATCAGCGCGGCGCCCTGTTCATGGCGTTGTGGGGTATGGCCGACAAGCTGGCCGTCGCTGTTGCCACGCTCATCGCGCTGCCCCTGATCCAGATTCTAGGGTTCGATCCGGCCCATCCGGGTGATCCGGCCGGCCTGCGCGTTCTGCACTATGCGTTTTGTCTCCTCCCCGAGATCTTCTTCATCGCATCGGTCGCCTTCATCTGGAACTACCCGCTGACCCGTGCGCGCCACGCCGACATCCGCGCTGCGCTCGCCGCCGCACCGAGCTGAATTACCCACGTCGAACCGCAACGAGGAATACTCATGTCCACCACGATGCCCGGTCCTACCTCGCACAGCTATTTCTCGCAGCGCCTGCGCTTGCATTACGTCGATTGGGGCAATCCCGCAGCGCCGCCGCTCCTGCTGATCCACGGTGGCCGCGATCACTGTCGGAACTGGGACTGGGTCGCCGAATCCCTGCGCGACCGCTGGCACATCATCGCACCCGATCTGCGCGGCCATGGTGACAGCCAATGGTCCGCGGATGGCCACTACACCATGGAGAGCTATGTCTACGATCTGGCTCAGCTCGTCCACCAGCAGCAGCTCGCCCCGGTGACCATCATCGCGCACTCTCTGGGTGGCAACATCGCTCTGCGCTACACCGGCTGCTATCCGGACACCGTACGCCGCCTGGTCGCCATCGAGGGCCTGGGCTTTTCTCCCCAGAAATTGGCTGAACGCGATCAGACGCCACTGGACGAACGACTGCGCACGTGGATAGAGGAAAAGCGTTCCCTGGCCGGACGCCTGCCGCGCCGCTATGCCTCGGTCGAGGAAGCCTGGCAGCGCATGCAGGAGGAGAATCGTCATCTCTCGCCAGAACGCGCGCGGCACCTCACTCTCCACGGCGTCAACCAGAATGAGGACGGTACCTACTCATGGAAGTTCGACAACTACGTCCGCAGCTGGCCGGCCTACGACATGCCGACGAGCGAGGTGCAGCAGCTCTGGTCTCGCATCACCTGCCCGACGCTGCTGGTCTACGGCAAGGAAAGCTTTGCTTCCAATCCGCTGGAGGATGGCCGTGCGGCGCACTTCAGCAATGCCGAAGTCGTGAGTTTCGATCGGGCCGGGCACTGGGTGCACCATGACCAGTTCGAGCAATTCATGGCGCGGACCCGTACCTTCATCGATTAACCGGTTCCGTATAATGGGGGCATTCGTGAGGCAGGAGGGACGACATTTTGCACGCATTGGATGAATTCCGCGCCGAGACCCGTACCTGGCTCGAACAGAACTGCCCGGCATCGATGCGCACACCCATGGAGGACGAGGAGCGTGTCTGGGGCGGGCGTAACGCCACGTACAAGAATCCCGAGAGCAAACTCTGGCTCGATCGCATGGCCGAGCGAGGTTACACCGTGCCTACCTGGCCGCGCGAATACGGCGGAGCCGGCCTGAGCGGTGAGCAGGCCCAAGTGCTGCGCGAAGAAATGGGCCGCCTCAAGTGCCGCCCACCGCTGTCCTCGTTCGGCATCTGGATGCTGGCGCCGGTCCTGTTCAAGTACGGCAACGACGCGCAGAAGCGCGAACATCTCCCCAGGATCGCCCGCGGCGAGATCCGCTGGTGCCAGGGCTACAGCGAACCTGGTGCCGGCTCCGACCTCGCCGCCTTGAAGACACGCTGCGAGGATCGCGGCGACCATTATCTGATCAACGGCCAGAAGATCTGGACCTCCTACGCCAACTTCGCCGACTGGATCTTCTGCCTGGTACGCACCGACACAAGCGTCAAGCATGGCGGCATCAGCTTCATTTTGTTCGACATGGAGAGCCCTGGCGTCGAGACCCGGCCGATCACACTGATCAGCGGCGCATCGGTATTTTGCGAGACGTTCTTCACCGACGTGCGTGTGCCCAAGGAAAACCTGGTCGGGCGCCTCAATGAAGGCTGGACCATCGCCAAGGAGCTGCTCCAACACGAACGCGGCATGATCGCCGAAATCGGGCGTACCGTCGGCGGCACCGTACCGCCGGTCGATGTCGTCGCCAAACGCTATCTCGGCGACGCCAATGGACGCATTGCCGATCCCGTCCTGCGCGACGCCGTCGCACGCCAGGTCATGAACGACCGCGCCTTCGCCTTGACCATCCGCCGCGCAGAGCAGGAGAGCGAAGCCGGCGCCGGCTCGGGCGGTGCTTCATCGATGTTCAAGTACTATGGCACCGAGCAGAACAAAGCCAAGTTCGAACTTCTGCTGAAATGCGCCGGCAGCGCGGCACTGGGCTGGGCCGGCGACGAATTCAGCAGCGAAGAACTCGACATCTGCCGCACCTGGCTGCGCTCGAAGGGTAATTCCATCGAAGGCGGCACCTCGGAAATTCAACTCAACGTCATCGCCAAGCGCGTGCTCGGCCTGCCCGACTGAGGGCCATTGTCATGAACCTCCTGCTGACCGAAGAAGAAGCCATTCTCAAACGCGGTGCGCACGAATTCTTCGCCGCACGACTGCCCGTCAAGTCGCTGCGCGCATTGCGTGACAGTAACGCAGCAGAGGGCTTCGAACGCGCAGCCTGGCAGGAGATGGCCGAGCTCGGCTGGGCGGGCGTGCTGTTGCCGGAAAGCTATGGTGGCTCGGCGATGGGCTACAAAGGCCTCGGACAGGTACTCGAGGAGTCCGGCCGCACCCTGGCCGCTTCGCCCCTGTTCGCGACCATCCTGGCCGGCGCACCGCTGGTGCTGGCGGGCGCCAGCGAGGCGCTGAAACAGACCCTGCTCCCGGCGGTTGCAAGCGGCGAGTGCCTGCTCGCCCTCGCGCTGGACGAACACCCGCGTCACGCGCCAAGCCGAATCGCAACGCGAGCCGTACGCAGCGGCGCCAGCTATCGCCTGAACGGCAGCAAGATGCTTGTCCTCGACGGCCACGTCGCCGATTACATCGTCGTCGTCGCGCGGACCTCCGGAGCCGACACCGACCCACAGGGATTGACCCTTTTCCTGCTCGACGGCGACGCCGACGGCCTTACCCGCACACGCACGCACATGGTCGATTCACGCAACGCCGCCCACCTCGTAATGGCCGATGTCGAGGTCGGCAACGATCGCGTGCTCGGCGGCGTCGACCAAGGCCACGCCTTGCTCGAACCGGTGCTCGATGGCGCGCGCGCCGGGCTCGCCGCGGAAATGCTCGGCAGCGGCATGGAGGCTTTCGAACGCACCGTCTCCTATCTGAAGCTTCGTGAACAGTTCGGTCAGAAGATCGGCGCATTCCAGGCCCTCAAGCACCGTGCAGCATTGATGTACTGCGAACTCGAGTTGACGCGCTCGGCCGTCATCGCTGCGCTTTGTGCGATCGATGAGAGCCGCGCCGACATCGCCGCATTGGCGAGTCTCGCCAAAGCCAAGGCCTGCGACATGCTCGAACTCGTCACGAACGAAGCGGTACAACTGCATGGCGGGATCGGCATGACCGATGACGAGGAGATCGGCTTTTTTCTCAAGCGTGCCCGTGTTCAGCAACAGATCTTCGGCGACGCATCCTTCCATCGCGACCGCTATGCCGCGCTGATGGCATTCTGAGGCCAGCAGACGACTCGAGCGATGAACAAAGACCTGGTGGCGGCTGTATGTGACCTGCGGGATGCGCGCTTCCCAGCGCTTAGGAAAGTCTGCATAAGCCTCTTGCGTGTCTGGATGGGTTCGGCAAGCAGTTGATTCCGTTCGTGGTGAACCCTTCGGCGGGGCTCAGGACAGGCCTGTCGAACCAGAGGCGGATTCTACTTGTGCAGACCTTCCCTTATCGCGAGTCACCAAACAGGCGCTCGTGCATGAAGTATTTGCCATTCGCCGCGGCAGCAATGCTCTCTACCTGACGTACGCGAACATCGAATCTCGCCGGCAAGGACGCGCAGACTACCGCGTGCAAGGCGCGTTCGTCCACATCGGTGCCGCGGAATGCAACGTATTGAACTTCGATCGTCGCGAAATCCGGCTGTAGCAACTTATATTGCTGCAGGGGCATTTCACACAATTGCTTCGCCTCGATCATGGGCACGAACAATCGGCCCTGCGGGGTGACGAAGAGATGCTTCTCCCGGCCCAGGATGGCGGCCAGGGTGAGGCGACCCTCGCTGCAGCGCGTGGGTTCGGCCACCACCGCGTAATCGCCCAATACGTAGCGCAGCAGCGGCATGGCATAGCTGTGCAGCGGGGTCACGACGACCCAGCCTGTCTCGCCCGGCCCGGCTGCCGAACCATCCTCGCGCAAGACTTCGATCAGACAGCTGCGATCGGCCGTGTGATAAAGACCGCAATCGACACATTCCGCGGCCAGCACCCCGGTCTCTACCGCGCCGTAGACATCCAGCGTAGCGCAGCCGAGTTCGTCGCGAAGCCGCCCACGAAGCTCCGGCGTCAGCACTTCTGCCCGGGTGCTGATAGCGCGTAAAGCCAGTGGCGCGCCGTCGCGTTCGCGGCTGACCGCGATGAGGCCACGGGCGACACTCGGCCAGGAGTGGATGGATCCGATCTGCAGTCGCGTGGCCACATCGGCGACCAGACCCGCCTCCAGTCCATACAGGGTGGTCACCGGCGTACCGTCCGCGTCGAGCCGTTGGGTGCAGGATCCCAAGGGGTAGCGTTCGGTCGCGCACTCGACGATCAAGTGAGGGCCAGGCAGCACCCGGTGCCAGGATTGCTTGAGGCGGCAGTTTTCCGCGCGTTCCAAATCGAGCTGGCGCGAGGATTTGACGATTTCGAGCGGGCTGCCGGTCGAGCCCGAAGTGTGTCCCACGGCGCGTGTCCGGTGACCCGAAGGGCGTACCGTCGCAACCAGCGCGGCGGCGGCATCACGCACGTCCTCCTTGTACAGCAGAGGGAGTTCATCGACCGCTGGCCGTTCACCGGCACGCAGTCTACCCGCCCACGCCCGCTTCGCATGGAAGGGGCTATGGTGGGCAGCAAACTCGGCGAGCTGCCAGAATGCCATTTGCTCGATAGGTGCCTGCAGCATGCCTTCGAGCCCTCTTCAGAGCAGTGCATCCACTGTCATCATGAATCGTTTCGTTGCCCAATCAGGTTGCCTGCATCCAAGGAACCCGTGTAGCAATAGGGCGTCGATGCCCACGCCAGCCCAGCGGTCCCGTTCAATCGCCGCCCCATCGCGGCGCACGCTTTTCGAGAAAAGCCATCAAGCCCTCACGGCCGTCGGCCGTGCTGAACACATTGCACAAGGTTTCAATCTGGTTCTCTACGTTGCGTCGATAGTCCAGATCATTGGCTCGCATGAACGATTGCCGTGCAAGGGCCATGATTGCCGGTGATTTGGCGGCGAAGACCTGCGCCATGGCCAGAGCGCGGTCCAATAGTTCATCGCGCGGCACCGCTTCATTGACGATGCCCAGCATCACCGCTTCTGACGCTGCTATCGGTTTGCCGCCGAACAACAGCTCGAAGGTCTTGTGCCGGCTGAGCTGACGCGGCAGGTGCACGAAGTGGATGGCCGGGATGAGCCCGATGTCGATCTCGGGGTAGCCCAAGTCGATGTCGTCGGCGGCGATGATCACATCACTGGTGATCGATAGGGTCATTCCCGCGCCGCGGGCAGGGCCGTTGATGGCGGCTATCGTTGGCTTGGTCATCGCGTACTGGATGTTCATCGTTTCCATGTAGAACTTGTAGACGAACCCACGCAAGTCATCGACATCGCCTGCCGCCACCATTTTGAGATCCATTCCGCCGCAGAACATGCCGGGCAGGGCGCTGGTTATGATCACGGCGCGTATTGCGGCATCGCGCTCAGCCCGACGCAAGGCTTCGTGAAACGCATCGAGCAGCGCATGACCGATGGCATTTACGGGAGGGCGATTCAGGCTGATGATGGCGATGCGGTCTCGTGTCGTGTAATCGATCAGGAGCTCCGAAGACATGGCAGTTTCCTTGATAACGGGCGGTTAATGCTTGCTCATACGTTGGACTTTAAGCCGGGACGCCGACATGGACGAGGCCGAGTTTACC
>JBBDTC010000095.1:0-8606 GCA_040904625.1 Gammaproteobacteria bacterium
GGACCTCTCCTGCGGGGAGGCCGGACCGGTCCCGAAACCCGTTGTCGCCTAAAGTCGGTGACATTGTATTCTGCGGGGATTTTCATGATATGAGGCAAGCCGGCCTGTAAGCCGGGTTCTGTCCTGCTGTCAGACAGCACGGTGATCATTCATCTGCGACCCGCGTCACCGCGGGCCTGTAGCGACCTACCCGGAAACTCGCGCGGACCGCGCTCCTCCGCTTTCGAGGGCGGTACGTTTCCCTATTTGGTCTTGCTCCGGATGGGGTTTACCCTGCCACCGGCGTTAGCCGGCGCGGTGCGCTCTTACCGCACCTTTTCACCCTTACCGCGCGAACGCGGCGGTATATTTTCTGTGGCACTTTCCGTGGGCTCTCGCCCCCCAGGCGTTACCTGGCATCCCGTCCTGTGGAGCCCGGACTTTCCTCCACCGCCTTGCCCCCGAAGGGCCTGCCGATAGCGATCACCCGGCCGACTTGCCGAGGAAGAGTGTGGGCCCTGGTCAGGTGATTTTCAATCACCGCCGCGCTCGAGTTCGAGCAGGCGTTGATAGAGCGCGTTGCGCCCGACGCCGGTGAGGGTGCTGACGATGCGAATGGCGGTCTTGCGATCGGTGTGTTTGAACACGACTTCGAGCATGCGGTCGATTTCCGCCTGGCTCTCGTCGAGTACCGGTGCGCCGGCCACCAGGATGACCTGTTCACCGCGCGCGGCATTCGGGTCGGCCGCGAGGGTCGCTTCGAGCTGCCCCAGTGGCGCCCGATAGACCGTCTCGAAACGCTTGCTGAGTTCCCGCACGACCACGGCATCGCGGGTGGCACCGAAGGCGGTGCACAGGGATCCGACAGTCGCCATCAGGCGATGCGGCGCCTCGTAGAAAATCATCGTCCGAACCTCGCCTGCCAGGCGCTCGAGCCGGGCGGACCGGGGCCCGGCGGCGCTCGGCAGGAAGCCTTCGAAAACGAAACGATCGGTCGGCAGACCGGCGATGGACAGGGCCGCGACCAGCGCACAAGGGCCGGGAATGCCGATGATCTTCAATCCAGCCTCGACGGCACTGCGGACCAGCACGAAGCCGGGATCGGAAATCAGCGGCGTTCCCGCATCGCTGATCAGCGCGCAACTCTCCGCGCGCTCTTGCAGTCGGCGGACGAAGCCCGCCGCGACCTGCCGCTCGTTGTGCTCGTGCAGCGCCATCGTCCTGGTCGCGATGCCGTAATGCTCGAGCAGGGGGCGGCTGTGGCGGGTGTCCTCGCACAGGATGTAGTCGACTTGACCGAGGATCGCAACGGCGCGCTGACCGATGTCGGCCAGATTGCCGATCGGCGTGGCGACAACATAGACCGCCGGCCGCTCGATTGACAGGCTTGGGACCCCCACAGATACTGCGCCGGTGTCGATATCTTCAATTTCTCGCATCGTACTTCGCGGGCTTGTCGTCGCCGCGCTCGTGATCGCCGTCGGCGCCTGCGCGCCGCCGGCCGGAACGCGCACGGGCGGGCCGGGCACTGGCGCCGCTGCGGACCCTGCGGCCGCCGCCAACGCAGCCCTCGACGCCGGGCGATATCTCGCCGCGGCCGAGAGTTTCGGCCGGTTGCTCGACACCAGCGAGGACGAAACGCGCCGCCTGCGCTATGCCGCCATGTCTGCCCTCGCCTACCAGGATGCGGGCGAATTCGGTCAGGCCGACCATGTGCTCGCGGCCTACGAGGACCGCATCGCCGGCGAGCCCGCGCTGGCCACGGCGCACGCCTGCTCGCTGCTCGAGGCCGGCCTCGCCGAACACGCCTGGGACATCGTCAGCAGCGTCGACGCCAGCCGCCTCGACGCCTATCCGCGCGGTGCTCATGCGCGCTGCCTCGGCGACGCGGCCTGGCAGACCGGGCGGATCGAGCAGGCGGCAACGGCCTGGGTCTCCGCACACCGTTACCCTTATCCGCAGGAGCGCGCGAGCGCGATCGCCGCGGCCACCTGGCGTGCCGTCGCCGCCTTGCCGGAGCCCACGCTGGAAAGCAAGGCGGACACGGCCGATTCGACCGCCGCCGGTTGGTACGCACTCGGTCTCGTGGCCAGACGATCGATGCTCGATCCGGCCGAACTCGCCGAGCAGCTCGCTACGTGGCAAACCCGGTATCCCGCTCATCCGGGTGCGGCCGTGCTCGAATCTGTGCGTGATCGCGCCACGGCGCTGACCACTCTGCCGCGCAAACTGGCGCTCCTGCTGCCGTTCGAAGGGACGCTGGGGGCGGCCGCAAACGCCGTACGCGATGGCTTCATCAGCGCATGGTATCAGGACCAAAGCCGGCAAAGCCGGCCGGCCGTTCAACTCTATTCGACTTCCGAACGCCCGCTCTCGGAGATCGTTGGCGCCGCGCTCGGCGACGGCGCGGAATTCATCGTCGGTCCGTTGCGCAAGGAGCTGGTCGAGGAGCTGCAAAGCGATGCCGCCATCGACAGCAGTGTGCTCGCGCTGAACGTGACCGACCAGGCCACGGGCGCGCGCTCGAATTTCTATCAGTTCGGGCTCGCGCCCGATGCGGAAGCCGTACAGGTCGCGCGCCGCGCCGCGCGCTCCGGCGAGCGGGCGCTGATTCTGGCGCCTGATACCGCCTGGGGCCGCCGTCTGGGCGAAGCGTATGCCGCCGCGTGGTCGGAGTTGGACGGCACCGTACTCGACAAGGTCTATTACAACGAGCGAGCAGAATCCTACGCCGATGCGATGGAACGCGCGTTGAACATCGACCGCAGCGCGGCGCGCGCTGCCGCCTTGCGCCGTCGGCTCGGCATACCGCTGCATACCGCGGCGCGCAGACGCGCCGATATAGAACTGATCCTGCTCGCCGGGTTCCCCGACAATGCCCGCCAGATCATGCCGCAGTTGCGTTATTTCGGCGCCGCGGATATCCCGGTCTTCGCCACTTCGCATGTTTTCTCCGGAACGCTCGACAGCGAAGGCGATCGTGATCTGAACGGCATTATCTTCGGTGACATGCCGTGGTTGTTCGGTGCCAGCGATCCGGCCACACTCGAACTGCTGCAGCGTGCCTGGGGTTCGAAGACACGCGATTTCGCGCGCCTGTTCGCACTGGGTATCGATGCCTATCGAATCATCCCCTATCTCGCCCGCATGCGACGCGACCCGACCCTGCGCCTGCCTGGCGTTACCGGTGATCTGAGCATGACCCGCTCCGGCGTGCTCGAACGCAAGCTGTTTTGGCTGCGCTTTGTCGATGGGCAGCCTCGGCCTCTGGACACAGTCACCGCTGCAACGGGCGATGGCCGCTGATCGACGCGGCCGTTCATCGACGCGTGCCGCCGGTGCGCATTTCGAGGTGCAGGCCGAACTGGCGCTGATGCGCCACGGGCTCAGCACCGTCGCCCGGAACTTCACCTGCCGCGGCGGCGAACTCGACCTTGTCATGCTCGATCGCGGCACACTGGTCTTCGTCGAAGTGCGCTACCGCCGCTCGTCACGCTACGGCAGCGCCGCGGAAAGTATCGGGCAGACCAAACAGGCCCGGTTGCTGCGCGCGGCACAGATTTTCCTGCTCCGCAATGCCCAGTTCGCGGATTATCCCTGCCGCTTCGACGTCGTCGCGCTCAGCGGCAACCCCGCGCGGCCGGAGATGGACTGGATTGCCGGGGCGTTTTCTGCATAATGCTCGCTCGCGCGCGACCTGCGCCGATATCCAGAATTCGAGAACAGCGGCTTGAACCCCAGCGAGCGAATCAAAGGCATTTTCCAGCAGAGTATTGCCGTCAAAGCCCAGTGCGCCGAGCAGCTCAGCGACACCATCGCGAGCGCCGGGACGGCCATTGCCGAATCGCTGCTCAACAACGGCAAGGTACTCAGCTGCGGCAACGGTGGTTCCGCCGGCGACGCGCAGCATTTCTCCTCGGAAATGCTCAATCGCTTCGAGCGCGAGCGTCCCGGGCTGCCCGCCATGGCCCTGACCACCGACGCTTCGACCATCACCTCGATCGCCAACGATTACCAGTTTGCCGACATCTTCGCCAAACAGGTCCGGGCACTCGGCAATCCGGGTGACGTGCTGCTGGCCTTCACGACCAGCGGCAACTCGCACAACATCCTCAATGCCATGGATGCGGCGCACGACAAGAACATGCGCGTCATCCTCGTCACCGGGCGCGACGGCGGCGCTGCCAGCCGCTCACTGATCCAAACCGATATAGAGCTGCGCGTACCCAGCGATTCGACGGCGCGCATTCAAGAATCGCACATCACCATCGTGCATTGTTTGTGCGACCTGGTCGACGAACATCTGCTCGGCCCCGCCGGCTGAGGGCCTGAGGGAGGGCGCGTTCGAAGAGCATGCCGAGAACGGCCGAAGTGGCCCTGCTCCGGCCAGCTGTAGCTGATGGCGATGGTCACGCTGCGGTAGTGGGCGTCGTTCGACAAGCTTCCTTCGACAAGCTCAGGACGGGCGCGGTTGAGGTGCGCCGGATTAGGGTGCGCCGTGGGCTGCGCGGCACACTGTCAGGCGGGGCGCGCCCGCGGGATTATTTGATGACTTTGAGATGCGAGGGGCGCGGTGTGGGCGGTTCGGTGGTCTGCCGTGGCTCGGCTTCGGTGTTCGACGACCCGTCCGCTGCGTCAGCGTCGTCGCCATGCTCGCTCAGTACCATGCCCTGGCCATTCTCGCGCGCATAGATGGCCTGGATGGCGGCCATCGGCACCGACACGTACTGTGCACTCCCCGCGAATCGCGCACTGAAGCTGACCCGGTCGTTGCCGAGTTCGAGATCGCGCACCGCACTCGGTGCGACGTTGAGTACGATGACGCCGTTGTCGACGAATTGTCGCGGCACCTGCACCGAATCCATCTCCGCCGCCACCACGATGTGCGGCGTATAGCCATTATCGACAATCCACTCGTAGATCGCGCGCAGGAGATAAGGGCGGGAAGAGGTCATGGCGGCACTCTCCGCTCGATCAGCGGATGTCCTGCTCCATGGGCGACAGACTGACCTGGAAAGCGCGCCGGTCGAACAGCCGGTCGGCGTACTTCATCAGAGGCTTGGCCGGTGCACCGAGTTTCACACTGTAGCGGGGCAGGCGCCACAGCAGCGGCGCCATGCACAGATCGACCAGAGAAAATTCCTCGGACATGAAATACGGATACTGGGCGAACAGGGGCGCGATGGCCAACAGGTTGTCACGCAGGGCCTTGCGTGCGTTGGCCGCCGCAATTTCGTTGTCGCCGTCGAGCTCGGCGGCCAGCGAGTAGAGGTCACGGACGATGCGGTAGCGGAACTGGCGGTTGTTGGCTCGCGCCACCGGGTCGACCGGCATCAGCGGGGGGTGTGGATAGCGTTCGTCCAGGTACTCGAGCATGATCTGGGCATCGTAGAGCACCAGATCGCGATCGATGAGTGTCAACAACCCGCCGTAGGGATTGAGGTCATGCAGGTCGTCGGGTTTGGTGTCTTCGTCGATGTAATGGATTTCGACGTTGATGTCCTTCTCCGTCAGAACCAGGCGCACGCTATGCCCGAGAGGGTCCGCGGCATCGGCGTACAACGTCATCACAGAGCGCCGATTCGCGAGGGCTGTCATCTTAGTGAACATCCTTCCAGTATTCTCGTTTGAGCAAATAGGTAGCGACGAGAAGCACCAGCAGGAACGCGATGACCCAGAACCCGATTCTATAGCGCACGAGTTTGGCCGGCTCGCCGATATAGAGCAGGAACGCTGTCAGATCGCGCGTCGCCTGACGGTACTCGTCGGCCGACATCTGCCCCGACGACACCTGCTCGAAGGCTGCGCCGCCGCCGTGGCCATCGTCTCCGTGGCCGTCATCCTCGTGCTCCACCTTGCGCTGAAGACCCTGCAGATCGGCCAGCACGTGGGGCATGGCGGTATCCGGGAAATACAGGTTGTTGACTCCGGTGGGACGCTTGTCATCGACATGGAATCCGTTCAGGAAAGAATACAACCAGTCTTCGCCGCGGGCACGCGCGATGACCGACAGATCGGGCGGCGCGACCCCGAACCACTGCTCGGCATCTTCCGGGCGCATCGCCACTTTCATGGTGTCGCCGATCTTGTTGGTGGTGAACATGAGGTTGTCCTTGACCACATCCTCGGGGATTTCGAGGTCTTCGGCCATACGCACATAGCGCATGTACTTGGCCGAATGACAGCTCAGGCAGTAATTTACGAACAGCCGCGCCCCGCGCTGCAGGGTGGTCTTGTTGCCGAGATTGATGTTGGCGTCCATCAGCTCCGGCAGACCAGCGCCGGCGGCCCACGCCGGACTGCCGAGACAACACAGGAGTAATGCGGTAATCAGCTTGTTCATCAGCCCGTCACCCTTTCCGGCACTGGTTTGGTTTGATCCCATTTCGTATAGAACGGCATCAGAATGAAAAACAGGAAATAGGTGATGGTGAAGATCTGCGCAGCCAGCGTGCGCCCGGGGGTCGGCGGCAGCAGGCCGAGATAGCCAAGGACCAGGAACGACACGACGAAGATCGCCAGCGCTGACTTGAAGATCGGTCCACGGTAGCGAATCGACTTCACCGGGCTGCGATCCAGCCACGGCAGCAGGAAGAATATCAGCGTGCCGAGCCCCATGAACATCACGCCCCATAACTTCGCCTCGATGCCGAAGAAATTCACCGTATTCGCACGCAGAATCGAGTAATACGGCGTGAAGTACCACACCGGAGCGATGTGCTCGGGCGTCTGCAGCGGATCGGCCGGGATGAAGTTGTTGTGCTCGAGGAAATACCCGCCCATCTCCGGCGCGAAGAACACCACGGCGGCGAACAGGATCAGGAAGACCACCAGGCCGAACGAATCCTTGACCGTGTAGTACGGGTGGAAGGGAATGCCATCGAGCGGTTTGCCGTCGGCATCCTTGTGTTTCTTGATTTCCACGCCGTCCGGATTGTTCGATCCGACTTCGTGCAGGGCGATGATATGCAGCACCACCAGCCCGGCGATGGCAAAAGGCAAAGCGATGACATGGAAGGAGAAGAAGCGATTGAGCGTGATATCCGACACCACGTAGTCGCCGCGAATCCACTCCAGCAAGGTCTCACCGATGAACGGAATCGCGCCGAACAGCGAAGTGATGACCTGCGCACCCCAATAGGACATCTGCCCCCACGGCAGCAAATAACCGAAGAAGGCTTCGGCCATCAGCGACAGGTAAATGAACATACCGAGGATCCAGACCAGCTCGCGCGGTTTCTTGAACGAGCCGTAAAGCATCCCGCGAAACATGTGCAGATAGACGACGATGAAGAAGAACGAGGCACCGGTCGAGTGCATGTAGCGGATCAGCCAGCCCCACTCGACGTCGCGCATGATGTACTCGACCGAGCCGAAGGCCAGCGCGGCATCCGGCTTGTAGCTCATCACCAGCCAGATCCCGGTGATGATCTGGATGGCCAGCACGACCAGCGACAGGGCGCCGAAGTAATACCAGAAATTGAAATTCTTGGGCGCATAGTAGCGCCCCATGTGATCGTTCCACAGCTGCATGAGCGGGAATCGATCATCGACCCAATCCCGCAAGCCGACGAGACCTTTGGCAATCGCATTCATGCCGTGACGTCCTCCACTTCGCCAATCAGGATGCGGTTATCGTCGATGTACCGATAGGGCGGCACTTCGAGATTGGTCGGCGCCGGCACACCGGCATAGACGCGCCCCGACAAATCGAACTTGGAGCCGTGACAGGGGCAGTAGAACCCGCCCTTCCAGTCACTGCCCATGCCCTCGGCGCCCGGCTTGGGAAAGAAATTCGGCGCGCAGCCAAGGTGCGTGCAGATCCCGATCAGGACCAGGTACTCCGGCTTCGACGAGCGGAACGCATTGGCCGCGAACCCGGGTTGCAGGGAGGCTTGCGACGATGGGTCACGCAATATCTCTTCCGACATCGCCTCCAGCGCAGCGAGCTGATCCGGCGTGCGGCGGACTATCCACACGGGTTTGCCGCGCCACTTGTAGGTAATGCGCTGGCCCGGTTCGAGCTGGCTGATATCCGCCTCGACCGGCGCGCCGATGGCCTTGGCCCGCGCGTTCGGCTGAAAGGTTGCAACAAACGGGATCGCCGCCAGTCCGGCGCCGATGCCACCGATGACCGTCGCCGTGCCCGTGAGAAAGCGGCGTCGATCCGGATCGACAGCGTTCTCGCTCATGCTCTCGTGTCTCCCAACTAAGGTATCCGTGACGCTCGCCACCGGCTACGGGTCAGTCCGTACTGGCCCGCTGATCTGTGGTCGAATCGTCGCTGGTTCTGGTGCGCCCCGAGATCCCGCGAGGCCTTGACGGCCTTCGCATCGTCTGTGCTCGATCAAATGCATACGTTGATGGTGGCGGGATGTCGACAGGTCAGGGCTCGGCCGAAAATTATATCATCAAAATACCGCTCGACATGGCGGCCAAGGCGCCTCAGTCCTCGACCAGACGGCAGCCGCCAGCCGCGAACACCGCCCGCTTGGGGTCCGCCGCAAAATAACTGGGCGATTTGGGGCGTTGAGGCGCCCGGCTGGCAAGGCGCGACAAGGGCGAATAGGGATTCTATTCAACTGACGAGCAACGCCGCCAGACGGGATGGATCGGCGTTCCAGATC
>JBBDTC010000096.1:0-8606 GCA_040904625.1 Gammaproteobacteria bacterium
GCTAGACTCGGCCCAAATCGTGGAGATGAGACCATGGCGGGAGAATTCGATGTCGCGCGTGAGGCGATCGCGCACGCCCTGCAAACAGCTGACGACGATCACGGCATGAGCGCCGATGTCATGGCCAGCGCGCTCCTGCAGACGCTGCTCGCCCATATGATCCAGAGCCGCACGCGTCAGGATCTCGCCAGCCTGATCGAATTCCAGCTCGAATCCTGCGGCGAGGATGAGTTCGTCATCACGCGCGGCTGCTGAATCGTACTCGGTCACCGCTCGAGCGCTGCTGCGCGGTCTCCTGCGGCGCGCATTGTGGTGGTCGATGATCACGCTGACCACGGTGGGCTACGGTGACGTCTACCCGGTCACCGCCCTGGGCAAGGTCTTCGCCGGCTTCACCGCACTGGCCGGGATCGGCCTGATCGCGATGCCGACCGGTATCATCGCTTCGGCTTTCTCCGAGATCGCGAACCGTGCTCGCGGTGAGTAGCAGCGACTGGGGTCAGATCAATAGTGCTCCTCCGGGTCGAAGATGTCCTGATGGAAGCTCGCCACTTCGGCCGCAACGCCACGCGCATCTTCGAAGCGCGCGATATGAAACAAGGCATCGCCCTCGTTGACGAGCGGCAAGTGCGTCTGGCCGATGATCACACCAGTAGCACTTGCGCTGACCCGCTCGGGCTTACCCCTGAAGAAGTCGGACGGATCAAAAATCTCCGCAAGTGCATCGCCTTCCTCGACATGATCGCCCAGCGTATGGCGTGAGATCACCATGCCGCTCGAAGGGGCTCGTACCCAGGTGGAGGAATGCGCGACGAAGGGTTCTCCGCGCTCCTTGTCTGCGCGCCGCACGATCATGCCCAGGCCGCGCATGACATTGAGCACACCTTCCACGCCGACACGGATGGCGAGCTCGTCGTAGCGCAGTGCTTCGCCGGCTTCATAGAGCAGCATCCGCACGCCCGCAGCGGCCGCTTCACTGCGCAATGACCCGTCGCGGACACTCGAGTTGATCAGCACCGGCACACCGAAGGAGCGCGCCAGATCCAAGGTTTCGTCATCGGACAAATCGGCACGGATCTGCGGCAGGTTCGAGCGGTGCGACGAGCCGGTGTGCAGATCGATACCATAAGCGCACGGCCGCACGACGTGTTCGAGCATGAGGTAGGCCAGCCGCGCAGCGAGCGATCCCGTCGCCGATCCGGGAAACGATCGATTCAGGTCGCGACGGTCAGGCAGGTATCGCGAATGCTGGATCATGCCGAAGGCGTTGACTACGGGCACCGCCACCACGACGCCGCGCAAGCGACGCCGTAACGCCCGGTGCTTGAGCACACGCCGGATGATTTCCACGCCATTGAGTTCGTCGCCGTGAATGGCAGCAGACAGGAACAGCCGCGGCCCCGGCTCCGTGCCGCAGACCACATGGACCGGTAGATGCAAAGGGGCAGCATGCGTGTACAGCGCAGCGAACGGCAGTTCGATGACTCGCCGCTCGCCCGGCGCGACGGTTTCATCGCCAATCGCAAAGGCCAACCCTGTTTCAGCCTTTGCCCTTGGTTTTGGTGTTGCCGGCTTTTGCATTGTGTTCGATGAACTCGATGATGATGTTGGCGACGTCCTTGCCGGTGGCTTCCTCGATGCCGCGCAGCCCCGGTGAGGAATTGACTTCCATCACCAAGGGCCCGCGATTCGATCGGAGCAGGTCGACCCCGGCCACATTGAGCCCCATGACCTGCGCTGCACGCACTGCGCAGCGTCGCTCACCCGGGGTCAGTTTGACGAGGGTGGCACTGCCTCCCCGATGCAGGTTGGAGCGGAACTCGCCTTCCGGGGCCTGGCGCTGCATGGCCGCGATGACCTTGCCTCCGACGACGAAGCAACGAATATCCGATCCTTTGGATTCCTTGATGAACTCCTGCACCAGGATATTCGATCCTAGCCCCATGAACGCCTGGATCACCGATTGTGCAGCCTTGCTGGTTTCGGCCAATACGACGCCAATACCCTGCGTCCCCTCGAGCAGTTTGACGACCAGCGGCGCACCACCAACCTCTCTGATCAAGCCGGCGACGTCGTCCGGGCGGTTGGCGAACGCCGTCACCGGGATGCCGATCTTCTGCCGCGACAACAACTGCAGCGAGCGCAGTTTGTCGCGCGCCCGAGTGATCGCCACCGACTCGTTGACGCTGTACACGCCCATCATTTCGAATTGCCGGGCGACGGCCGTGCCGTAGTACGTCACGGAGGCGCCGATGCGCGGGATGATGGCATCGAAGTCACCCTGACCGAATTCCTCGCCGCGATGATGCACCGTCGGCTTGGCGGCGGTGATGTCCATGAAACAATGCAGATGGTCGACCACGCGCGCCTCGTGTCCGCGCGCAATCGCGGCCTCCTTGATCCGTCGCGTGGAATACAGCTTGCTGTTGCGTGACAGAATGGCAACCTTCATATCTCGTTCATCTCCGATTTGCGTTGATTGCGACGTGCGGGCTACCGGCCAGATAGGACCGCTTCGAGTCGACCAGGAAAGCCTCCGCCAAAGCTGTTCTTCCGAGCAGCATCCGAAAGCGCATGGTGTCACGGTCAGTCAAGGTGAGTTCGATGACTCGACTGAAGTCACCGATGACAATCGTTGTTTCGATGACGAAGCGCTGCTCGGCGTGGCCGCCTGAATCCGTCACCTTACGACGATCGATGACCGCGGCCTCGCACTCGACTTCGATACTGCGATTACGCTGCAGCGGATGAATACCGAGGCGAACCCATTCCGCACCCCGACGGCGGAACGGCTCGATGGAGAAGGCGTGCAGGGCCGACGTTCGCGCGCCGGTGTCGACTTTGACCTTGATGCGATCGATGCCGAGACCCGGTAACGCAACCCATTCACGCCATCCGAGGGTGGCCGGTTTCGACTTCATCGTGGTTCCTCAATCCTTCCGGTTTCGGCACGGCTCGCGTCGTTCGCCGATAAGGCGGCCGCTGATTCTGATGCGGACAGCACCACTCGAGTCACTGCACGAACTCCGGCCGGAATCGTCGCATTGTGACCCATCGTCCGTCGGCTCTGGCGAGGATCATTGTCTGGTAAGTGCAAGAATTCGCGAAGCCACAGTCTAGCGGAACGCGGCCGGCTCCCGCTGCGCAAACGAAGGGTCTTCGGGGACAGACCACGATTATCGCAGCAAGGTAGAGCGAAAGGCTGGTTTGTCTCCGATGCACCCAGGCGCTTCGGCGCCCCGCAGCGTTACGATGGGCGTGTGCGCATTGAGCGCCAGCATAGGCCGGAGTTCCCGGCGCCGCGCGCTACGTTGTGGGGTCTGGAGACGGTACGCCGAGCGCTGCTTCGAAGTGCCCCGGGAGCCGTGACGCTGCATAATGCAGCGGAATTCGGCGTTCCTGTGAACAGCTATCAGCCGGGAGGAATCCAACATGCTCGAACTGCGCCCGAATTGCGAATGCTGCGACAAGGATCTACCGCCGGCCGCCGCCGACGCGCGGATCTGCTCTTTCGAATGCACCTTCTGTGCACACTGCGCGGACAGCGTACTCGGCGGGCACTGCCCGAACTGCGGCGGCGAGCTCGTCTCCCGCCCGCGGCGGCCGGCCGACAAGATCGGCGGTAATCCGGCTTCGACCGTGCGCGTACTGAAGCCGAGTGGCTGTGCCGATGCAGCCTGATTGCCGCATCGAACGCGATCCGCCGCTGGCACGCGGCCGTGGCCAGGTGCTGCGCGACGAATAGAGGATACTCGGGGCCGTTTGCTGCTGGCTGTGCCGGCCGACCCGAAATGGTCCATCTGGCAGGACGACCAGGGCGGGCTCGCCGCACGACGAGGTCAAGCGTCAGCGCTGCGATGCGCCCACGACGGACGGCCATCGCCGTTTCCTTTTTCACGGGCCGAGTTACGTATTGGTGCCCGCCGAGCGCCTTGGAGCGCAGCGCTCTATCAGGTAGAGTCGGCGACGTCCGTAAGGTGCCGCGGGCGCGCGCCAATCGCGCCATCGCAAACGAGAGGGGACATCATGGAACAGATCGAGAGCGGCGCATCGCGTCCGGCACCGGCAGCAGTTCGCCGCGCCGCAGAGGGTGTCGAGGTCGACTTCGATGCCATCGTCATCGGCGCCGGCTTCGGCGGGTTGCGCATGCTGCACGAGCTGCGCGAGCTCGGCCTGTCCGCGCGCGTCATCGAGGCCGGCAGCGATGTCGGCGGCACCTGGTACTACAACCGCTACCCCGGCGCGCGCACCGACAGCGAGGCGTGGCTGTACGCTTTCTCCTTCTCCAAGCAGATCCAGGACGAATGGGACTGGTCAGAGCGCTTCCCGGGCCAGGCCGAGGCGCTTGCCTACCTGAACTACGTCGCTGACGTTTGCGACATGCGTCGGGACATCGTCGTCGGCACTCGCGTGACGAGCGCGCGCTACGACGAGGCGAGCGGCGTGTGGCAGGTCTCCACCGACCGCGGCGAGACACACAGCTGCACGTATCTCGTCACGGCCACCGGACCGCTGTCGACACCCTACAAGCCGGATTTTCCCGGCTTCGAGGACTTCGAGGGCGAGTGGTACCTGACCGGCAACTGGCCAAAGGAGCCGGTCAGCTTCAGCGGCAAGCGGGTCGCGGTGATCGGCACCGGCGCGACCGCGGTGCAGGCCATTCCTCTCATTGCCAAGACGGCGGCCGAGGTCACGGTGTTCCAGCGCACGCCGAACTACGTGATTCCGGCGCGTAACATGCCGCTCACCGACTTCGACCGCGAGGAGTATCGCCGCCGCTACGACGCCATCTGGGAACGTACGCGCCACCAGGCCTTCGGCTTCGACTTCCGCGACGCGGGCCGCAACGTGGCCGACGTGAGCCCCGAGGAGTGCCGGCAAATCCTCGAACGTGGCTGGGAGACCGGCACCTTCCGCTTCCTGTTCGAGACCTTCGACGACATATTCACCGACGAGCACGCCAACGCCGTCGTTGCCGAGTTCGTACGCGAGAAAATTCGTACGATCGTCGAAGACCCCGAGACCGCCGAGCTGCTGTGTCCGGACGATCACCCGCTCGGCGCCAAGCGTCCGCCGCTCGGCCACTACTACTACGAGACTTTCAACCGCGACAACGTGAAGCTGGTCAGCGTGCGCGACAACCCCATTACGGGGATCTCGAAGCACGGGGTCCTGGTCGGCGAGGACGAGTATCCCGCCGACGTCATCGTCTTCGCCACCGGCTTCGACGCGGTCACCGGCACGCTGAACCGCATCGACATCCGCGGGCGCGGCGGCAAAGCGATGAACGAGCACTGGGCGGCCGGTCCGCAGACCTATCTCGGCATCACCGTGGACGGTTTCCCCAACCTGTTCATGATCGGCGGCCCGCAGAGCCCGTTCGCCAACATTCCGGTCATCATCGATGGCTGCGTCGACTGGATCGGGCGCGCCATCGGCCATCTGCGCGCGAACAACCGGCGCACCATCGAGCCGACCGTCGGCGCGGTCGGCACTTGGGGCCGACACATGGACGACCTCGTCAACCTGACCGTACTGCCGCGCTCGCGCGGATCGTGGTTCATGGGGGGCAATATCCCGGGCAAACCGCGTGTGGTGCTGTTCTACTTCGGCGGCGCCGGCAACTACCGTGACGAGTGCAATGCCGCCGCCGAGCGCGGCTACGAGGGCTTCGAGATCGCGTGAGCGCCGCTACCCGGCAAGTACGCCGGGCAAGCCTCGTTTGCCCGCAGTAACGGTGCCGCAGATGCCCGACTATCTCACCTGGCTAGGCATCGCCTTTTGTATCAGCCAATCGGCCATGTTCTCGGGCTGCAATCTGGCGTTCTATCGTCTGAGCCGGTTGCGGCTCGAAGTGGAGTCGCGCCGCGATCCGCGGGCGCTGAGAATTCTGGCGCTGCGCAAGGACTCGAATTTCCTGCTGGCCACCATCCTGTGGGGCAACGTATCCATCAACGTGCTACTGGCGCTGCTGGCCAATTCGGTACTCGTGGGGGTCATGGCCTTCCTGTTTTCGACGGTGGTGATCACCTGGCTCGGCGAGATTCTGCCGCAGGCCTACTTCTCCAAGAACCCTTTGAGAACGGCGGCGCTGCTGGCGCCGGTGATCCGTCTGTATCAATATGCGCTGTATCCGGTGGCCCGACCGAGCGGCCGGTTTCTCGACTGGTGGCTGGGGCAGGAAGCCATCGAGTACCTGCACGAACCGCTGCTACGCGACATCCTCAAGGCCCACGTACGTTCGCCGGACACCGACGTGAGTGATGTGGAAGGGATCGGGGCATTGAACTTCCTTGATATCGATGACCTCACCACCCTGGACGAAGGAGAGGAGCTGGCGCCGGAGAGCATCATCGCAATGCCGGTCGACGTCGATCTGCCGCGTTTTCCCGAGATCGAACCCCGCGCCGACGACCCGTTTCTGCAACTCATCAACCGCACGCCGCATACCTGGGCCATTCTCGTGAACGATGCGCGGGAACCCTTGCTGGCGCTGAACGTCGACCACTTCACCCGCGCGGCACTCTATGGCAAACGGCCGTTCCGGCCCTATGAGCACTGCCACCGGCCCATCGTCGTGCGTGATTCCAACGCCACGCTGGGCGACGTGATCCGGAGTCTGAAACGCCGCCCGAACGTCGAAGGCGACGTCATCGAAAACGATGTGGTGCTGATCTGGCTCGAGCCGCCGCGCATCATCACGGGATCGGATCTCCTCGACATGCTGCTCACCGGGATCGGTAGCTCGAAGTATGCCTTGTCTTAGAGCTCGAGCGTCTCTTCTTTGCCCCTCATCTGATCTCAAACACTCGCGACCTCAGGCATTGCCGATATACTTATATGGTGTAGCGCTCCGTTCTGTGTTGGATGCACTGTCAATCAGCGTGCTACGTTTTTGGAGCTGCGCCGCACGTAGAGTGCATCGTTGTCTCGTGGCCTGGATGACCCTGCATCCTCGATGCTGGAAGGTTTATTCAGCCAACGAGGAGGGCTTTTATATGCTCAGCCGTAAGTTAGCCACCAGCGTGATGCTGTTGTCCACCGTGACGTCATTCACCCACGCGCCGTGGACTTGGGCACAGCTCCATCACGAGCATGCGCATCAGCCGCCCGAAGGCGCAGCACATGATCACCGCTTCGATAACGTCGAGCAAGCCGTCGAGATGTTCGAGAGCACGGAGCGTGACAGCTGGCAAAAGCCGGACGAAGTAATGACGCGGCTGCAATTGCGCGCGGGTGATGTCGTCGTTGATATCGGTGCCGGCACAGGTTACTTCACCCGTCGCTTCGCGGCCGCCGTCGGCCCGCAGGGCAGCGCCGTCGGCCTCGATGTCGAACCGACGATGGCTGCACACATCAATGCTGAAGCCGCGAAGCTCGGCCTCGCCAACCTGACTGCACGACAGGTCCCAGCGGATGACCCGCAGCTCGAACCGCAGTCTGTGGACGTCGTGTTCATCTGTGACACCTACCATCACATGCAGGGGCGTGTCGCCTATGCGCGGCGCCTGGCCGAGGCTTTGAAACCCGGGGGTCGCGTGGTCATCATCGACTTCCACAAGCGCGAGCTTCCGCTGGGCCCGCCGGTGGAATGGAAACTGACGGCGGAGGCCGTGACCGCAGAGTTCCAGCAGGCCGGCTTCGAGCTTTCGCGGTCGATCGATTTTCTGCCCTATCAGTATTTCCTCGAGTTCACGCTGGCAACGAAAGGCGATGAGCGCAAGGCCGAAGCCCTCGTGCCGCACACGCGGGGATGAACCGCGACCGCCGGCGCCCCGTCTCCGAAAAGCGAAAAAAGGGCGCATTTATTTTCCATAGGGCTAAAGTGACGCACTGAATAAGTACGTCCCCTTTACTGCGATCTGGTTGGCCCCCCAAGCTGCCGGCAGGCCGGTGGTTGGATCTGCGCCATGCTTGGACGTAGTCTGAGTTGATCGAGCTACCCATCATCGGGCTACTGACGTGGGGCTGCCTACTGTAGCGCCCCCGCGGAACCACTCTATATCTGCCTGCCGGCAGCGGGGGCAGCTCCGTTCGGTTGATCACGTGGTTCAGAGCCCGGATTTCCTTGCAGGCCTCTCGGACGGTCCAGTCTTCATCGGCAGCGCGCGCTAACGCCGGTGCGCGCTCGGGCTCGGGTAGGGCTGCAAATTCGGCGTGCGTGCCCCACGGCAGTTTGTCGCGACGTCGCGACAAAGGGATCGCGTCGGACACCCATTTGTAATTGCGAAGCGTCGGGTACGCCGCGTCCGTTTCGTCGATCGCCTGAGCGAGTTTCTCGCTCCATTTACTGCTGAAGCTCGGCGTCGTGGTCACGCTCAGCGTGCGGCGGGTCAAGCTCGGGATGAGCAGTGCCTGCCCGAACTAGCTAAAGTCCGCTTTCGTTCTTGACCTGTTCCCCCTGTTTCTATAGTTTCTGCGTCTCTGCTTCAGGTGTCTCGAGGGTTATACACCCAAGGGATGAAACGGGAAGCCGGTGCGTTCCTGACATTCGTCAGCCAACAATTCCGGCGCTGCCCCCGCAACGGTAAGTGAGTTGCGGCGGATCATCGAGCCACTGCGTTTCGACGTGGGAAGGCGATCCGCCCAGGTCTTTCAAGACCCCT
>JBBDTC010000097.1:0-3420 GCA_040904625.1 Gammaproteobacteria bacterium
GTCCGCTTTATTTCCGCCAAAGGACTTCTCCTGCGGGGAGGCCGGACAGGTCCCGAACCGGTTGTCGCCTAAAGTGCATCTCCTCTTCCTTCAGCAACAACGCCGCACGCCGCTCCAGCGCCGCTCGGTCTCGGCACGATAGAACTCGGCCCGGGTCGGTAGCGGGCGCTCGGGATGGTGGGCGCGCAGGTGCGCAATGAACGCGTCGTAGGCGGCGTCACCGTTCAACCAGCGCAGCCAGGCCACGACGCCTGAGCCGCAGCGGCGCAGCCGCGCCTCAGCGCGTGGCCAGCGTGCTCGCCACATAGGGCTCCTCCGTGAACGGGGGCGTACGCTTGCCCTGGATGGTACGCAGACACACCCGTGCGGTATCCATGAGCAGCACCCAGGTCAGGATCAGAAACAGTGCGGTCAATGCCATGTTGACCCGATCGTTGAAGATCAACTGAGGCACCTGGGCGGCGAATTCCGCGGACAGCAGTCCGGCTTCCAGACGGCTCTGCAAATCCGCCGCATGGGCCATCAGACCGATGCGCGGCATGTCGCTGAAGAGCTTCTCCCAGGCCGCCGTCGAGGTGATGACGACCAGCCAGGCGAGCGGGCCGGCGGTGACCCAGGCGAAACGCGCCCGGCCCGATTTGACGATGATGGTCGTCGCCACGCACAGCGCGATCGCCGCCAGCATCTGGTTGGCGATGCCGAACAATGGCCACAGGCTGTTGATGCCGCCCAGCGGGTCGACCACGCCCTGATAGAGAAACCAGCCCCAGGCAAGCACGACCAGCCCGCTTGCGACCAGGACGCCCGGATACCAGCTGACCCGCCCGAGCGGCGCGTAGACCCGCCCCAGCAGTTCCTGCAGCATGAAACGCGCGACGCGCGTGCCGGCGTCGAGCGTAGTCAGGATGAACAGCGCCTCGAACATGATCGCGAAGTGATACCACAGCGCCAGCAGGCCACCGCCGGAGAGTGTGGAGAAGATATGCGCCATGCCCACCGCGAGCGAAGGCGCGCCGCCGGTGCGTGCGAATAGCGTGGTCTCACCCATCTCGGTGGCCAGCGCCTGCATTTGATCGACGGTGACCGGGAAGCCCCAACTCGAGATGGTGGCGACAGCATCGACAGCCTCTTTACCGACGATTCCGGCCGGGCTGTTGATGGCGAAGTAGATGCCGGGCTCGAGCACACAGGCCGCGACCATCGCCATCACCGCGGTGAACGATTCCATCATCATGCCGCCATAGCCGATCATGCGCGCGTCGGCCTCGTTGGTGAGGAGCTTGGGCGTCGTGCCGGACGAAATCAGAGCGTGAAAACCTGAAATCGCGCCGCAGGCAATGGTGATGAAGACGAAGGGAAAGAGCTTGCCGGCGAAAATGGGCCCGGTGCCGTCGACGAACTGGGTCACAGCGGGCATGTGCATGTCCGGCCGGATGATGACGATGGCCACGGCCAGGGCGAGGATGGTGCCGACTTTCATGAAGGTCGAGAGATAGTCGCGCGGCGCGAGCAGCAGCCACACCGGCAACACGGCCGCAGCGAACCCGTAGCTGATGATGAGGAAGGCCAATACGCGGCCGTCCAGATCGAACCAGTCGCGCAGCCCCGGCTGCTGATCGACCCAGCCGCCGGCGACCACCGCGAGCAGCAGCAGGGTGATGCCGATGACGGTGCCCTCGAGCACGCGACCGGGCCTGATCGAGCGCAGATAGACCCCCATGAAGAGCGCGATCGGAATGGTCATCGCCACCGTGAAAGTGCCCCAGGGGCTGTGTTTCATGGCGTTGACGACGACCAGGCCGAGCACGGCGATGAGGATGATCATGATGGTCATGACGCCGACCAGAGCGGCGAAACCGCCCACCGGCCCGAGCTCGTCGCGGGCCATCTGGCCGAGCGAACGGCCGTTGCGGCGTAGCGAACAGAACAGGATGACGAAGTCCTGCACGCAGCCGCCGAGCACGCCGCCAATCAGGATCCACAAAGTGCCCGGCAGATAACCGAATTGCGCGGCCAACGTCGGCCCGATCAGCGGGCCCGGCCCGGCGATGGCGGCGAAATGGTGGCCGAACACGATCCAGCGGTTGGTCGGCATGAAATCGCGGCCATCGTTCAAGCGCTCGGCCGGCGTCGCGCGTGTCGCATCGAGCATCAGCACACGCGTGGCGACGAACAAGCTGTAGAAGCGGTAGGCAATGGCGTAGACGCAGACCGCGGCGACAATGAACCAGAGGCTGTTGATGGTTTCACCGCGAATCAGCGCGATGCCGCCGACCGCGCCCGCGCCGACGATGGCGATTGCCGCCCACACCCAGGCGGGCACTCGCGCGTCCGTCGCCGGTTTCACCGAATCTGCAGCCACTTTGCCGTCCCCCGTTTCCTATTCAGCCTGCACGCCCGTGCTCTGGCAGCCTGTCGGACTCAGGCCGCATCTACTGCGGCGGCGCGCAAGCGGGCGTCATTGTGCCAAAACGTCTGTGAAAAAGGGGACGCACTTATTTCCGCTTGGAAATATGTGCGTCCCCTTTTCACTTTTCATTTGACCTCGTGTGCGTTGCTCAGGCGTCGACTGCCGGACGACGGGCCATCGCGACCAGCGTGGCCCGCACGGCAGCGAGATCGCCGACGGGCGCGGCGAAGGGCACGCGCCGAACTCGCTCGCCGACACGAATGTCGATGCCCTCGCCGTCACAGCCGACCAGCACCGGATCGACGCCGGCAGCGACCACGATCCCGGCCTGCGCACAATAATGGCGAATCGCATCCGCGTGATCGGCGTTCATGTGTTCGACGATGCCGCGCTCGGCCGTCGCCTCGAAGGGGTTCGGCACGAGTGCCGTTTCAGGGGTCAGCCAATGGATGGCGCCGAAGCCGCCGATGAAGCGCAGGCGCTTGGGCGTGATGGCGTAGAAGGCGAAATCATGGGTGCGGTCGTAGGCCGCAGCCTCGGGAAAATAGCGCAGGTAGCGGGCCGCGGCATCGTCATGCGCCGGGCCGGGCGGCAACGGCTCGGCATCGCCGATATACGTGACGCGCCCTGCCGCCTGCAAATCGGCGGCGTCGCGAACGAACATCGTCAAGGACACGCGTGCGTCGACACGGATGTTCCTGGTGTGCTGCGCAATCGACGCGATGAGAATGACGGGGCGGGCCTGCCGGTCGAGGCAATAGGGCACGACCGAACCGAACGGATAGCCGGCACAATCGACCGAGAGGGTCGCGAGCACGCCGTCGTAACACCCTGCGATAAGCGCCCGCGCTGCCGCGGCAGCTTCCGGCCCGCTCACAGGCAGCTTGCTCCGGCGACAGGCCCGGACTGTGGTCGACGTCGACGATAGGTCATGCAGTAGGAGTCCTTGGTTGTGCGCAGATGCACTACGCTCGCCCGGATAGGCGGGCGTGGGGGGGGGGGGGGGGGGG
>JBBDTC010000097.1:3430-8558 GCA_040904625.1 Gammaproteobacteria bacterium
GCGCCCCCGTATCGGGGGGCGTCGACGGGCGGTGTCACTGACACCACCCGTCGCCCACGCTCAGTTGAACTTGGCGTACTTGTCCAGGATCGGCAGCACCGTATCGGCCGGCGCCGGCGGGATCGGCAGGATCGCGCGAGTCACGCCCTTGTCCGGCAAGCCCTTCAAGGCGTCACCTTCCGGCGGGGCGGCGAAGAACATGCCGAGGCTGACCGATTTTGGATCGCGGCCGCGCTTCTTGCAGGCTTCGTGGATGCGGGCGAGGCCGTTGTCGAAATCGTAGAGTCCGCCGAGGGGCATCCAGCCGTCGCAGAATTCGGCCACGTGCGCGGCCGTCTTCGGTCCGGCCGCGCCGCCCATCAGGATCGGCGGGTGCGGCTTCTGCGTCGGCTTGGGCCAGGCCCAGCTCTGCTCGAACTCGATGTAATCGCCCGAATAGCTCGCTTCGTCCTTGGTCCATACCTCTTTCATGAACAGGATGTACTCGCGCAGGATCTCGCGCCGCTGCTTGAAGTCGAGCTTGTGATTGCGCATCTCTTCGACGCACCAGCCGTAACCGATGCCGAGTTCGAAGCGGCCGCCGGAGATCATGTCGAGGCTGGCGACCTCCTTGGCGAGCCAGATCGGGTCGCGCTGCGCGACCAGCGTGATACCGGTGCCCAAACGCAGCTTTTTCGTTACCGCCGCACAGGCGGTCAGGGCGACGAACTGATCGTGGGTGCGCCAGTACTCTTCCGGCAGCGGGCCGAGTTCCGGCCGTCCGCCCCAGGGCGTCTCTCGGCTGGTCGGGATGTGGCTGTGCTCCGGAAACCACAGCGATTCGAAACCGCGTTCTTCGCAGGCCCGCGCCAGCTCCATCGGTTGGATGGACTTGTCGGTGGGAAACATGATGACGCCGATATCCATGGTTGACCTCCCTCGTTGATGAGGGCGCCATGATCGCATATTTGCAGTCTCGCGCAGCTATCGGTGCGAGGTTGTAATATCACCCTAGACCAGCCCTGCCGGCGTAACGATGTCACACCCATCGAAAGAGCGCCGCCATCGTGAGCAAACAGAGGAAATACGGGGACAGATACCCCACCACCCTGGCCTAGCCGCATGGAAGCATCATCACCGCCCAAGGCCTGCGAAGCCCCTGTTGACGACCGCCCCGTCGAGACGCCACCAACCGACGCCGACGTCAAGACGCCCACGCCTATCTTGATCCGCGCGGCCCAGATCGACGCCCATTTCCGTCTCATGCCGGTGGTGTTGATCATCAATGGCATCGTGCCGCCGATTTATTTCCTGGTCGCCCAGGACGCGATCGATTTGAGGCACGCGGCTCTGTGGCAAGTCGGCCTCATCGTCGTTCTGCTCGCGCGCATGTTGTTGCGCAGCCTCTATACCAGACGCCGACCGGGGCCGCGGCGGGTGCTCGTCTGGGGCCGCTGGTCGACCGCGGGCTCGCTGCTGACGGGTCTCCTATGGGGGGCGATGAGTGTCCTGCTGTGGCCTGCCGAGGTTCCGGAACAGCTGCTCCTCGGCGCGACATTGGCCGGCATGACGGCCGGCGCGGTCGGCTCACTGACGCCGTTCTTTCCGCCTTTCCTCGCCTATGTACCGACCTCGCTGCTGCCTTATACCGCCATGGCGCTGATTGCGGGGGAGCGCGTCACACTCGGCGCGGGCGGCCTGCTGGTGTTGTTCCTGGTGGCCATGCTGGCGATGGCCCGGATCCTGAACCGGAATTTCGTCGCCTCGATTGAACTGCGCTTCGAGAACATCGAACTGCTGCGCGACCTGGCGGCGCAGAAGCAGGCTGCCGACGCCGCCAATCAGGCCAAGAGCGATTTCATCGCCGCGGTCAGCCACGATTTGCGCCAGCCCGTGCATGCCCTGAACCTGTTCGTGGCGGCGCTGCGTGAGCGCGTGCGCGAACCCGCTGCGCTCGACATCATGCGCCGCATGGACAGCTCGGTGCGCGCCATGCAGAACCTGTTCACGGCCCTGCTCGACATCTCTCGCCTCGATGCCGGCGTGGTCCAGCCGCGGCGCCGGGATTTCGCCTTGCAGGCATTGTTCGATCGCATCGCCATCGACAGCGAGTTCGATGCCGAAGCGCGACAGATCGGACTCGGCTTTCGCGCCACCGATGCTGTCGCGCACAGCGATCCGGAACTGGTCGAGGTCATCGTGCGCAATCTGGTCAGCAACGCGCTGGCCTATACGCGCGCCGGTCGCGTACTGGTGGCCTGTCGTGATGCGGGAGACGCCATCCGTATCCAGGTCTGGGATCAGGGCATCGGCATCGCGCCGGAGCACCAGGCGCGAATTTTCCAGGATTATTATCAGGTCACTGCGACCACACCCAAGGCTGCGGGACGCGCTCATGTCGGCCTCGGCCTCGCCATCGTGATGCGCTTGGTCCATGTCCTCGGCCACACCCTCGAATTGCGCTCACAACTCGACCGGGGTTCCGTGTTCACTTTGACCCTGCCGCGCGGCAGGACGACAGGCACCACACCACACCGGCCCGGCGTGGTGCAGCCGGCGTCGCTGGCCGGTGCCTTCATCGTCGTCATCGACGACGAAGCGGATATCCGTCAGGCCATGGAGCGCCTGCTCGACGGCTGGGGCTGCCGCGTCATCACCGGGGAGAACTATGCCGCGACCGCGCGGTTGTTCGGCGACGAGGCCGGCGTGCCCGCCCTGTTGATATCCGACTACAACCTGGGCCTGTACGAAACCGGCGTCGAAGCCGCTCAGGCGATACGCGAGGAGTACAACACGGATCTCCCGGTCCTGTTGATGACCGGCGAAAGCGATCCCGGACGCCTGCGCCGCATCCACGGCCACGGTTACCCCGTTCTGCACAAACCCATCGCGCCCGCAACCCTGCGCAGCACCATGGAAGAACTCATTCGATGAGGCCGAGGCTTTGCGCCGCGCGTACGGCCTGGGTGCGGTTACTGACCCCGAGAACACGGAAGATGGCGCTGACGTGCGCTTTGACCGTCGCTTCGCTGATACCGAGGTCCTGCGCTATCGACTTGTTGGCCTGCCCGCTCGCCAGTTGCGCCAGGATGCCCTGTTGACGGGGCGTGAGCGCGCCCTGACCGTCGCCATAGCCGTGCGTTCGGGCCGGCGGATGCGGTGACGACGGCGGCGGCGCATAGACACCCCCGGCCAGCACCAGTCTGAGCGCCTGCACCAGAATCGCCGTCGGAGAAGATTTGGGAATGAAGCCCTGCGCGCCCGCCGCCAGCGCCCGCGCACTCGACGCCGCCTCGTCCGAGCCGGACAGGACGACGACCGGTACCCGCGGCTCACCACCAGCGAATGCCGCAACCACCTCGAGGCCATCGCCATCCGGGAGCGCGAGATCGACCAGGATGAGTTGGAACCGCGATCCTTCTTTGACCAGAGCGAGGGCCTCACCGACCGTCGCTGCCTGGTGTACGACGACGGCGTCCGCCAAAGCCGCCAGGACCTGAGAGAGACCATCGCGCACAAGGGCATGGTCGTCGACGACGAGAATATCCATACCCTGGGGACATTAGCACGGTTTCCCGCGGCCGACGCTCGCATCGGCAGCGTCTACCGGTCCCGCGCCAATCAGCTATCGGCGTTGCAAACCGGTGATGGCACCGGCCCTCGAGCCACGCCCATCACATCACACCGTCACCCGCCGCCGCAGCGCGAACCACAGCGGCACCAGCAGCAGCCAGGCGGCGGGGGGCAAGGGCACGGGTGCCGCACTCAAGGTGACGAAATCCGTGCCGAAAGGGTCACTCACGTAGGCGAGATCCCAGAACAGATCGTCCGGCAGCATGGCCAGGAGCAGCTGATCGAAGCTGCCGAGGATGCTCTCGGCCGCGAGCAGCTCGAACACATCGCCGCCGGCCGGCACGAAGCCATCGAGCAATTGGATATCGAGCGTCCCGCTTAAGGTCGCCGTGCCGCTGACGTCGACGGCGTCGTACTCCGTGCCGCGCCCGAGGCCCGCCAATTCGATCGCGAGCGTACCGCTGTCCAGCGTGTAGTCGCCGTCGATCACGGTCAGGCCGGGGGAATCACCCGGCGCCAGCGTGCCGCCCTGCTGGAGCAAATCGCCGCGGAAAGTATCGACCGCGAGCACCCCGCCGACACCGAGCTGGAAGCTGCCGCCCGCGCTGGTATCCAGGGTCGCGGCACGCAGTGTGCCGCCACCGAACAGCGACAGCGAGTGCCCGGCGCGGATGGCCAGCGTATCGTCGAAGCGCAGTTCGCGGTTGCCGGTCAGCGTCTTGGCGCTCGCGCCGAGTGCCTGGTTCAGGCGCGCGGACTGGCCGAGGTCGAACCAATCGTCGGTGAAACGCAGGGTGCCGAAATCGAAGCTCAGGTTACCGCGCAGGCCATTGTCCAGCCGCGCCGCCGAGGTCGTGAGCTGACCGCCGCGGACGCGCAGCCAGCCATTGAAGCCAGTTTGCCCGTTGAGACCGCGCCGGGCGCCGTCACCCCCGAGGCCGCCCACACCACCGCGCAAATCGATGATGCCGGTGGCGAAGACCAGTTCACCGCCGTTCAGGAACACGCTACCGCCGGCGCCCCCACGGCCGCCTTCGCCACCGTCCCCCAAGGACGCGAAGATGTTCGGCCTGATGCCGTCCCCCCCGCGGCCACCGCCGCCGCCGCGCAAATTGATCTCGCTGCCGGCGCTGTAACGGCCGGCGGAAACACGGAGCGTGCCGCCGTTACCGCCGTTGCCGCCGTTACCGCCGTTGCCGTCACCACGGCCGTAGCTGTTGCTCGAGTTACCTTCACCGCCGACACCGCCACTACCACCTTGCGCCAACACGCCGGCCCGCAGCAGCGCGCCACCATCGATGACGACGCTCCCGCCAGGGCTACCCGTGCCGCCGGTCTGACCGGCGGAGCCGTCGAATCCGGCGGTTCCGCGCAGCGCGACACTGTTGCCGAAGAAATCCAGGGTGCCGGCGGACGCTCGCAGCGAACCACGGCCGAGGTCGAGCGTGCCGCGGACATTGACCGTCCCCGCGCCGCGCTTGGTCAAGCTGGTCGCGACTGCCGTCGTGCTGCCACCGCTCACTTCGAACACGGCCTCGTCGACGACTTCGATCGCCGCCGCTGCCGCCGTGAATTG
>JBBDTC010000098.1:0-8478 GCA_040904625.1 Gammaproteobacteria bacterium
GGCGTTGCTCGTCCGTTGAATAGAACCACTATTCGCCCTCCTCGCGCCTGGCCAGTCGGGCGCCTCGACGCCCCAAATCGCCCAGTTGGTCTGCGGCGGACCCTGAGTTGGTTAAACTATCTCAACGAACCTCAACGACCGGACCGGGCCATCGCCACATGGACGTCTATCACATCGACAAGCTGATGGCAGAGGCTCGACGTCTCGCCGCCGACTATCGCCGCGCGACCGGCAAGACGCTGGCGATCAGTGGCGAAATTGCGGTTGCGGATGCCATCGCACTGCTCCAGCTCGAGCCTGCACCGGACGGTGCCGAAGGCTACGACGTCATGCGGCGGGGCGCGCGCGGTATCGAGCGCCTGCAGGTCAAGGCACGCCTGATCCTCGACGAGACACGCCGCCCGCATCGTCTCGGGCAACTCAGATCCGAGCAGGCCTGGGATGGCGTGCTGCTGGTGCTGATGGACGAAAATTATGACGCGATCGAGATCCTCGAAGCCGGTCGTGCGGCTATCGAGGCGGCTTTGGCCGACGTTCGCCCGAACCGGCGGGGGAGTTTGTCGGTGGCGCGTTTCCGTAATCTGGGTCGTCTGGTGTGGACCCGGGAGGACGGCCGTTTGGGCGTGGAATGAGCAACCGCGCGACCGATCGCGAAAGGCCCGCCGCGGCGGCTGTCCTGCTCGCTGATGACGGCCCGATCGCTGCCCACCTGGCCGGCTTTCGCGCCCGCCGGGAGCAGTGCGAGATGGCCAGTGCGGTCGAGGCGGCATTGGCCGCTCGGGCGGTGTTGGTGTGCGAGGCCGGTACCGGCACGGGGAAGACCCTGGCCTATCTGGTGCCGGCTTTCAGCGCCGGACTCAAGACGGTGATCTCGACCGCAACGAAGACGCTGCAGGATCAGCTCTTCCATCGCGATCTGCCGCTGGTCCAGGCCGCACTCGGGTGCAAGCGCGAGGTCGCCTTGCTCAAGGGGCGCCAGAATTATCTCTGCCTGCATCGCCTCGAACGGGCCATTGAGCACCCCGGCACCGATTATCGACGCCTGCCGCTGCTCCAGCATTTGCGACTATGGGCCGGCCGCACCGAGCGCGGCGATCTGGAAGAAGTCAGTGCGCTCGACGACGACGCCGGCTTGCGCGCGAGCGTGACTTCGACCACCGAGAATTGCCTGGGCCAGGAATGTCCGAACTATGACGAGTGTTTCGTCGTCCAGGCCCGGCGCGCCGCCGCCGCTGCCGACATCGTCGTCGTCAATCATCACTTGCTGTTCGCGGATCTGGTGCTGCGTGAGAGCGGATTCGCCGAACTCCTGCCGAGTGCTGACGCCATCGTCATCGACGAAGCGCACAAGATCCCGGATATCGCGTCGACCTTTTTCGGCCGCTCCGTGTCAGGCCAGCAAATCGGCAGCCTGTGTCACGACATCGGCATGGCAGCCGCCAGCGATGCCAGCGACATGCCGGCCCTGGCCCGCGCGCTGGTCGCTTTCGACAGCGCGCAGGCGCGCCTGCGCGAGGTGCTGCAGCAGATCGGACGCCGCCCGGAATGGTCCCAGGTGCGCCGGCGCGGCGAGGTCGCGACGCTGCTCGAAGCCGCCAGCGCCGCCTTCGAGCCCTTGCTCGAGACCCTCGAACTCGCGGCCGAGCGCAGTACCGATCTGGGTAACTGCCACGCTCGCGCGTTGCTGCTGGCGGATAAATGGAATCTGTTCGACGACTGCGACAGCACGGCCTACGTACGTTGGCTCGATGCCGGCCCACGGAATTTCACCCTCTACGAGACGCCGATCAGCATTGCCGACGAATTTTCGACACGCGTGACGGATTCGGAAGCCGCCTGGATCATGACTTCGGCGACGTTGGCGGTCGAGGGTGGCTTCACACATTTCACCCGCGTGCTCGGTCTCAGCGGGGTTCGCGAGCAGCTCTGGGAGAGCCCGTTCGATTACGCGCGCCAGTCACTGCTCTACCTGCCCCCGCTGAGGGTCGAACCGCGCGATCCCCTGTTCGAGGAGGCACTGGTGGAAGCCGTCCTGCCGGTGCTGGCCGCCAGCGGTGGGCGTGCGTTTTTCCTCTTCACCAGCTATCGCGCGCTGGACCGGGTGGCGGCGCTGCTCGCCGCGCAGGCCGACTACGCACTGCTGGTTCAGGGCAGTGCGCCGCGCAGCGTCTTGCTCGAGCGGTTCCTGCGCACCGATCGTGCCGTGCTGCTCGGCACCGGCACGTTCTGGGAAGGTGTCGATGTGCGCGGGGAACGCCTGTCGTGCGTCATCATCGACAAACTCCCGTTCGGCGTACCCGACGATCCGGTGACCAAGGCGCGCGCCCAGGCTCTGCGCGAGCGCGGCGAGGATCCGTTCAAGTCTCTGCAGCTGCCCGAGGCCATCACGGCGCTGAAGCAGGGCGCGGGGCGCCTCATTCGCGATATCACCGACCGCGGCGTGCTCGTGATCGGCGACAATCGCATCGAGAAGCGTGGTTATGGGCGGGCCTTTCTGGGCTCGCTGCCGCCGATGCCGCGCACGCATGCGATTGCTGATGTCGAGGCGTTCTTCAGCGTTGATTGATCGTGCCGTGACGCAGGCAGCGGCGAGCGCAGGCACCTGCGCCGCGTTTTCCCCACGTTCAGAATCCGAGGCCCCGGCATGAATGCAGCCAAATCCCTGATCGAGAAAACCCGCGTGATGCTGGTCATGCAAGACGAGATGAACCGGCGCGTCGACAGTGACTGGATCACGCGCGAGCGCGAGTGGTATCGCGCGATCTGGATCGAAGGCGCCGAACTGATGGACCATTACGGCGGCTGGAAATGGTGGAAGCATGCGACGCCGGATCTCGAACAGGCCATGCTCGAGATCGTCGATATCTGGCATTTCGGGCTGAGCTCGAGGATTGATCCCGAGCGTGATTTCGACGGCATCGCGGCGACCATCGTCGCCGAATGGCAGGCGCCGCCGCCGGCACTCGATTTCTCCGCCGAGGTCGAACGTTTGACGCTCGCGGCGCTCGGCGAACGGCGTTTCGCGGTCGGTTCGGTGGCCAATCTGGTGGCGGCCTGCGGCCGCGATTTCGACGACCTCTACCGCACCTATGTGGCCAAGAACGTGCTCAACGTGTTTCGCCAGGATCATGGGTATCGCAGTGGGAACTACCGCAAGATCTGGCACGGGCGTGAAGACAACGTGGTTCTGAGCGAATTGCTGGAAAGGCTCGACAGCGACTCTCCGGGTTTCCGTGAGGCCGTGTACGCGGCGCTGGCCGCGGCCTACGCCGAGGTGTCGGCTGCACCGTCATCGTGACGCTGCAGGCCGCTTCGAGCTCGCGCCGTGCGGTCAGCGCTGCGATTCGAGATAGCGCTCGGCGTCGAGTGCGGCCATGCACCCGGCGCCGGCCGAGGTGATGGCCTGGCGGTAGACGGGATCGGAAACGTCGCCGGCGGCGAATATCCCGGGCACGCTGGTCTGGGTGGCATAGCCATGCCCATGACCGCTACCGGCTACTTTGATGTAGCCACCGTCCATGTCGAGCTGGTCGGCGAAGGCGGCGGTGTTGGGCTGATGGCCGATGGCGATGAAGGTGCCGTGCACGTCGATATCGGACGGCGCGCCGCTGGCGACGTCACGCACGCGAATGCCGGTCACGCCACTGTTGTCACCGAGCACCTCGTCGAGGACATGGTTCCAGAGTATCGAAACGTTGCCGGCGGTGGATTTTTCCTCGAGCCGGTCGGCGAGGATCCTCTCCGCCCGGAAGCGATCGCGCCGATGAACCACGGTAACGTGCGAGGCGATGTTGGACAGGTACAGGGCTTCTTCGACGGCGGTATTGCCGCCGCCGATGACAGCTACCGGTTTGTTGCGGTAGAAAAATCCATCACAGGTCGCGCAGGCGGATACACCCCGCCCCTTGTAGGCTTCTTCCGACGGCAGGCCGAGGTATTTAGCCGAGGCGCCGGTGGCGATGATCAGTGCGTCACAGCTGTAGCTGCCGGCATCGCCATGCACGACGAACGGGCGCTGTCCGAATTCCACGCGGTTGATATGGTCGTGGATCATGGTCGTGCCGAATCGTTCGGCGTGCCGGCGCATGCGCTCCATGAGTTCGGGGCCCTGGACGCCGGCGTCATCGCCGGGCCAGTTGTCGACATCGGTGGTGGTGGTCATCTGGCCGCCGACTTCGATACCGGTAATGAGCGCAGGTTCGAGCGCGGCGCGCGCGGCGTAGACGGCTGCGGTGTAGCCGGCCGGACCGGAGCCGAGGATGAGCAGGCGATGGTGCTGGGTGGGCATGGGCGCGGATCCTATCATGGCCATTCGAGCATGGCCGTTTTTCGATGACGATAACGGACCCTTATACTCGTCACACGGATCCCACTCTTTTTGATTCCCGTGGAGGCAGATTGTCCATGAGCAAGTTGCCAGAGACCATGCAGGCGGTGACCATCACCGCGCCCGGCGGACCCGAGGTTCTCAGCATGAGTGAGCAGCCGGTGCCGCAGCCGGCGCCCGAACAGGTTCTCGTGCGCGTTCATGCGGCCGGCGTCAACCGGCCCGATTGCCTGCAGCGCGCCGGCCACTATCCCGTGCCGCCGGATGCGAGTCCGTTGCCCGGGCTCGAGATCGCCGGCGAGGTCGTTGCCTGCGGGGATGCGGTCGAACGCTGGCAAGCCGGCGATCGCGTCGTGGCGCTGACGCACGGCGGCGGCTACGCGGAGTACTGTCTCGCTCATGCCGAGCACTGCCTGCCCTGGCCACAGGGCCTCTCGGCGGTGGAAGCGGCAGGACTGCCCGAGACCTCGTTCACCGTGTTTCACAATCTGGTTCAGCGTGGCGCTCTGGACAGCGGCGATATCGTTCTCGTCCACGGCGGCAGCAGCGGCATCGGCTCGACCGCGATCCAGGTCGCCCGCGCCTACGATGCCACTGTCATCGTGACCGCCGGGAGCGCCGAGAAGTGTGCCTACTGTGTCGAGCTCGGCGCCCATTATGCGCTCGACTATCGTGCCGGCGACTGGGATGAGACCGTGCGTGAGTTGACCGCCAAGCGCGGCGTCGACATCGTCCTCGACATGGTGGCGGGACCTTATGTCATGAAGAACATCCGCGTCATGGCTGCCGATGGACGCTACGTCATGATCGCTTTTCTCAAGGGCGCGACGGCCGAGGTGAACTTCGGTCATGTCCTGCAGAAGCGCTTGACCCTCACCGGCTCGACGCTGCGGCCCCAATCCAATGCGCGCAAAGCAGCCATCGCCGCGGGCGTCGAAGCTGAGCTCTGGCCGCTGGTCGCCGCGGGCAAACTACGCACCCACGTGCACGCAACCTTCCCGTTGACCGCCGCCGAGTCCGCGCACAGGTTGATGGAGTCGAGCGCCCACATGGGCAAAATCGTTCTCGATCTCGGCGTCTGACAATCGTCTCGGCAATTTTTGGGGTGAAACGGCGCAGACCCGGGCTGATTGAGGCATAATGCGCCGCTCCCGGTCGGACCGGCACGGGTGCCTTAGGGCCCGTGCCAAAATAACTTGACTGTTTGGGATGTCGAGGCGCTCGGCTGGCAAGGCGCGAGGAAGGCGAATAGTGGTTCTATTCAACTGACGAACAACGCAGCCAGACGGGATCGATCGGCGTTCCAAATAGCTGAGTTATCTTGGCACGGGCCCTTACTTCGTCTCTCAGCGAGCACCAGCACGAGGAGGATGTACGTGCGTTCCAATTACCTGTTCACCAGTGAATCCGTGTCCGAAGGGCACCCCGACAAGGTCTGCGACCGTATTTCCGATGCGGTGGTCGATGCCTATCTCGCCGCCGAACCGAATGCGCGCGTGGCATGTGAAACGCTGACCACGACCAATCGCATCGTCATCGCGGGCGAGGTTCGCGGCCCTGATTCGATCACCTCGGAGACGATAGAATCGCTGGCGCGTGACGCGGTCAAGGCGATCGGCTACGAGCAGGACGGTTTCCATTGGGCCACGGCCGACGTCAGCGTGTACCTGCACAAGCAGTCGACCGATATCGCGCAAGGTGTCGATAGTGCTGCCGACAAGGACGAAGGGGCCGGCGATCAGGGCATCATGTTCGGCTACGCCTGCCGTGAGACGCCGGTGTTGATGCCCGCCCCCATCTACTACGCGCATCGTATCCTGCAGGATTTGGCGCAAGTCCGTCATAGCGGCAAGGAACCGGGCCTGGGCCCGGATTCGAAGAGCCAGGTGACGCTGCGCTATGAGAACGGCAAACCGGTCGGAGCGACTTCCGTCGTCGTTTCCACCCAGCACGCCGAATCCCTGTCACAGGCGGATGTCCGCGCCATGGTGCGCCCCTACATCGCCGCGGCACTGCCCGAGGGCTGGATGTGCCCAGATGACGAGCTCTATGTCAATCCGACCGGCCGTTTCGTGATCGGTGGGCCGGATGGTGATGCCGGCCTGACCGGGCGCAAAATCATCGTCGACACGTATGGCGGCGCGGCGCCTCACGGCGGTGGCGCGTTCTCGGGCAAGGATCCGAGCAAGGTCGATCGCTCGGCGGCCTATGCCGCACGCTACCTGGCCAAGAACGTCGTCGCGGCTGAGCTGGCCGATCGTTGCACCATCCAGTTGGCCTATGCCATCGGCGTCGCCAAGCCGTTGTCGGTCTATGTGGATTTGCACGGCACCGGCCAGGTCGATGAGGAACGCATCGAAAGGGCTCTGTGGGAGGTCATGGATCTCAGCCCGCGCGGCATTCGCGAGCATTTGAAACTCAGCCGGCCGATCTACGAGCGCACCGCGGCCTACGGCCATTTCGGGCGCGAGCCCGACGCTGACGGCGGCTTCTCCTGGGAAAAGACCGATCTGGTCGATGCCCTGAAAACGGCGCTGGCATGATCGCAATCCGACGCACGGACGTAGAAAACGATTGAGGCCACCGCGTCGATGCGACGCACTATATAGAGACGAGGAATACCCATGTTGCAGAAGACCAAGACCAGCCGCGCCCCTGCGGCTGCCAAGCGCGGCGCCAAAGCTCAGGATTTCGTGGTCAAGGACCTTGGCCTGGCTGAGTACGGCCGCAAGGAAATCGAGCTCGCCGAGCAGGAAATGCCGGGACTGTTGGCCATGCGCGAAGAGTACGGCAAATCGAAACCGCTGCGCGGGGCGCGCATCACCGGTTCGCTGCACATGACCATTCAGACCGCGGTGCTGATCGAGACCTTGCAGGAGCTCGGCGCCAAGGTGCGCTGGGCCAGCTGCAATATTTTCTCGACGCAGGATCATGCGGCCGCCGCGATCGCCAAGCGCAGGGTGCCGATCTTCGCGGTCAAGGGTGAATCCATCGCTGAGTACTGGGAATATACCGACCGCATCCTCGACTGGGGCGATGGCCAGGGCCCCAACATGATTCTCGATGACGGCGGCGACGCCACGCTGTTCGTCCTGCTCGGCTACAAGGCCGAAGAAAATGCCAAGGTCCTCGATGCCAAGGCGGGCAGCGAGGAAGAGGAGATGCTCTACGCCCAGCTCAAACGTTCTCTCAAGCGCGACCCGCAACGCTTCCATCGTATCGCGCCGCAAATTCGCGGCGTGACCGAGGAGACCACCACCGGCGTTCATCGGCTCTACCAGATGCAGGAGCGCAGCGAGCTGCTGTTCCCGGCCATGAACGTCAACGACTCGGTAACGAAATCGAAGTTCGACAATCTCTACGGCTGCCGCCACTCGCTGGTCGATGCCATCAACCGCGCCACCGATGTCATGCTATCCGGCAAGGTCGCGGTCGTAGCCGGCTACGGCGATGTGGGCAAGGGGTCGTGTCAGTCTCTGCGCGGACAGGGCGCGCGTGTGATCGTCACCGAAATCGACCCCATCTGCGCGCTGCAGGCGGCGATGGAGGGTTACGAAGTCAAGACCATGGACGAGGCCTGCCGGGAAGGCGACATCTTCGTCACCACCACGGGTTGCTGTGATGTCATCACCGAACAGCATATGAAGCGCATGAAGGATCTCGCCATCGTGTGCAACATCGGACACTTCGACAGCGAAATCCAGGTCGACAAGCTGCGTAAATACAAGTGGACCGAGATCAAGCCACAGGTGCACAAGATCACCCTCGCCGGCGGGCGCAGCATCATCCTGCTTGCCGAAGGTCGTCTGGTAAACCTGGGTTGCGCAACCGGGCATCCCAGCTTCGTGATGTCGAACAGCTTCACCAACCAGACCATCGCCCAGATCGAGATGTTCAACCATCCCGAAGAATATCCGGTGGGAGTCTACACGCTACCGAAGCTGCTCGATGAGAAGGTCGCGCGGCTTCATCTGGGCAAGCTCGGGGTGATCCTGGATACGCTGTCCGGCAAACAATCGAAATATCTCGGCGTGCCGGCCCAGGGGCCCTTCAAGCCCGAGCATTACCGGTACTGAGGGTCCGCCGCAGAATAACGGGGCGATTTTGGGGCGTCGAGGCGCCCGGCTGGCCAGGCGCGAGGAGGGCGAATA
>JBBDTC010000099.1:0-1399 GCA_040904625.1 Gammaproteobacteria bacterium
CGAGTGCGTCATCCAGTTCGTCCGCCAGTGACGCCAGCAGCGCCGGCCAGCCCGGTAGCGACTTTCCCGCACAGTCCGGCCGTGAGAGCGCGGCACCCGGAGACGCTACAGCCGGCGCGACCGGGAGCCAGTCCGTCGGCAGCAATGACCCCGGGCAGAATGCCGGCGCCCAGGCCCGCTTCCCCGCTGACGGTGCCGCCGGCGCCGGTGGCCGCGACCCCGCGACCGGCGAGGTTGCAGATGGTTCAGGCGGGACAAGCGGTGGGATAAATGGTGGGCAAACTGGCTCTCTTGGCCAGTCGGGTGGGGATTACAGCCTGGATACGCTGCCTTCTGGCAGTCTCGGTGGGGCAAATGGTCAGGATGCCAGCCGCTCGAGTCAGGGCGACGGACAGTCCGCCACCCAGCCCGGGGGCGCCATCACCGCCGCCGAGCAGGCAGCCATCCTCGATGGGCGACTGCGCCGAGGTTATGAGGATTTCGATGGCTTCATCCTGGGAGAACGCGAACGCGCCCAGCGCGAGAGCAATCAGGCGGGCACTGCCCGCATTCCCGATGGCTCGGGGGGCGGGGGCGGCGCGGTCGCCGCCAATCAGCCGCAGACCATGCCCACGGGCGATGGCGCGACTCCATCCGGCGTCATCGCGGCCAGTCAGCCCGTGCAGCAGGGCACCGCAGCGACCGAGACATTCCCGCCGCCGCAAGACATCCCCAGCGGACGTGATGATGACGTGGTGGCCAGACAGATCCGCGAGGCTGCCATGAGTGAACCCGACCCCGAACTGCGCGAGGCGCTTTGGGAAGAATATCGCCGATATACCGGCATCGCCGAAGGTGACGAGTAATGAATACTTGGTTTTTCAGAACGGCAAGCAAGACGGTCGGCATGATGAGCGTGGCACTGTGGCTGGCCGCCTGTTCCACCCATACGGTGAAGACCACCACGTTTACACCGATCGTCCAGGCCAGCGAGAATGTGCCCGAGGCGCTGCTGATGGATGTCGGCGTGACCATCTTCGATCCCGGCATCGATGAGATCAGGTCGTCCGAAGAAGAGACCGTGAATCACGAGATTCGCGTGGCGGAGTCCCGCTATGCCCCCTATCTGCTGGCAGAGACCCTGCAGCGCTCCGGCAACTGGGGCATCGTGCGCGTCCTGCCCAATAACGTCAGTCCCATGGACGTGAAGATCGACGGCACGATCCTGCAGTCCGACGGCGAGGCCATGAGCCTCCGCGTGACGGTCACTGATTCTACCAGGCGCGAGTGGTACACCCGCGAGTACAAGGAAGTCATCAGTCAGTTTAGTTACGAGCCGACACAGCGCCAGCAGAACGATCCCTTCCAGGTGATCTACAACAACATCGCCAATGACCTGCTGGCCTATCGCGAAGCCAAT
>JBBDTC010000100.1:0-8284 GCA_040904625.1 Gammaproteobacteria bacterium
CTTGCTTCCACCCGCCATGGTCCGTCCGGAACCACTGGCTCGTCGCGCTGTGTCTGCTGGTGGCAGCGTGGTTGATGGCCTGCAGTGATCCCGCGTCTCCAGCCGGTGGGCAAAATGCGGCGGCGCAGCCGCCGCCGACACCGGTCACGGTCATCGAGGTTCAGCCGCAGCGGGTCGAACTGGAACGGGACTACGCCGGGCGGGCCTACGGTGCACGCACCGTCGAAGTGCGGGCGCGGGTGGCAGGCATCGTTCAACAGCGCCGCTTTCGCGAAGGCGAGGTGGTCGAGCAGGGGCAGTCGCTGTTCCTGATTAGTCCGCGTCCATACGAAATCGCGCGGAAGCGAGCACAGGCACAGCTGGAGAATCGTCGGGCCGAGCAGCGCCAGGCGGAGCGCGAGTGGCGGCGCGCGGAACGCCTGTTCGAGACCAAGGCCATCAGCGAACGCGATCGCGACGATGCGCTGTCGGCGCTCGAGATTGCGCGTGCGCAGACCGCGCTGGCGGAAGCGGAACTGGCGGCGAGCGAACTCGACGTCAGCTATACGGAGGTCAGGGCTCCGCTCGATGGTGTGACGAGTCTTGAGCGCGTGCCGGAAGGCTCTCTGATCGCGGTCGGCGACCTGCTGACCACGGTCACCGAACTCGATCCCATCCACGTGCGCTTTGCCATCCCTGAACACGACGTGTTCACCCAGCGACGTGCGCGCGGCGCCATGACGCAGCGAGCGACGGACGACGAAGCTGCGGTGCGCAGTCGGGCTGTCCTGATCCTGCCCGAAGGAGAAATCTACGAACATGCAGGACAGGTCGATTTCACCGATAGCAGTATCGACCCCGCGACCGGGACAGTGACCTTGCGGGCGGTATTCGATAATCCAGAGCAGTTGCTCACGCCCGGCCAGTTCGTTCGCGTGCGCCTGCGCACGGCCACGCTGGACGCAGCGATGCTGGTGCCGGAAAAAGCCATTACCGACAATCAGCGCGGACCGATGGTCTATGTGGTCGAGGACGGTAACAAAGTCAGCGCCCGGCCCGTGACGCTCGGCCCGGCGACCGCGGCAGGGCAGGTCATCGAGTCCGGGCTCAGGGCCGGCGAGCAGGTCATCGTCGAAGGAACGGGACAGGTCCGCGAGGGGGCGACGGTCGACGTTCGAACCGACTCGGACCGCAGCACCGAACGCGACGCACCGTCACCGGGCGGTAGCGAAAACGCCGAAGATGCCGGGACATGATTTCCCGGTTCTTCATCGACCGGCCGATCTTCGCCAGCGTCCTCTCCATCATCATCATGCTCCTCGGCGGGGCGGCGATTACGGTCCTGCCGGTCGAACAGTATCCGGAGATCGTGCCGCCCGAGGTGGTGGTGCAGGCGACCTATCCGGGTGCCAGTGCGGCGGACATCAGCGAGGCTGTCGCGGCTCCGCTCGAGCAGCAGATCAACGGCGTCGACAACATGCTTTACATGCGTTCGGTCAGCAATGACGCGGGCTCCATGCAGATCACGATTTCGTTCGATGTCGGCAGCGATCCGGATCAGGCGACGATCGACGTCAACAACCGCGTGCAGGCCGCCATGTCGAAACTGCCGCAGGTGGTGCGCAACCAGGGCGTCAACGTCGAGAAGCGTTCCAGCAATATTCTGCAGGTCATCACGCTCAAATCTCCCAGCGACCGACTCGACACCATTTTTATCAGCAACTACGGGCTCGTGAACATCATCGATGAGCTCAAACGCGTTCCCGGTGTGGGCGATGCCCGTCTGTTCGGTGCGCAGGATTATTCGATGCGCATCTGGCTGCGGCCGGATCGGCTGCGTCAATACGATCTGTCACCGAACGATATCGCTCGAGCGATTGCCGAACAGAACTCGCAGTTCGCGGCCGGCAGTTTCGGGGCAGCACCGGGCACCGATGACCAGGCGTTCACCTATACCGTGACGACTATCGGCCGTTTCGACAGCACCGCCCAGTTCGAAGAGATCATTCTGCGCGCCGACGAGGACGGCGGCAGCCTGCGCTTGAAAGACGTTGCCCGCATCGAACTTAGCGCCCAGGATTACAGCTTCTCGGCGACCCATAACAACGAGCCTGCGGTGCCGATCGGAATCTTCCTGCAGCCCGGCGCCAATGCCCTGGCGACCGCAACGGCCGTTACTGAACGCATGGCGGAGCTCGCCCATCGTTTTCCGCCGGGCCTGGAATACGGCATTCCCTTCGATACCACGGAGTTCGTCAAAGTCTCGATAGAAGAGGTCATCAAGACCTTTGTCGGGGCGCTGGTGCTGGTGGTTGCGGTGACCCTGTTGTTTTTGCAGAACTGGCGGGCCGCGCTGATCCCGATCGTGGCGATTCCGGTGTCCTTGATCGGCACCTTCGCCGGTCTGTACGCGCTCGGATTCTCGATCAATCTGCTCTCTCTGTTTGCCATGGTGCTCGCCATCGGTATCGTCGTCGACGACGCCATCATTGTCATCGAGAATGTCGAGCGCCTCATGAGCGAGGGCGGCAAACCACCGCGCGAAGCGGCCATCCAGGCCATGCGCGAAGTCACCGGGCCGATCATCGCGGTCACCTTGGCGCTGTGCGCAGTGTTCACGCCGATGGCGTTTCTCGAAGGCCTCACCGGCCAGCTCTACCGTCAGTTCGCCGTCACCATTTCGATCTCGGTCGTGATCTCGGCGGTGGTCGCGTTGACCTTGAGTCCGGCACTGTGTGCAATTCTGCTCAAACACGACGACAAGCCGCCGAGCCTGCCGTTTCGATGGTTTAATCAGGGGTTCGCGGCCGTCAGCACCGGTTACAATCGACTGGTCGGATTCTTCCTGCGCCATGGTGTCTTCGCGGTCCTGATCTTCGTCGCCATCATCGGCGTGGCAGGGTTCTTGTTCCAGAAGCTGCCGACTTCGCTGATGCCAGCCGAAGACCAGGGCTATGTATTCGTGACCTACTCGCTGCCACCGGCCGCTGCGGTGTCCCGCACCGCGGCCACGCGTGATGCGCTGGGCGAACGTCTGCTCGCGCAGGACTGGATCGACGATGCCACCAGCTTCGCCGGCTATGACCTGGTCGCAGGCGGGCTCCGTACCAACAGCGGCATTGCCTTCGTGCAGCTGTCGGATTGGAGCGATCGCCCTGGAGAGGACCTCAGTTCGCAGGCACTGGCCGGGCGCATCATGGGCCTCGGCACGGCGTTGACCGATGCCATGGTCATCGCCTTCAATCCGCCGCCGATCCGCGGCATGTCGTTCACCGGCGGCTTCGAAGCTTATGTCCAGAGCCGCAGCGGCGATGACGTCAAGACGCTAGGCGCGAAGGTTTCCCGGCTGGTCGATGCCGCCAATGCACATCCGGCGCTGGCCAACGTGCAGACTACGCTGAATGCCAACGTGCCGCGCTACGAGGCCACTGTCGATCGTGCCAAGGCGCGTGCCCTGGACGTACCGATCGACGATCTCTTCGCCACCATGCAGGCGACTTTCGGTTCCCTGTACGTCAACGATTTCACCCTGCTCGGGCGCAACTTCCAGGTCAACCTGCAGGCGGAAGCCGAATTCCGCGATCGGCCCGACGATCTGGCCGATACTTATGTGCGCAGCACGACGGGCGAGTATGTTCCGCTGAATTCCCTGGTCCGGCTCGAGCGTGTGCTCGGCGCCGACCTGACGGAGCGCTTCAATGTGTTTCCGGCCGCCAAAATCCTCGGTGAACCGGCGCCCGGATACAGTTCGGGCCAGGCCATCGCCGCCATGGAAGTGCTTGCGCGTGACGTTCTCGGCACCGCCACGACGCTCGAATGGATAGGTGAGGCTTACCAGCAGAAAACGACCGGTGACGTGACGCTGTTCGCGTTCATCGCCGCGCTGATCATGGTGTTCTTGATTCTGGCCGCTCAGTATGAGCGTTGGAGCATGCCGCTGGTCGTGCTGACCGTGGTGCCCTTTGCGACCCTGGGCGCGATCATAGCCGTCATGCTGAGCGGCATGCCGGGCGACCTGTACTTTCAGGTCGGCCTGGTGGTTCTGATCGGTGTCGCGGCCAAGAATTCGATCCTGATCGTCGAATTCGCCATGCTCGAGCGCAAGGCTGGCCGTGCGCCGTTGACCGCCGCTGCCAATGCCGCACGGCTGCGTTTCCGTCCCATCGTCATGACCGCGACGGCGTTCATTCTCGGCGTGACACCGTTGGTGTTGAGCAGCGGCGCCGGTGCGGCAGCGCGTCAGTCCATCGGCACCGGGATCATCGGCGGCATGATCGCCGCGACGCTGCTGGCGCCGGTATTCGTACCGGCTTTTTCCAGCCTGTCCGAACGCGCGACTGCGCGCTTGAGCCGAGCCTTGCGGCGGTCGGTGCCAGCCGACGAAAATTAATCGGCCATTGCGTCGTCGGGCGTGCGAACAGGGTATGTCTTCAACATCGCTACGGGTGCGGCTACGATAGCTCCCTTTTTTCGCGGAAGGACTATGAGCGCTGCTCCCGAGGACAAACGGACCGCAATCAAAGCTGGCGACAACAAGGCCCGCCCGGTGATCGGTATCGCCGGCGGTGGGCAACTGGCGCAGATGATGTTGCCGGCCGCGGCCAGGCTGGGGCTGGACGTCGTCGTGCTCGATCCCGATCCGCAATGCTCTGCCTCAGCGCAGGCCCAAGGCACAGTGGTCGGCGCGTTCGACTCGGCCAGCGCCCTGGCCGAGCTGGCCGCGCGCAGCGATGTCGTTACGTTCGAGATCGAGCGCATCGACGCCGCTGCGCTGGGCGAACTCGAGCGCGCCGGGCATAGGGTGCGGCCAGCTGCGGCGACGCTGGCCATCATTCAGGACAAACTGACGCAGAAGGAATTCCTCGCCGGCCATGGTGTCCCGGTCGGCAGTTTCAGCGCATACGCCGGAGCGCCGCCGCTGCCTTGTGTGTGGAAGGCGCGGCGTGATGGCTACGACGGCCGCGGCGTGACCGTGCTGCGCACCACGTCGGATGTCGCCGCATTGCCGGACACCCCGGCGATGATCGAGCCGCTGGTCGATATCGATTACGAACTCGCGATTCTGATCGCGCGAGACGCGCAGGGTAAGCTCGTGCATTATCCGCTGGTCGAAATCGTCATGGACGATGCAGCGCACGTCATGGATACGGTAATTGCACCGGCTGAGGTGCCGGCGGCGATCGCCGCGCGCTGCCGCGAGATTGCCACGATCATCGTCGAGGCGTTCGGCTATATCGGGATCCTGGCGATCGAATTCTTCGTCGATCGCCGCGGTCAGGTGCTGGTCAACGAAGTCTCGCCGCGGCCGCACAATTCCGGGCACTACACCATCGAAGCCTGCGCGACCTCGCAATTCGAACAGCACTTGCGCGCCGTGGCCGACCTGGGCCTGGGCAGCGCCGAGCTGCAACAGGCGGCGGTAACCTTCAACGTATTGGGGGCGGCGCAGGCCCGGGGCATCCCTCATTACATCGGTTTCGACCGCTGCGCCGAACAGGACGGCGTTTTCGTGCACTGTTACGATAAGCCCGTGGTGCATCCCGGGCGCAAGATGGCGCATGTCACGGTGCTGGCTGCGACGCGCGCAGCGGCACTCGACAAGGCCGCACGAATCAAACAGGCAATCCGGGTCGAGGGCTCCGATGACTGAAAAATCGCGTAAACCGCTGGTCTCGATCGTCATGGGCAGCGCTTCCGATCTGCGGGTCATGCAGGCGGCGTCGGATACCTTGCAGGCGTTCGAGCTTGTCCATGAAATCGATATCGTCTCGGCGCATCGCACGCCGCGCAAATTGTTCGACTATGCCGCCGGCCTGTTGGGGCGCGAAATCGCCGTCGTCATCGCGGGAGCGGGTGGTGCGGCGCACCTGCCCGGCATGATTGCCGCGCAGACCATCGTCCCCGTGATCGGCGTACCGGTGGCTGCGACCAAGTTCGAAGGGCTCGATTCCTTGTTGTCCATCGTGCAGATGCCGGCCGGGGTGCCGGTGGCGACGGTGGCCATCGACAACGCCGAGAACGCGGCGCTGCTGGCCGTGCAAATCGTCGCCCTGCAGCACCCTGAAGTACGCGCCCGCCTGCTTGCCCACCGGCAGACGCTGGAAGACCGGGTCAGCGCCGCGGCGGCTGATGTTGCCCGCATCGTGCGGCCCGATGACATCTGAGGTCGGGCTGCGCCCTTGCCCGCGGAACCCGATACCCAGGCATGAATATCGAAACCATCAAGCTGCCGGTCAAAGCGCTGGCCAAGGGCATGGTCGTGGTCAAGCTCGATCGACCCTGGCTCGAGACGCCATTCAAACTGCAAGGCTTCCGCATCGAGAAGAATGCGGAGCTGAAGATGCTGGCGAGCTACTGCGAGTACGTCTATGTCGACGTCGAGCGCGGTACAGCACCAGCTCGCGGCATCGGAGAACGTGTTCTCCTCACGGTGGACGAGGACAGCAGTGACGAGGCGGCCGCCGCGCAGGCCTTCTTGCGTGATGGCAAGGGGCGCGGCAAGCGCGTCTCGGCGGCGGCTCGCGATCCGCGGCTGCCGGCGCCGCTGACGAACTATGCCATAGAGCAGGATTTCGACGTCGAATTACCGGCGGCGATGGCTGCGCTGGCCGCGGCCAAGGAAACGCTGCGGGGCCTGGTACGCAATCTCGATAGCGGCAGCGCCGATCTGGAGTCCGTGCGCGAAGCCGCTTTCGAGCTCGAAGCGTCGATCCTGCGCAATCCCGATCCGGCCCTGCTGATACGCGCCTTGCGCGATGACGAACCCTTCTCCTTCCGTCATTCCGTGCACAGCGCGGTGCTCGCCATCGCCCTGGCACGCGAACTCGGATTCCGCCGCCAGGCCATCCATGAACTCACCATGGGCGTGCTGCTCGCCGATATCGGCAAAACCCGGCTGCCGTCGGCGCTCCTGCGCGCGGCACGGCGGCTCGAAGCGGCCGAGGCCGAGGTCCTGCGCCAGCATGTCGATTACGGCGTGGAGATAGCGCGCTCTTTCGATGGCTTGACGCCGGGGACCATCGGCATCATTGCCGCGCACCACGAACGATTCAACGGTTCGGGCTATCCCGCCGGGCTGCGCGGCGGAGAAATCCCGTTGCCAGCGCGGATTGCCGGTCTCGTCGACAGCGTCGACGCCCTGACCAGCATGCGCGTCTACGCAGAGCCGATCGCCATGCACGAAGCGGTGCAGGAACTCTATGCGGCCACGACCGATGTCTTTCAGCGTGAACTGGTCGAAAAACTCATCCAGATCCTCGGTACCTACCCGACGGGTAGCTGGGCTCGCCTGAGCGACAATACACTGGCCATCGTGGTGGCACAGAATCCGCATCGCCGGCTTTTGCCGATCTTGATCCGGATGAACGATGCCGGCTCCCGAGGGGCGCGCCTGGGCGATGTCGTCGATTTGTCGCAGACCGACGCCCCGCCCCTTGCCGTCAAGCAGCTGCTCGATCCGCTCGAAGAGGGCCGCGCACGGCCCGCTGCGGGGGCCGTGCTGGACGCCGTAATCCGGGCAAGGGCGGGCCGCACTCGCCGAGAGTAGCGGGGCTGGCCAGGGTCTTGAGCGTCCGCATCGCGACGTGTTCGATTGGCGTCTGCGCTGGGCAAGGATTAGACTGACACGCATCATGGCCATCAAGACCTACATCATCGGCCGTGCGGGTGACATAAAACTGTACGACGATACCGTCTCGCGCCGCCACGCCAGCCTCGAGATCGCCGATGGCGCGCTGGTGCTGCGCGATTTGCGCTCGCGCAACGGCACCTACGAGATCCGCGACAAGCAGCTTGTGCCGTTCTCAGGCGGCGCCATCGCCCGCGATCAGGTGTTCGCCTTCGGTGAATGCGTGCGCAGCGTGGCACAGCTGTTGCAGGCGGTGGCTGACGCCGACCGGACCGCGGTGGGAGAGCCGCCGGGAGGCAGTACCGAACCGCCCCGGCGAGCGGACGAGACGTTGGCCGATGTCGAGTTCTCCCCCCGGCCGCGCCTCAGCACCGCCGACATCCTCTCCCTGCTGAACGAGATTGAGGAAGCTTGCGCCGGCGGCGAACCCCTGGACGAGGTGCTGACCCGGCTCAATATCAGCGAAGAACGCTACGCGCGCTGGAGCAAGCATCAAGGCGCGGTGCGCGACGATAATACCGTCAACACACTGCGCCGGGAAAACGAGCGATTGCGCCGGCTGGTCGCCGACCTGGTGCTCGAGCGCGATGCACTCAAGGAAGCGTTGGTGAAGTTGAATGTCCCGCAACGCCCCGATGGGGCCTCGTTGCCGAACATCTCACTGATCAGCGACAAGAA
>JBBDTC010000101.1:0-8282 GCA_040904625.1 Gammaproteobacteria bacterium
CCTTCGTGTGCGCGGGCAGCGAAGCGCTTTCAGTGTCGCAGGATCAAACCAATCGTACCTTGCGATCCAGGCTGCGATAGCCGATCGCCTCGGCGACATGCTCGGTCGTGATGGCTGCGCTGCGTTCCAGATCGGCGATGGTGCGGGCGAGCTTGATGACCTTGTGCGAACTGCGTGCGCTCAAGGCGAGCTTGTCGCTGGCCTGCTGCAAGAGCTGCTGCGCGGCGGAGTCGAGCGTGCAGTAGCGGCGTTCGCCGATGGCGTCGAGGGTGCCATTGAGCAGGCCTTGGCGATCGAGCTGCACCTTCTGGCAGTCCGCCACGCGCGCGGCGACGGCGCTGCTGGCTTCCGGCGGCGAGCCGGACTGGGCGGCGAAGAGATCGAGCCGCTCGCGCGGCATTTCGAGATGCATGTCGATACGCTCGGCGAGCGGACCGGAGACGCGTATGCGATAGCGGGCGATGCGCTCCGGCGTGCAGCGGCATTCGACTCGGGGATCGCCGTCATAGCCGCAGGGGCAGGGATTCATTGCTGCGACGAGCTGGAATCGTGCCGGGAAGCTGACCGAACCGCTGGCACGGGCGACGGTAATGCGACCGATTTCCAGTGGTTCGCGCAAGGCTTCGAGGGCACGGCGATCGAATTCCGGCAGCTCGTCCAGGAACAGAACGCCATGGTGGGCCAAGGAAATTTCGCCCGGGCGCGGAAGGCGCCCACCACCGACCAGTGCCGCGGCCGAGCAGGAATGATGGGGGGAGCGGAATGGCCGCGCACGCCAGGCCGTCGAATCGATGTCGAGATTGGCTATCGAATGCAGCGCGGCGACGGCCAACGCTTCGTCACGCTGCAATGGCGGCAGGATGCCGGGCAAGCGTTGCGCGAGCATGCTCTTGCCCGTACCGGGCGGGCCGACCAGAAGCAAATTGTGGCCGCCGCTCGCGGCGATCTCGAGCGCGCGCCGCGCCCGCAATTGCCCGACGACATCGGCCAGGTCGGCGCCGCGGTCAGGCTCGCCCAGACGAGCGACAGTGCTTTCGATTGGCAGACGCTCAAGGCCGCACAGATGGCGAACAACGGTGCACAAGGAATCTGCCGCGCGGATGCTGGCTTCGTCGACCATCGCGGCGCGCGGCGCATCCTCCAGACTGACCACGAGTTCGCGGCCGACCGCGGCGGCCCCCAAGGCAGCAGCGAGCGTCGCCCGCACGGGCCGCAGGCCGCCGTCGAGGGCGAGTTCGGCGACGAATTCGGTCGTCTCCAGGACATCAACAGGTACTTGGCCCGAGGCAGCGAGCACCCCGACGGCGATGGCGAGATCGAAACGCGTGCCCTCTTTGGGTACGTCCCCCGGCGCGAGATTGACCGTGATGCGGCGCTGTGGGAATTCGAAGCCAGACGTAATCAGCGCCGAGCGCACACGCTCGCGGCTCTCGCGGACCGCCGTCTCCGGGAGGCCGACGATCGCAAATCCGGGAATGCCGTTGGACAGATGGATTTCGACGCGGACACTCAAGGCCTGCGTGCCGTAGATGCAGCGACTGTAGGCAACGGCGAATGACATGCGATCCCTGCTCAGGCGTAGGCCCGCGTCCTGCGGACCGCCAATTGTCGTCGGACAGGAGAGTCTAGTACATCGTCTTGGACGGCGTCGAGCCAGATGGATTGCGGTAGGCGCTCGATGCGTCTCGATTCAGGCGCCTGGTGGCGCGCTTTCGAGCCTGTCGAGTTCGCGCTCGATCAGCTCGAGCTTGGCCCGGGTCCGGTTGAGTACGCGGGTCTGGGCATCGAACTCGTCGCGGGTCACCAGGTCCATCCGCGCCAGCATGGACTCGAGCAAGGGGCGCAGATTGTGCTTGAATTCCTCTTGGAGCACGCGCCCGTCTTCCGGCAGTAATCCGACGATGCGCTCGCTCAGCGCTTCGATGTTCTTCATGTCGAACATGGCTATCCGTTCCTCCTTTTCGGTTGCATGACGAACCGCCCTATCGCGGTTCTCGAGCGTCCCACATTGGTGCGATGATCGATGTAAGCCGCACCAAATAAGTGCGTTGATGGCAGCAGTTTCCTGCCAGCATTCCTCCAGATAGCGGGCGAGATCGGGGCGCTTCTATACAAAACAATAGATTAGATCCAGTGGCATACATGATGCATCGCAGGATTATCGAGTCTATTCCCGTGCGCTGTCGAGCGCCGGTGCAGGCTCTCCCAGCCTCCATGTCTAGAGGACGATGCAATGAAATTGGTCACTGCGATTATCAAGCCTTTCAAACTCGACGATGCCCGTGAGGCTTTGTCCGAGATCGGGATCCAGGGTCTTACAGTCACCGAAGTGAAAGGCTTCGGTCGACAGAAAGGCCATACCGAACTGTACCGGGGCGCCGAATACGTTGTCGACTTCCTGCCCAAATCCAAGCTCGAAGTTGCGATAGCCGACGATCAGGTGCAGGACGTGATCGAGGCCATCAAGAAGGCCACCGGTACCGGAAAAATCGGTGACGGGAAGATTTTCGTCACCGAGCTCGTAGAAGCCGTGCGTATCCGCACCGGCGAAACCGGCGCTGAAGCGCTGTAACGACGACGCGTTGCGGCGTCGCATGTCCTGAAGGAGGAACTACCAGTGGATCCGTCGGTTATTGAAGTCAAATACGCACTCGATACTTTTTATTTCCTGGTCCTGGGCGCATTCGTCATGCTCATGGCTGCGGGTTTCGCGATGCTCGAAGCGGGTATGGTCCGCTCGAAGAACACTGCTGAAATCCTGACCAAGAACATTGTGCTCTATTCCGTGGCCTGCGTGATGTATCTGCTCTGCGGATACTCCTTGATGTATCCGGCTGAGGCCGCGTCATCGTTGTGGCCCGGTCTGCCGAGTATTCTCGGGATCGGCGACAATGCGGCCGAGGATGTCATCGGCAGTGGCGGTGATACCTACTATTCGGGCCTCTCCGACTTCTTCTTCCAGACCGTATTCGTGGCCGCCGCCATGTCCATAGTCTCGGGGGCAGTCGCAGAACGGATGAAGTTGTGGGCGTTTCTGGCCTTCGCGGTGGTTATGACCGCATTCATCTATCCCATAGAAGGTTACTGGAAATGGGGTGGCGGCTTCCTCGATCAGAAGGGCTTCCTCGATTTCGCTGGCTCGGGCGTCGTCCACATGACGGGCGCGGTCGCGGCACTCATGGGGGTCATCCTGCTCGGTGCGCGGAAGGGCAAGTACGGAGCGGATGGGCGAATCAATCCGATCCCGGGTGCCAATCTGCCGCTGGCCACGCTCGGTACCTTCATCCTGTGGTTCGGCTGGTTCGGCTTCAACGGCGGCTCCGAACTCAAAGTCTCCGATGTCGCGGAAGCCAACGCCGTGGCGCTGATCTTCGTCAACACCAACACGGCAGCCTGCGGCGGTTGTATCGCCGCGCTGATCACGGCGCGATTGCTGTTCGGCAAGGCCGATCTGACCATGGCGCTCAACGGCGCCCTGGCCGGGCTGGTCTCCATCACTGCCGAACCGCTTACGCCGACGCCGTTGCTGGCTACCATCGTCGGGGCAATCGGCGGCGTCATCGTGGTCTTTTCCATCGTCGGCCTGGACCGCATGAAAATCGACGACCCGGTGGGCGCGATTTCGGTGCATGGCACGGCGGGTATCTGGGGCTTGCTGGCGGTATGCCTGTCCAACGGCGACGCGACGCTCGGCGCGCAGCTCCTCGGTACGGTGATGATCTTCGGCTGGGTTGCCATCATGTCGCTGATTTTCTGGGGCCTGCTGAAAGCGACTGTCGGCATCCGCGTCAGCGAAGAAGAGGAAGCCGAAGGCGTCGACATCGGCGAGTGTGGGCTGGAAGCCTACCCCGAGTTCGTCAAGAGCTGACCGGGGGGCGCTGATTCGGGGCTCATTTCGAGCCATCATGATGTGGTTACTGCGGGGCGCCTTGTGCGCCCCGCACCTTTTTTGCGGCCGGGTTCGAAGCGGTGACATCCCACCAGCATTCCTGCTTGATGGATTTTTCGTGATCGTGCGTTAGAGTCCGTGGCAGAATAACCGAGCGATCTGGGGTGTTGAGGCGCCCGGCTGGCAAGGCGCGAGGAGGGCGAATAGTGGTTCTATTCAACGGACGAGCAACGCCGCCAGACGGGATGGATCGGCGTTCCAAATCGTTCGGTTATTTTGCGGCGGGCCCTTGATAGCTGGCCCGGATACCGGGCTGCGAGGCAGCCATTTCGACCTGGCCTGGCTCGTAACGTATGAGAAGACGAAGCACCAGCGGGTGACTTCGCTCATTCTTCACCTGGAGAGGCAACATGAAACTCGTGACAGCAATCATCAAACCGTTCAAGCTCGATGACGTGCGCGAAGCTTTGTCCGAGCGCGGTGTCCACGGCATGACCGTGACTGAAATCAAGGGCTTCGGCCGACAGAAAGGCCATACCGAACTGTATCGTGGCGCCGAATACGTGGTCGATTTCCTGCCCAAGGTGAAAGTCGAGGTTGCGGTGGCCGACGAGCAGCTGGACGAGGTCGTGGAAACCATACGCGGCGCCGCCAATACCGAGGCGATCGGCGACGGCAAGATTTTTGTCACCGAGTTGCTGGAAGTCATGCGCATCCGTACGGGCGAGACCGGCGCAGACGCCGTTTGAGTCTTGCCAAGGGTCCTGAGCGCGTGATTGCCCGTCCGCGCCTGCCTTGTCGCTATAGCCTCTGAGGGGATGTGATGCATCGCTACCTTGTCGTACTGTTCCTGTCATGCGCTCCTCAGCTCGCCAGCGCTGACGTCCTCGATAGCGGCGATAGCGCATGGCTGCTGATGTCGACGGCTCTGGTGTTGATGATGACTTTGCCTGGTCTGGCCCTGTTCTATGGCGGACTGGTACGCAGCAAGAACGTCCTGTCGGTGTTGATGCAATGTTTCGCGCTGACTTGCGCCATGTCGCTGCTGTGGATGTGCGTGGGATACGGACTCGCTTTCGGTGAGGGCGGCGCGCTGAACGCCTTCATAGGTGGCGGCAAGCTTTTTCTTGCCGACATCACGCGTGCATCGACGAGTGGGACCATTCCGGAAACCGTATTCGTCATGTTCCAGATGACGTTCGCCATCATCACGCCGGCGCTGATCGTCGGTGCTTTCGCCGAGCGCATGAAATTTGCGGCGGTGATGTTCTTCAGTGTGCTATGGATGTTGGTGGTTTACATACCGGTTTGCCATTGGGTCTGGGGCGGTGGCTGGCTGGGTGAAATGGGTCTGCTCGATTTCGCCGGGGGGACGGTGGTGCATGTCAACGCTGGGGTCGCTGCGCTGGTCGCCGCACTCGTGATCGGCAATCGACGAGGCTTCCCGCATACGGCAATGATGCCGCACAACCTGACAATGACGGTGATCGGCGCATCGATGCTGTGGGTCGGTTGGTTCGGCTTCAATGCCGGTAGCGCGGTGGCCGCCAACAACGATGCCGGGATGGCGATGTTGGCTACGCATATGTCGGCCGCCGCCGGTTCTCTGGCGTGGATGACGATCGAATGGTTCAAACACGGTAAGCCAAGTGTCCTCGGCATCGTTACCGGTATGGTTGCAGGGCTCGGGACTATCACGCCGGCGTCGGGTTTCGTCGGTGCCGGCGGAGCACTGCTCATCGGCATGTCGGCCGGTGTCATCTGCTATTTCGCGACACAGGCCGTGAAACGCTGGTGGCTCGTCGACGATGCGCTGGATGTGTTCTCCGTCCATGGTGTCGGTGGCGTTCTCGGCACACTGCTGGCCGGTGTCTTCGTCGCCAGCGAACTCGGTGGAGCAGGTTACGCGCCGGGGATGACCATGGGTTCGCAGCTGACGGTCCAATTCGTCGGCGTGGCAGCGACTGCTGCCTGGTGCGGGGGTATGACCTGGCTGTTGCTCAAACTGACCGATGCCGCGATCGGGTTGCGTGTATCGCCGGAAATCGAAACCGGGGGCCTCGATATCGCCGAGCACGACGAACGAGGCTACATACTGTGAGGATGCGCCGGGATTCTGGCCTGAAAATGCCGTTTATCGACAGATTCGGCTGGCGCTTGACGATAGTGGCGCCCGGGGCGCCATCATTCGACGTGGGCGTTCCCTTGCCCAAGGTCAGCGCTTACAATGAAAAAGCTCGGTCGCCTGCACGCGAAGAGACAGGGCGAACCTGACTCCGGTACGAATGACGCGGAATCGCGAACTTCCCCCCGCTCGGCGCACGGATTTCGGGAAAAGATCAACGTATTGTTTGAAATCCCAGTAGTGAATCGACATGGCAGACGGTCAACTCGTAGACAAGAACATTCTCAAGACGCTGGTACCGCCGAATGCCCTCAATGGCGAGAATTTCCAGGAACTGGCTGGCAAGGCATTCATCGAGGAGCTTGCGGCCGGTAAAACCATCTTCAAAGCCGGCGATGTCGATCGCAAGACCGTCTACCTGCTCGACGGCGAAGCCGTACTGTCGGACGAGACGGGCGGCGCAACGACGCTCAAGGGCGGCACCGATGCGGCACGACACCCCCTGGCCAACGCGCAACCGCGCAAAGTGACGGCCAAGGCGCGAACCAACTGTAAAATCACCCGATTCGACAGCGACCTGCTGGACATCCTGCTGACCTGGGACCAGCTCTCCGGTATCGAGGTCAACGAGATCCAGGTCGGTAACGACGACGATGACGACAGCGACTGGATGACGCGCATCCTGCAATCGCAGGCCTTCCTCCAGGTGCCACCGGCCAATATCCAGCAAATGTTCATGCGCATGCAGGAAGTGCCCATGCGTGCCGGCGAAACGGTCATTCGGCAGGGCGAAGACGGCGATTTCTACTACATCATCAAACATGGCCGTGCCAAAGTGACCCGGGCGTCGAAGACCGGCGCGGAATTGACCCTGGCTACGCTGAAAGACGGGGACGCTTTCGGCGAAGAAGCGTTGTTGTCCGAAGCTAAAGCGTAACGCGACCATCACGATGGATTCCGACGGCACGTTGATGCGCTTGTCGAAAGCCGATTTCAACGCCCTGTTGAAGGAGCCGATGTTGAGTTGGATATCGCTCGACGAAGCCAACGAGCGCGCTGCCCAGGGCGGCGTGCTGCTCGACGTGCGACTGGAGAGTGAGCATTCGAACAATGGGCTGCCCGGCAGTGTGAATATCCCCCTGTTCATGCTGCGTCTCAAGACCGATTCGCTCGATCCCGATCGCGTCTACATCGTTTATTGCGACACTGGGCGCAGAAGTTCGGCCGCGGCTTTCCTGCTCGGCGAACGCGGTTTCGAAACCTATGTCCTCCAGGGGGGACTGTTGGAACAGGGGCTGGCGGAATCCGCGACCTGATCCCGCGGTGGCTGCCGATGCGGACCAACCCGCAGTGACCGGCTCGCCCGGCTTCTCGCGCGATGTTGCCGACAACAAGCCCTATTTCTGCGTCGTCGGCAGTCCGATTCGCCACAGCAAATCTCCCGTAATTCACCAGGCATTTGCCGCCCAGTTCGGCATCGGGCTGATATACGAACGTGTCGAAGTTCGGGCTGGCGGGCTCGCCGCAGCGATCGCGGCGTTCCGCGAAGCTCGCGGGTCCGGGATGAACGTCACGGTTCCACTCAAGGAGGAGGCCTGGCGTCTCGCTGCCGAACACGCCCCGCGGGCGGCGCTGGCTGGAGCCGCGAACACGTTGTGGTTTGGTCGCGACGGTACCCTGATGGCGGACAATACCGATGGCGTCGGGCTCGTTCGTGATCTCCAAAGCAACCACGGCATCGACCTGCGGGACCGCCGTATTCTGTTGCTGGGTGCCGGCGGTGCCGCTCGCGGCGTCTTGCCGGCGCTGCTCGAAGCGCGGCCAGCCCTCGTCACCGTGAGCAACCGGACCTTGCCCAGGGCGCAGCAACTGGCAGCGATGATGCCTGCCGAAGCGCCGGTTGAAACCTTGCCCTGGGGGAAAGATCCCGCTGAGCCGCCGGATATCATCGTCAATGCCACTGCGCTCAGCCTGAACGAGGAACTGCCGCCACTGTCTTCTCGCGTCCTCGCCCCGTACACGGTTTGCTACGACATGATGTACGGGACCCGGGCGACCGTCTTCGTGGCATGGGCCCGCTCCCATGGTGCGCGTTTGGCGCTCGATGGGCTCGGCATGCTCGTCGAACAAGCGGCCGAGGCCTTCTGGATCTGGCACGCTCGCCGCCCGCAGACAGGTGCCGTAATCGCGCAATTGCGTAGCGGTGTCTAGGGCCGAGCTGGCTTGGATGCTGCGACGGCACATCGTTATGCACATCGTGCTGTCATC
>JBBDTC010000102.1:0-8111 GCA_040904625.1 Gammaproteobacteria bacterium
GCTCGGCGGTCCAGCTCGTGCAGTTATTTTGCGGCGGGCCCTTAGGGTGATCCAGGCCCGTCCCGACGCATGCCGCTACCTTTCAGCGCGCCCCGATTTCTTCGAGTGCTTGCAGGAAACGGTTATTTTCCGCCGGCGTGCCGACGGTCACCCGCAGGCAGTCCGCCAGCAGCGGGTGGCCGCCATCGAGGTTCTTGATCAGGATGCCGCGCTGCTTCAGTGCCGCGAACGTCGTCGTACCTTGCCCGGCCGCGGTTCGCAGCAGAATGAAGTTGGTTGCGCTCGGCCAGCTGCGAATGCCCGGGATGGCTGCCAGTCCCGCGGCGAGTTCGGCACGCGCGGCGACGATGGCATCGATCTGGCGCTGGAAAGCGGCCTCGTGTTCGAGGGCGAACAAGGCGCCGGCTTGCGACAGCACGTTGATGTTGTAGGGCATGCGGACGCGCTCGAGCAAGTCGAGCCAGGGCTGCGCCCCGAACAGCGCACCCACGCGCAATCCGGCCAGCCCGATCTTTGACAGCGTCTGCATGACGACGAGATTCTCGAACATCTCCAAGGCCGCGATACGACTGCCGCCGGCGAAGCGGTAATAGGCCTCGTCCAATACCACCAACCCCGGCGTCGCGGCGCAGAGCACCTCGAGGGCTTCGCTGTCGAGCCGGTTTGCCGTCGGGTTGTTGGGGCTGGCGAGAAAGATGACGGCGGGCTCACGGCGGCGGACGGCGGCAAGCATGGCATCGAGATCGAGGCTGAAATCCGCAGGCATCAGCGGTACGCCCACATAGGTCATGCCAACGGCCTGGGCGGCGATGTGGTAGACCGCGAAACTCGGTTCCGGGCAAACCACGCAAGCACCTTCGCGGCGGGCAAAGGCCAGGCAGATCATGTGTATGAGTTCATCGGAGCCGTTGCCGAGAACGACCCCGAAGGTGGCCGGCAGGCCTTGCTGGTCGAGCAGCTTGCGGCGCAGCGCGCTTGCCATCGGATCGGGATAGCGATTCAGCGCGACCTGTCCGATGGTTCGCAGCCACGGTTCGGCAAGTTCTTCGGGCAGGCCGTAGGGATTTTCCATCGCATCGAGCTTGAGCAGACCGCCGGCGTCCTCGACCTTGTACGGCACGAGCTCGCGCACCCAGGGGGCGGCGTAGCGTTCGATGCGCCGTTCGATACTCATCGTCCAGGACTCTGCATGCGCCGATCAGACATCGCCGGCGCGATAACGTGCCGACTTCGCATGGGCATCGAGGCCTTCGCTCTCGGCCAGAATGCGAGCGACCGGCGCCAACGCCGCAGCCCCCGCCGCCGAGCATTCGATCACCGATGAGCGTTTCTGGAAATCGTAGACGCCGAGCGGCGACGAGAACCGCGCCGTGCCCGCCGTCGGCAGGACGTGGTTGGGGCCGGCGCAATAGTCACCGAGCGCTTCGGGGCTGTGGCGGCCGAGAAAAATAGCGCCGGCATGGCGGATGTGCGGCAGCCACTGGCGCGGCTCGTCGACCGAGAGCTCGAGGTGTTCGGGGGCAATGCGGTTGGCGAGATCGACCGCGGCGGGCAGATCGGCAACCCGGATCAAGGCGCCCCGGGTGGCGAGCGCCTCTTGCGCAATCGACGCGCGCCCGAGCGTCGGCAACAAGCGCCGCAGGCTGGCTTCGACTGCGTCGAGATAGGCGCCGTCCGGGCACAGCAGTATCGCCTGCGCCTGCTCGTCGTGCTCAGCCTGCGAGAACAGATCCATGGCCGTCCAGTCCGGCGGCGTGTGCCCATCGCAGATGATCAGGATCTCCGACGGCCCGGCAATCATATCGATGCCGACACGACCGAAGACCAGCGATTTCGCCGTCGCGACATAGATATTGCCCGGCCCGACAATCTTGTCGACGGCCGGCACCGTGGCCGTGCCGTAGGCCAGCGCCGCGATGGCCTGCGCCCCGCCGATGGTGAACACGCGGTCGACACCGGCAATCGCCGCGGCCGCCAGGACCACCGGTTCGAGATGTTCATCGGGTGCCGGTACCGCCATGACGATTTCGTTGACGCCGGCCACCTTGGCCGGGATCGCGTTCATCAGCACCGAAGACGGATAGGCGGCCTTGCCGCCGGGGACATAGATCCCCACCCGGTCCAGGGCCGTGATCTGCTGGCCCAGGCGCGTACCGTCGGCTTCGGCATAGTCCCACGACGGCGCTTTCTGCTTTTCGTGATAACGACGGATGCGTGCCGCTGCCTGCTCCAGGGCGTCATGCAACTCAGCCGGGATGCGCGTCCGCGCCGTACTGAAGTCGCGCTCTTCGAGTGCCGCGGGTGCACTGACTGCCCGCCGGTCGAAGCGGTTGGTGTAGCGCAGCAGTGCCGCATCGCCCTCGGCTTTCACCGCGGCGATGATCTCGCGCACGATCGCACCGACCTCCGGCCGCTCGTCCTCGTCCCACGCCAACAGTGCTTTGAGCTCGGCATCGAAATCGGCGCTCGCGGCGTCGAGGCGCTTGATGAGATCAGCCATCGGCCGGCTCCACGACGTCGCGCAGCGCGCGGATGATGGCGCTGACCTCGGCATGCTTCAGCTTCATCGCGGCCTTGTTGACGATCAAACGCGAACTGACTTCACAGATGGTTTCCATGGCGACCAGTCCGTTGGCTTTGAGGGTGTTGCCGGTATCGACCAGATCGACGATGCGATCGGCCAGGCCGACCAGCGGCGCGAGCTCCATCGAGCCATAGAGCTTGATGATCTCGGCCTGGATGCCCTGGCGGGCGAAGTAGTCCCGTGCGGTGCGCGCGTACTTGGTGGCGATGCGCGGCCGCCGATGGGAGAACTCGCGTCCCGGCAGGCCGGCAACCATCAAACGGCAGCGCGCTATACGTAGATCGAGTGGCTCGTAGTAATCACGGCCTTCGTATTCCATCAGCACGTCCTTGCCGGCGACGCCGAGATCGGCCGCGCCGTACTCGACATAGGTCGGCACGTCGGTGGCGCGGATCACCAGCAGCTTGACTCCGGGTCGCGACGTCTCCAGCACGAGTTTCCGCGACGTTTCGGGATCGTCGCGTGGCTCGATACCGATGCGGGCCAGCAGGGGGATGGCATCGCTGAGGATGCGCCCCTTGGAGACCGCAATCACGAGATCGTATGTCCTCGGGTTCGCTGTGGCACTCATCTTTGGTTCGTCCATCGGTGACAGCGGATGCACGCGTCATGCGTGCGACGGCGCAACAGTCAGCAGCCGTCGCGCCGCGGGTTCAGCTCGGCACCCGTTTGATCTGGGCGCCGAGATTGGCGAGCTTTTCCTCGATCGTCTCGTAACCGCGATCGATGTGGTAGATGCGATCGACTTCGGTCGAACCCTCGGCGACGAGCCCGGCGAGGACCAGGCTGGCCGAAGCGCGCAGGTCGGTGGCCATCACGGGCGCGCCGGTAAGGCGCTGCACACCGGTGGTGATGGCGGTGTTGCCCTCGAGCTTCACCTGGGCGCCCATGCGCTGCAGTTCGAGCACGTGCATGAAGCGATTCTCGAACACCGACTCGGTGATCGTCCCGGTGCCGCGCGCGATGCAGTTGAGCGCGGTCAACTGGGCCTGCATGTCGGTGGGGAAGCCGGGATAAGGCGAGGTGTGGATGTCGACCGCACGCAAGCTTTCGCCATTCATCGCGAGTTCCACCCAATCCGGCCCGACTTCGATGGTCGCGCCCGCTTCGCTCAGTTTGGCAAGCACCGATTCGAGCAGTTCCGGCCGCGTATTCTTGAGCTTGACGCGGCCGCCGTTCATGGCGGCGGCGACGAGATAAGTGCCGGTCTCGATGCGATCGGGAAGGATGTCGTAGCGTGTGCCATGCAGATTATCGACACCTTCGATGCGGATAGTGTCCGTGCCCGCGCCCTCGATCCTGGCGCCCATCTGGATCAGGCAGTTGGCCAGGTCGATCACTTCCGGTTCGCGCGCGGCATTGCGCAGCGTCGTCACGCCCTTGGCCAGGGTCGCTGCCATCATCAGGTTCTCGGTGCCGGTAACCGTCACCAGGTCGAGAACCAGGTCGGTCCCTTTGAGGCGCTTGGCCTTGGCCCGGATATAGCCCGCTTCGACGGTGATCTCCGCACCCATTTGCGACAGTCCGTTGAGGTGCAGGTTGACCGGTCGCGAACCGATGGCGCAGCCGCCCGGCAGCGACACCTCGGCGACGCCGAAACGCGCGAGCAGCGGCCCGAGCACCAGGATCGAGGCACGCATGGTCTTGACCAGCTCGTAGGGCGCGAAGAATTCCTTGATGGTGCTGCTGTCGACCGCGATGTGCATGCGCTCATCGACCGTGAGTTCGAGGCCCATGCGGCCGAGCAGTTCCATGGTCGTGGTGATGTCGTGCAGATGCGGCACGTTGCCGATGGTCATGCAGCCGTCGGCCAGGAGAGTGGCGGCGAGGATCGGCAGGGCGGCGTTCTTGGCGCCCGATATGCGGATTTCGCCGTTGAGCGGTGTGCCGCCCTGGATGATCAGTTTGTCCATTTACGCCCGGGCCGCGTCAAAGCGTCTGGAACTTACGTGCTTTCTCCCACGCCTCATGCGTGTAGGTCTGGATGGACAGCGCATGAATCGCGCTCTCCATGCTGCCGCCCAGAGCCCCGTAGACCATTTTGTGCTGCTTGATCACCGGCAGTCCGGCGAAATCGTCGCTGACTACCCGTGCCACGAAATGGGAGCCGTCGCCGTCGACATAGGCAGCAGCGCCGGGGATCCCGGCTTCGATCATGTTTTTGATTTCGTCTGAAGTCATGGTGTCCTGAGTTCGAGCGCCGCGCTCGAGCGGTGTTCAATTGCCGTATTGTTGATTCTTGTTGTCGAGCGACGCGATGAGACCGTCGAGGCCGCCATTTTTCATCATCGAGCCGAACGAGGCACGGTAGGTCTTGACCAGGCTGACGCCATCCACCGAGACATCGAACACTTTCCAGTCGCCGCTCTTGTTGTGCAGGCGGTAAACGATGGGGATGCTCGACCCGCCCGGTTGCGAAATTTCCTGTTTCACGAGCGCCGTGTTCTTGCCGCCCTTCTGGTCGATCGGCGGATAGCTGATCTGCTGGCCGGAAAATTCCAGCAAGGCTGTCGCATAGGTGCGCACGAGCAGCTTGCGGAACTGCTCGACGAAAGCCTCGCGGCGCGCTTCATCAGCACCGCCCCAATAATCGCCCAGGACCCATTGCGACATGATGGAAAAATCGAAATGCGGGAAGATCAATTCCGAGACCAGGTTATACATCCGCCCCGGATCTTCCCGCAACGCGGACTTGTCTTCGGCCACGCGCTCGAGCACGCGCTCGGTCGTCGACTGCACGATGGTCGCGGGCTCGCCCGTCGCCTGCACCGCGGCCATCGACCAGAACAGCAGAACGGCCAGCGCGCTAGCCAGATAGTGCTTCATCATCAGATTCCTCTCTCCACCACGAGATACGGGCGGCATCCGTCTCCGGAACGCCGCCGGCTCGACGCTCGGGGCAGGGCCTGAAGCCCGCGCCCGCAACTATTCAGCGCATTGCGCCAGACGGCTCACCGACCCCGGCGGACGCTCGCGCGAAGGGCGCTTACTGTAGCACAATTGGCCCTTTGTCACTGCCCATCGGCGTGGCAAAACGGCTTCAAGCACGGTCTTCGACGAACTCGATCTTGTAACCGTCCGGATCCTCGACGAAGGCGATGACGCGCGTCCCGCCTTTCATCGGCCCGGCCTCACGCACGACCTTGCCGCCGCGCGCGCGAACCTCTTCGCAGGCCTTGTAGACATCCGGCACGCCGAGCGCAATATGCCCGTAGGCGTTACCCATTTCGTAGCTGTCAGTATCCCAATTGTGGGTCAGCTCGATGACGGTATGGTCAGCCTCGGGGCCATAGCCGACGAAGGCCAGCGTGAAGCGCCCGGCCGGGAAATCGTGGCGCCGCAAGAGCTCCATGCCGAGCACGTCGCAATAGAAGGCGAGTGCGGCATCGAGATCGGCGACCCGAAGCATGGTGTGCAACATTCTCATGATTTGGGCTTTCCTTATTGCTGAATACGTGCTCGTAGAAGGTAGAAGTTGATCTAGCTTGCTAAGCAAGCGGGTACGTGCGCCGCGACCCGCCGTCAATACATCCCTGCAGGCTCGGGCGCCGCCTCAAGACACCTCGATATGCAGTCCCGCGGCCGCAGCCCTGGCCCGGGCGCGGGCCTGGTCGATATCCGCACCGCGCGCCAGCGCCACGGCGAGGCGTCGCTTACCGGCGATCTCGGGCTTGCCGAAGATCCGCAGATCGACCTGCGGCGTGGCCAGCGCTTCGATCACCCCGCCGTAGACGAGCTGCCGCCCATGGCCCTCACCGAGCACGGCACAGCTCGCCGCCGGCCCGAGTTGCTCGATGGGCGGGAGGTCGACGCCGAGCAGCGCCCGCACGTGCAGGGCGAACTCGGATTGCGACTGGGAGATCAGGGTTACCAGACCGGTATCGTGCGGGCGCGGTGAGACCTCGCTGAACCAGACTTCATCACCGCGAATGAACAATTCCACGCCGAACAGACCGTACCCACCGAGCGCCCCGGTCACGGCTTGCGCAATCTCGCAGGAGCGCGCGAAAGCGCGCGCCGACATCGGCTGCGGCTGCCAGGATTCGCGGTAATCGCCATCGATCTGGAGATGGCCGATCGGTGCGCAGAAATGCGTCCCGCCGCCATGGCGCACGGTCAGCAGGGTGATTTCGTAGTCGAATTCGATCAGGCCTTCGACGATCACCCGCGGGCGCGCCGCGCGCGCACCGCTCATGGCATGCTGCCAGGCCGCGGCCGCGGTGGCGGCATCGCGGACCAGGATCTGGCCCTTGCCGGAAGAGCTCATGGCCGGCTTCACGATGCACGGCATGCCGATGGCGGCGATGGCCTCGGCGCAGGCCTCGGCGCTCGAGGCGAAACGGTAAGGCGAAGTCGGCAGGCCCAGATCTTCGGCAGCCAGACGCCGAATGCCTTCGCGGTCCATGGTCAGGCGGGTGGCGTTGGCGGTCGGCACGACCGTATAGCCCTCGGCTTCGAGTTCGAGCAGCGTCTCGGTGGCGATGGCTTCGACTTCGGGCACGATCCAGCGCGGCCGTTCGGTCTCGACCACCGTGCGCAGGCGGTGCGCATCGAGCATGTCGATGACATGGGCCCGATGCGCCACCTGCATGCCGGGCGCGTTCGCATAACGATCGACGGCGATGACTTCGAGCCCGAGCCGCATGGCTTCGATGGCCACCTCTTTGCCGAGTTCGCCCGCACCAAGCAGCATGAGCCGGGTGGCGTTGGTCGCGAGTGGCGTTCCGATGGTGAGTGCGGGCATGGGCGTGGGGCAGATCCTGACGCGCTGATCAAAGCCTGGACGCGGGGCTTGATTGGGCGCCCGGTTCGATGCCCTTGTCGATCGTTGGCGCGCCGCCGTCCAGGTCGAATTCGAGCGCCTGCAATTCGCGCACAGTATCGGCATCCAGTCCGCTGCTTGCAACGCGGTAGCTCGCGAACTGGCGGCGCAGGCCGTAGCGGCGCCGCAGCGCATCGAAGGCCGCACCGCGCGCGGGTGCCGGCAGGCCTGCGAGGTCCTGCATGCGTGCAGTATGCGCGCCGAGATCGTAGCCGGCTTCTATGATTCCAGCGACACCGGCGGGCTCACAGGCCAGCGTCCCGGCCGTGTTCGCTTCGAGCAGTGCCGGCCAGTCTGGCCGCAGTCCCGACCAGGCGCTGAGTGCCGCATGCAGATCGGTGGCGGCGCGAACGCGGGCTTCCAGGGTGTGCCCCGCGATATGGGGGGTCGCCAGCCAGCTCCGAGGCAGCAACGCCGCGGCGATGTTGGGCTCGCCCTCCCAACAATCGAGTGCCGCGCGGAAATCGGGCTCATGTTCCAGCCGCTCGAGCAGCGCCGCTTCGTTCACCACCCCGCCACGCGCGGCGTTGATGAGCAGTGCATCGGGCGCCATCCGGGCCAGCGCGTAGCGGTCGATGAGATCCTGCGTCGGGTGCGGACCGCGCGCCGTCAATGGCACGTGCACGGTGACGACATCGCAGGTGAGCGCTTGTTCGAGTGACACGCTGGGCGCGCCGTCGAGGGCTGCGCCGAGCGGCGGATCGT
>JBBDTC010000103.1:0-8098 GCA_040904625.1 Gammaproteobacteria bacterium
CAGGCAGGCCCCTCGACGCCCCCAAGAAACGGGAATTATTCTTGCGCGGGCCCTTGGTTGCAAACCCGCGGCGCAATGGAGACCATCTGCGACTATGTACCTTCGCTCAGCTCGGCGACCGTCGACGCCCTTCCAAAGGCTCAAGGCCCACCTGCCGGGCGGGGTCTTCTTGCGTTCTTGCGTGAGCGCCAGTGGCGTGTGTTCCCCGGGCTGGCTGTCGCGGTGACGGACGCGGCGCCGACCAAGCTCGGCAAGTACGAGATCCTCGAAGAAGTCGGGCGCGGCAGCATGGGGGTCGTCTATCGCGCCTACGACCCGTTCATCGATCGAGCGGTCGCGGTCAAGGTTGCGTTGGCGGAGGCATTGAGGCACAAGGACACCGGTGAACGCTTCCGCCGCATGTTCTTCAACGAGGCGCATACCGCGGGGATGCTGCGCCACCCGAATATCCTCGATATCGTCGATGCCGGCGTCGATGGCGATATGTGCTACATCGTCATGGAGCTGGTGGCCGACGGCTCGACCTTGCGCACTTACTGTAAGCCCGGGCGTCTGCTGCCCTTGCACGAGGCCGCCGAGATCATATTCAAATGCGCCAAGGCGCTCGACTATGCCCATCGACAAGGCGTCATCCATCGCGATATCAAGCCGTCGAACATCCTCCTCGACGCCGACATGGAGGTGAAGATCGCGGATTTCAGTATCGCCCATGCCGCACGCGCGGACATGACGCAGACCATGCCCATGGGTTTCGTCGGTTCGCCACGCTACATGTCACCCGAGCAGGTCCACGAAGACGTCATCACCAATCAGACCGACCTGTTCTCGCTCGGCATCGTCGCCTACGAGCTGATAACCGGGTATCACCCTTTCGGCGGCGAGAGTTTCTCTAGCCTGGTTCACCGAATCGTGAACGAAGATCCCGTGCCCATGGTGCAATTCCGTTCCGATGTGCCGTCCGTTCTCGAGCAGATCGTCTATCGGGCTCTCGAGAAGAGTCCCGCGAAACGCTACAGCATGGGCCTGGCGCTGGCTGCCGACCTCAGTTCCGTATTTACACATCTCGAACGGCCCCGCGAAGAAATCTCGCTCAATGAGAAATTCGAACGCGTCAAGGCACTCGAATTCTTTCGCGGCTTTCCGGATGCAGAGATCTGGGAGATTATCAACGCCAGCGTGTGGCTGGGTGTCGACGTCGATGCGCGAATCGTGGTCGAAGGCGAAATGGGCGATGCGTTGTTCATCATCGTCAGCGGTGATGTGGATGTAAGCAAACACGGACACCCTATCGGCTGTCTGCAGGCCGGGGACTGCTTCGGTGAGATGAGCTATCTCAGTCGTATCGAGCGTACGGCAACGGTTACCGCCGGCGGGCCGGTGGCCTTGATGAAGCTGAGTTCGACCTTGATCGAGCAGGTCTCCCAGGATTGCCAGCTGCGTTTCTACAAGGTCTTTCTGCAGATCCTCATCGAGCGCCTCTCGAAGACCACGGAAATGATGGTGCGCGCTACGGACGGCTGATGCCGGGTTCCCGGATCGCGAACATCATCGCGCCGCGCGGTAGCGCGCGACCAACGCACTGGTCGAGGGATCGTGGGCGGCCTGGTCGGCAGAGCCGGTAATCTCGTCGAGTATCGTCGTGGCCAGCTGTTTGCCCAGCTCGACGCCCCACTGATCGAATGCGTTGATGTTCCAGATCACGCTCTGCACGAAGGTCTTGTGCTCGTAGAGCGCGATCAGCGCGCCCAGCGTGGCCGGCGTCAAGGCATCCATGACCAGCATGTTGCTCGGGCGGTTGCCGGGTGATTCGCGATGGCGGGCGAGATCGATGCCGTCTTCGTCGAGACCGCTGGAGGTGTAGGACTGCCCCCGCATCAGTGCTTCCGCTTGAGCAAGACAATTGGCCACGAGCATGTCGTGGTGGCTGCGCCGGTTGGCGGGATGTTGCATCGCGACGATGAAGTCCACGGGTACGAGGCGGGTACCTTGATGCAGTAACTGGAAAAAGGCGTGCTGCGCATTGGTTCCGAGTCCGCCCCAGGTCACCGGTGCGGAATGCCCATCGAGAACCGCGTTGGTGAGGTCGACCCGTTTGCCGTTGCTCTCCATCTCGAGCTGTTGCAGGTAATCGGGCAACAGGCGCAGGCGATCGTCGTAAGGCACGACGGCATAGGATTCGGCGCCCAGGCAGTGGCTGTTCCAGAATCCGATGAGGCCAAGCATCACCGGCATGTTGGAGAGCAGGGGGGCTGTGGCGAAGTGCTCGTCCATGCCCGCTGCGCCCGCCAGCAACGCACGAAAGGCCGTCATCCCGACTTCGAACGCGATGGGCAGGCCGATGGCGGACCACAGGGAGTAGCGGCCTCCCACCCAATCCCACATCGGAAAGACGTTGGCCTCGGCAATGCCGAACTCGACCGCCCGCTCCGGCCTGGCCGATACGGCGACGAAATGGTCGGCGACCGCCTCGGCCTGAGGAAATTGCCCGGCCAGCCACGCGCGCGCGGACTGTGCATTGAGGCGGGTCTCGACCGTGGAGAACGATTTCGAGGCGACGATGAACAGCGTCGAGGCCGGATTGAGATGCGCAGTGATGCGATCGAACTCGCCGCCGTCGACATTGGCGAGGAAATGGGTGCGCAGCTTGCCGTCGCTATCGTAACGAAGCGCGTCGCAGGCCAGCGCCGGTCCCAGGTGTGAGCCGCCGATACCGATATTGACGACATCGGTGAACTGCGCGCCGCCGAAGCCGCGGCGGCGACCTTGGCGGACATCCTCGACCAGCGCGCCCATGTGTTCGAGGACGGTGTCTATTTCGGTCGCGTAGAGGCGCCCATCGCCGGCGCGCAGCGCGGTATGCAGGACGGCGCGCTTTTCGGTGCGGTTGACGGGCTCGCCGGCGAGCATGGCATCGCGTGCCGCGCCGATGTTCACCGCCTGAGCGAGCCGGCCGAGGGCGTCGAGTGCGGACGAATCCAGGCGTTGCTTCGAGCAATCGAGGGTCAAGCCCGCGGCTTGCACAACGAGACGCGCCATGCGCTCGGGTTCGCGCTCGAACAGCTCGCTGAGCGGCGTTTCATCCAGTGCATCGGCGCAGCGGCGGGCTTCGGCAATATGCCTCGCGATGTTCGCAGTCATCACAGTCGTTCCTCCAGCGGACGATATTCCAGCCAATACGTTCACGATTGTACGTGCTGCATGCTGCATCCCACAGCGGCGCCTTGCTATCCTGCCTGCAGGAATTGCATTAACATTGCCCGGCATTCACGGAACACCGCGCCCGCAACTCGGCGCAGGGTGCGGAAGCCATGCAAAAGTGAGTGAGCATGTCCGGAGGCAAGGCGCACGGGCTCCGAAGAGCGGAGTTCATGCGAGCACCGTAGGAGACAGTGCTTCTGCCGCCAGCGGGCGGCGCAGCCACTGTCGCAGAGCTTCCTTAAGCGAACTCCGCCGTCGCCCAGAGCAAAAGGCCGAAGATTCCCAGCATGAGCGAACAGGTTCCTGACAGATTAGGCAAATACGATGTCCTGCAGGAGATTGGCCGCGGCAGCATGGGCACGGTCTATCTCGGCCATGATCCCTACATCGATCGCCAGGTCGCGATCAAGGTAGCGCACGCCGAACAGCTCAATGACGAGGAAGGCGGTGAGCGCTATCGCAAGATGTTTTTCAACGAGGCGCACACCGCGGGCCGGCTGACCCACCCCAATATCATCGGCATTTACGATGCGGGCGTCGACGGCGACACCTGCTACATCATCATGGAGCTCGTGATCGGCAGCGCCACCCTGAAGGATTTCTGCCGCCCGGATAATCTGCTGCCGATCGAGAAGGTCGTCGAAACGATTTTCAAATGCGCCAAGGCACTCGACTATGCTCACAGGCAGGGCGTCATCCATCGCGACATCAAGCCGACCAACATTCTCGTCACGACCGATGGTGACGTCAAAATCGGCGATTTCAGCATCGCCCATCTGACCAAGATGGATTCCACCGAAACGATGCCGATGGGAATGGTCGGTTCGCCGCGCTACATGTCTCCCGAGCAGGTCACCGAAGACTACATCACCAGCCAGACCGACCTGTTCTCGCTGGGCATCATCATGTACGAATTGCTCACCGGGAAGCATCCTTTCGCAGCCGAATCCTTTTCTCGTCTGGTCCAGCGCATTCTCAACGAAGACCCGCCGGACATGCGGGAATTCCGCTCCGAGGTCCCCGATGCGCTGGTCGAGATCGTGCACAAGGCGATGGCCAAGAATCGCGAAGAGCGCTATCAGATGGGGCTCGAACTCGCTTCCGATTTGAGCCGTGCTTTCGAGGCTTTCCTCGAAGCGCCGCAAGAGAATCTGTCCGAGCAGGAACAGTTTCTGGCGGCCAAGCAGCTCGATTTTTTCGAGGGCTTCCCCGACGCCGAGATTTGGGAAATCGTCCGCGCCGGCAAATGGCAGGATTATGGTGACGGCGATGAGATCATCATCGAAGGTGAACTCGATGACTCGTTTTACATCATCGTACATGGCGAGGTCTCGGTGCAGAAATCGGGCAAAGATCTGCGCCAACTGCTGGCCGGCGACTGCTTCGGGGAAATGGGCTATCTGGCCAAGACCAAACGCACGGCGACAATCGTCGCGCGCGGCCCCACATCGCTGCTCAAAGTCAACTCGACGGTTATCAGCCAGGTCTCGCTCAACTGCCAGGTGCGTTTCCTCAAGGTATTCCTGCGCACGCTGATCCATCGTCTGTCGGTGACCACCGAGAAGGTGTCGCAGGACATTTGATTCGCCCATGCCGGCGGTTGATGCGCGTGCAGGCCGCCGTCTGGTTTCCGGCGGGACCGCCGCCGCTGAGCGACGAGGAAATGGCGGCGCTACTCGAGCGTTACCTCAGCTGACCGCAGGACTCGCGCCGGTTTCTCGGCCATGATCGCGCCAACGTGCTGCTTGCCGCGGGCTGTGGCCAATTGCTGCTGGCGCCAGCGTTCACGGAAAGCGGCGCGCTGCGCAGGGGTCAGCCGGTCATGGCAGGCCGGGCAGCAGACACCAGGCTCGAAAGTCGGTTCTTCGCGCTCGGCAATGGAAACCGGTTGGCGACAACCATGGCACTGCAGGTAGTCCGCCGGCGTCAAACGCTGGTCGAGGGCGATGCGGTCGTCGAACACGAAACAATCGCCGCGCCACAGCGACGCCACCGGCGCGGTCTCGCTCAGATAGCGCAGGATGCCGCCGTCGAGCTGGTAGACCGATGCGAAGCCCTGTGCCAGCAGCAGTGCGCTCGCCTTCTCGCAGCGGATCCCGCCGGTACAGAACATGGCGACCGGACGTTCCCGACGCGTCCCCAGCTCGGCGGCCACGAAGCGCGGAAATTCACGGAAATGTCCGGTGCCTGGATTGACGGCGCCGACGAACGAGCCAATACGATGTTCGTAGTCGTTGCGGGTGTCGACGACGAGAACCTCGGGATCGGCGAGGAGGTCGTTCCAGGCAGCCGGGTCGAGGCGCGTACCCGTGCGATAGCCCGGCGTGATACCGGCTACGCCGAGAGAGACGATTTCACGGCGGAGCTTCACCTTGAAACGACGAAAAGGGTTGCGCGTCGTGCGCGACAGGTGGGCGCGCAAATCGGCGAAGGCGGGGCGGCTGCGCAGGCGTGCCAACAGGTCTTCCACGGCGCCGGGAGCGCCGGCGATGCTGCCGTTGATGCCCTCGTGCGCGATCAGGATAGTGCCGCGCAGTGCGCGGCTTCGTCCCAGGGTGAGCAGTTCAGCGGCCAGCGCCGACGGTTCCTCGATTTCGACGAAGCGATAAAAAGCGGCGACTGCGAGCGCTGCGGCCTCGTTCGCATGTGATAGGGACGGCATGCTCATTTGATGGCAAGAAAACCTTCGAAGCAGAGATATTTGAATACGCTCATGACATCGACGAAACCGGCCCGCGTCAGCAGGCCTCGGTTGCCGTCGCTGGAGAATGGTTCGAGCACGCCTTTGAGGCTGCGCGTCTTGGCCACGATTTCATTGCCCGAATAGCCCTGTTCGAGCTTGTAATCGTTGTATAGCGTACTCATCATATCCTGGAAGCGCGCATCGGGAGCGCGGACTTTCTCGACCAGCAAAAAGCCGCCGCCCCAGTTCAAGGCGCGATAGATATCGTCGAAGACCTGCTGCCGCGCCCGCGGCGGGACGAACTGCAGCGTGTAGCAGGCAATGACGAAATCGGTGTGCTCGAGATCGCAGTCCGTGATATCGGCCTGCTCGATTCTTACATTCGCCTCTGCGCGCGTACGTTGGCGCGCCAGCCGGACCATGTCGGGTTCGCTATCGAGCCCGATGATGTGCACGTCGCGCCCGGTATGATGAGCGGCGAGCGCCGCACTCAGGCTGCCCGTGGCGCAACCGAGATCGTAACAGACAGAACCCGAGTGAAGAAAAAAATCCGACAGTTTGACGGCAAGCCGGTGGACATCCGCGTAGTAGGGCACGGAGCGCGTCACATGCGTATCGAAATGCGTGCTCGCGGCGCCCGAGAAGCGCCATTCGGCGTTATCGGCATCGATGATGTCGCCTACTCCGGCCACGGGCCTGACCCTTTGCAATCGGTGACTGCCGATCATCGCACGGGCGACGGGTGAGTGTAAGCATGGACCAACGCGAGACCGCGCTCGATGGCGCCGATCTGCACTACCTCGACGCAGTGCGCGGACTGGGGCGGCGCGAACTGGGTTCAGGAGCTGCGCGGGCCTGGCTGGACGAGGTCCTCGACAGGGTCGTCGCGGACGGCCTGCGCGACCGGCGCATGCCAGCCTGGCGCGCGGCATTGCGTGGCCTGCCGGCGCTGTCGGTAAGCGCAATCGATATGCGTGATGCGGTTCGATTGAGCGCAGCGCCGGCACAGGAACGTGCCGGCGCTGCCGCGCTGCGGGCGAGCCTGGCCGACTTGCAGCCTTGGCGCAAGGGGCCGTTCGACTTGTTCGGCCTCGAACTCGACGCGGAATGGCGTGCGGACTTGAAATGGCAACGCGTCTTGCCGCACCTGAGTTCCCTGGTCGGCCGCAGCGTACTCGATGTCGGCTGCGGCAACGGCTATTACGCCTGGCGCATGCTCGGTGCCGGGGCGCGCTGGGTGCTGGGCCTGGATCCGGGCTTGTTACAGTTGATGCAGTTTCGCGCCGTCCACCGCTACGTGCGCGGCGCCCGTGCGGGTGTCCTGCCGCTGGGCAGCGCTGCGCTCGATCGCGATCTGGCCGCATTCGATACCGTATTCTCGATGGGCGTGCTCTATCATCGGCGGGAGCCGTTGGCCCACCTGCTGGAATTGCGCCGGGCACTGCGCCCTGGCGGCGAACTCGTGCTGGAGACCTTGATCGTTCGCGGCAGCGAAGCACTGATCCCCGTCGATCGTTATGCGCGCATGCCGAACGTGACGATAGTGCCGAGTATTGCGCTGGTCGAGCAATGGCTGACGCAAAGTGGTTTCGCCGACGTGCGTTGTGTGGATGTCTGCCGGACGACCGCCGCAGAACAGCGCAGCACGGCCTGGATGCGCTTCGAATCGCTGCAGGACTGCCTCGATCCGACGGATGCCTCGCGCACTGTCGAACAGTATCCGGCGCCGACGCGGGCCGTGTTCATCGCTGCCGCCGCATGATGAGCGACGCTCGAGCGGTTGATAGTGGCGCGCAGTGCATTCACCACGAGGTCGATGCGCTCTTAGGGCGCGGGGCCCTTGGCAGTACAGTTGGTAAGCAGCTGGCAGCCTGTCGGACTTAGGGAATCGTCGCGAGGCGAGTGGGAGAGCGAGGCAAAATGAGCGCGCATTCGAGGCGAATAGTGGGGCTATTTAACGAGAATACGCGCTCATTTGGGCCGCTCTCCCACCGCCGCAGTAGATTCATCCTAAGTCCGACAGGCTGCTAGCGTCCTATCGGACAGGCTCACCTCCTCAAGAGGCCGCTTCGCCGACGCCGGCGGCAGCCGCCAAGCCGGGTTGCGCACTGTGATCACGGGCCAGAACGAGATAGAACGCAGGCACGATGAAAAGGGTGAATATCGTGCCGATACCGAGTCCGCTGGCGATGACCAGCCCGATATGGAAACGGCTGA
>JBBDTC010000104.1:0-7795 GCA_040904625.1 Gammaproteobacteria bacterium
GCCTCGCTCTCCCACTCGCCTCGCGACGATGCCCTAAGTCCGACAGACTGCTAGCGTAACCGATTAAAGGGAACGCACTTAGGGTCCGCCGCAAAATAACCGAACGATTCGAAACGCCGATCCATCCCGTCTGGCAGCGTTGCTCGTCAGTTGAATAGAACCACTATTCGCCCTTCTCGCGCCTTGCCAGCCGGGCGCCTCGATGCCCCAAATCGCCCAGTTATTCTGCGGCGGGCCCTTATTTTCCGAGGCGCATGAAAATCAGTGCGTCCCCTTTTCCCCTTTCCCCCGCCTATGCCGTGCTCCAGGCGCCATAGCCGCCGGCCAGCGATTTCACGTTGCTCCAGCCCATCTCGCCGAGCGCTCGGGCAGCCATCGCCGAGCGACCGCCGCTCTGGCAGTAAATCACGACTGGCGCGCTGCGGTCGGCCAATGCCGCTTCGCCGCCCACCTTCCATTCGAGCACACCACGTGGAATGGTCAGTGCTCCGGGGACCGTGCCCTTCTCCCATTCGGGAGGCTCGCGTACGTCGATGAATGTTGCTTTCGCGGCGAGCAGTTCACGCGCCTCGGCGACATCGATTTCGGTGACGGCGGCGCGGGCTTCTTTAACGAGTTCTTCCACGGTTTTGCTCATCGCTTCATGCTCCGTTCATTATTCGAGAAATTCCTGTACGAGGCCCGCCACAACCTGCGGCTGATCGAGTTCGGCGAGGTGGCCGGCTTCGGGTATATCGACAATTGTCGCCGGCCCACTTACGCCCGCCGCGAAGCGTTCCAGATACGAGCGCGGCATGACCTTGTCCAATTCGCCGCGCAGCAGCAGCACAGGACAGGTAATGCGCTGTAAACGCCTCTCGAGACCGGTGTTTCCGGTCGGGAAGAGGTAGCGTGCCGAGGCCTCGAGCGCGCGCATTAGCTCGACTTTCCATTCGATCGGATCGGCCTCGTCGGGTTGCTCGATGTAGGCCTTGTAGGTCTCGCGATCGCGGCACATGTAGTCGGGCAGATGGCCGGGGCGCAGCGCCCAGATGTCGGTTGCCGGTTCGGCGGTGTCGAACAGTCCGAAGGGCGCCAGAAGGATCAGGCGGTGGACGCTGTCCGGCCACACCCCAGCGACATCGGCGGCGAGCGCTCCGGCGACCGAAACAGCCATCAGGTCGGCGCCTTCGAGCTCGGCCGCGGTGAGGATGTCACGGGTCGCCAGCAGCCAGTCGAAGATCGAATCGAGTTCGTCGTGGCCGGCGGCGCCGGGGAAGCCTGGCAGTGAGGGCGCGACGACCTCGCGGGACTCGGCGAGTCGTTCGAGGAAAGGTGTCCAGCGCGGTAGTCCGCCGATGCCGGCGAGAAAGCCGATGCGTTCGCCCTGCCCTTGCCGCCAGACGCGGATGTTCTGGCCGCCGACCATCAAGTGCGATTCACGTGGCATCCCCGTCATGCAGCCGCCTCCCGGGGTGCGCGCTCGTTCTTCGCCAGCGGTTTCACCCACCAATGGTCCTCCCACTCGTCTTCGAACAGGTCACGCAGCTGCGGCATCACTTTCTCGGCGAACAGGCGCGTGTTGTAGCGGGTCAAATCCTTGCTCATGTTGCCGAACTGCAGCAGCAGCATGAAATGACCGACGCCGAGGTCGATGGCGATCTCGCGCAGCTTGTCGGCCACTTCGTCCGGGGAGCCGACCAACACATAGCCGTTTTCGACGATGCCTTCGAAATCCTTGGCGTTCTGGTTGATCGACGGCCCGCCGCCGGCCGAGGCCTTGGCCGCGAGCTGCACCTGTGATTCGACGCGGGCGCGAATGGTCGCTTCGGTCATATAGCCCGGCGGTACCACCCAGCGCGGGTCGACGTGCAGGCAGCGGTCGTAGAAATACTCGGCCGGCTCGCGATAGAGTTCCATCGCCTCCTTTTTGGTCTCACCAACGCCGATGAACTGCAGGAAGCCGGCGCGGAAGGGATTGCGATCCTTGCCCAGACGGTCCATCTCGGCCCAATAGCCGTGCATCTGCTCGCGCGCAATCTTGTAACCGAAGTAGGACAGGAAGCAGTACACATAGTCCATTTCCGCGCAGTAGCGCCAGGTCTCGACCGAGCCGCCGCCCGGGATCCAGATCGGCGGATGGGGCTCCTGTACCGGGCGCGGCCAGCAGTTCACGTAGCGCTGTTTGGTGAAACGGCCATCGAAGGAAAACACCTTGTCCTCGGTCCATGCGCGGCGGATGAAATCGATCGCCTCGAAATAGCGCTGGCGCAGCATGCTCGGATTCTGGCCATAGGCGAAACAGGTGTCCTGCGGACTGCCGACCGGGAAGCCGGCAATCATGCGCCCGCCCGAGATGACGTCGATCATGGCCATTTCTTCGGCCACCCGTGTGGGCGGGTTATACAGTGCGACCGAGTTGCCGAGAATGCACAGCGCGGCATCCTGGGTCGAGCGCGCGAGCGTCGAGGCGATGAGATTGGGCGAGGGCATCAAACCATAGCCGTTGGCATGGTGCTCGTTGACGCACACCGCGTCAAAGCCGCATTCGGCGGCGTATTCGAGTTCGTCGATGAAATCGTTGTACATATGGTGGCCGCGGTGCGGATCGAAGAGCTTGGGGTCGATGTCGATCCACACAGAAGGGTGCTTCTCCTTGAAGTCCTCGGGCAGCTCGGTATAGGGCATCAAGTGGAACCACATCATCTTCATCAGTCTTTCTCCTCAGCGAATCGGAACAGCCCGCGCCCCGCCGGTGCCTGTAGACAGCGGCGCCGCGGGGAAAGGGGGCGGAGAGATTAAAATTTAACCACTTCGAGCGTGATGGTGCGAGTCAGTGGTTAAATTTTAATCTCTCCGTCCCCTTTAAATCTTTAATTCAGTTGGCTGCCGCGTGCAGCACGCCGTCTTGGGTGAGCGCTGCGATGCGCGCTTCGTCGTAGGCGGCGACTTCGCTCAGTACGGCTGTGTTGTGCTGCCCCAGCAAGGGTGCCTGGCGTGCCGGATAGTCGCTCTGCCCAGAGAATCGCAGTGGGAAGCCGGGCAGCTTGAGTTCGCCGAGTATCGGATCTTCGACGGCACGCACCGTGCCGCGTTCGACGAAATACGGATGTGTCACGGCGTCGGTCGGGTTGAGGACCGGGCCGCAGGGGACGCGACAGGCTTCGAGTCGTTCGAGGGCGGCGGCATCGCTGGGGAAGGTCGCGAGCCATGCTTCGATCATCGGGATCAAGATTTCCTGATTGCGCGCACGTTCAGGCGATTCGGCGAAGCGTGGGTCGCTCTCGAGGTCGGGACGTTCCATTGCCCGGCACATATTCTTCCATTGCGGCTGCACGATGAGGAGTGCGATATAGCCCTCGGGACCTTTGTAGACGCCGCACGGGCAGAGCAGTTGATGGTGGTTGCCGACCGGTCCCGGCTGGAACTGGCCGTCGGTGATCTGGTTCACCTGCAGGTTGATCTCATGCATGTGGAACAGGCAGTCGATCATGGAGATGTCCATCCACTGCCCGCGCCCCGTGCGCTCGCGATTGAACAGCGCATAGCCGATGGCCGAGAAGGCATGCACGCCGGCATTGACGTCGGCCATGCCCATGCCGACCGGATGCGGGGCGCCGCCGCGTGGCCCGGTCACGGCCATGACGCCGGCGAAAGCCTGCGCTATCCAGTCGAAGCCGGTCTTGTGCGAAAGCGGGCTGTTGCGCCCGAAAGCCGAGATCGAGGCCATCACCAGGCGTGGATTCAAGGCCTGCAGCGAGGCGAAATCCCAGCCCCGTTTGTCCATCACGCCCGGACCGAAATTTTCCACCACGACGTCGACGTTGCGGACCAGATCGCGCACGATGTCGTCGGTCGCGGCGTGATCCATGTCCAGGCACAGGCTGCGCTTTCCCAGATTCTGCTGGACGAAGTAGCCGCTGCGGCCGTTTTTGACCGCCGGCAGGGCGCGCGATGGGTCGCCGGCGGGACCGCGTTCGACCTTGATGATGTCGGCGCCCATCTCGGCCATCAGGCGGGTGACGGTCGGACCGGCGAGATATTGAGTGAAATCGAGTACGCGTATGCCATCCAGAATCATGCGATGCTCCCCTCGGGTGTGGTGGCGCGCGGCGGCGCTTCGGAAACCACGGATATCGTGCCGGCGCGCGCTTCAATAAGCTGTGTAACTCGGAGGGCGCCGCCGGTCATGACCGGCGGCCCGTGGCGCGCAGGTCGAACTGACCCCAGGCCGGCCCCGGCGCGCTAAACTCTCCCCCTCTTCGACCTCATCATATTGCGCGGAGGCGCCGCCGACCATGGAGACGATCACCCATATCCTGCTCGCGACCGATGGCTCCGATCACGCATTGCATGCCGCGCGCTTCGCCGGCATGCTTTCGCGTACCACCGGCGCCGGCATCGCCGTTGTCACCGTTCACAACGACGACGCCGTCATGCTCAATGCCATGGGCCCAGCGATCTGGCCCGCCACTGTGCCCTACTCCTCGATGACAGCCGAGGAGATCCGCGCGACCGTCGAGGCCAACGCATCCAAGGAGCTGCTGCCGGCGACGGTTTCGGCTTGCGGTGATGGCGCCCGTATCGAAGCCACCGTGCAGCTCTGGGGGCAGGTATCCGAACAAATTTGCCAGTACGCCGATGAACATGGCTGCGACCTGATCGTGCTCGGCACCCGTGGCCAATCGAACTTCAGTCGCCTGCTGCTCGGCAGCGTCAGCACGCAGGTGACCAGCCATGCCCACTGCCCGGTGACGCTGGTACGCTGAACAGCGCGGCCGATCGAATCCCAAACGCAAACTTCAATCCCCACCCTTCACCCGGAAGTCCTCTATGAGAAACCTGTGCCTCCCCGTGGCCTTGTCCTGCCTGCTCGCGAGCGGTGCCGGCAATGCGGCCAATACCGATGACGTCATGCGCGACGTCTACGATGCCATTGCCTACCTGCTGCCGTTGAGCGTGCGGGGCGGTGCCGACGTCACGCCCTGGGACCGCGAACTCGTCGACGCCAAACTCGAGGTGCTGACAATCGCATCGAACGCGCTGGTCGAGCACGGGCGCAGCCAGGACACCGAGTTCACCTTTCTGGCGCGCTCGTTCGATCGTCTCGTCCAGGACATTGCCGCCTCGTTCCAGCAGGAATGGCCGGATTACGCCTACTACTCCTTGATGGAGCTGACCGATCACTGTGTCGCGTGCCACTCGCGTCTGCCGTCCGAATCCCAGGCCTTGTTCGGCCAGCGCCTCATCGCAAGGATGCAACTCGAGGACGTGCCGCCCGAATCCCGCGCCCTGCTGCTGGTTGCCACCCGTCAGTTCGATACCGCTCTGACACTGCTCGAACAGCGCCTGCTGGAACCCGGACTGGACCCGGTGGAAGCGGAGTACCGGGGCATCATGGTGCAATACCTGCGCGTCGCCATCGGTACGGCCAGCAACCTCGACCGGGTCGACGAATTTCTCGCTGAATACGCCACCCGGGAAGACCTCCCCTACTACCTCGCGCAGCGTGTCGAGACCTGGCGCGCGGCACTCAAGCGCCATGCCGGCAGCCTGGCAGGCGTTCCCAACCTGGATCGTGCGCTCAAGATTTTCGACCATGCCACCAGCCTCACGCTGGCGCCCGGCAACCGTATCCGCGCGGTCGAAGATTTCATCGCGGCCCGTTTGATGCGCAGCCATCTCGCGGCCAACGCGGATGTCGACGGCGCAACGCGTGCGGCGATTTATTACAAGCTGGCCATCATCGCGCTGCGCACCAGCGAACCCGAGCCGGCTGTGCCGGAGATGGAGATGCTGCTCGCCGCGGCCATCGAGGCCGATCCGAGCAGTCCGCAAGCGCGCCAGGCCTATCTGCTGCTCGAGGAGTACGGCTATGTGCACGAGGAGCATCTCGCCCGTCAGCTCGGATCGAGTGTCCTCATCGACATGGCCGCGCTCAGGGCCAAAGCCGGTATCGACGGTGATGGTTCACCGTGATCAAGGGCCCGCGCGACCTGCACGAGGTGAACTGAAGCGTCGTTTCGCACACAGCATTCACCCTGAGCCTGTCGGGCGGACTGAGGGAACCCGACCGTTCGCCCTGAGCCTGTCGAAGGACGCCCTGCACCTCAGCCACGCCCTTCGACAGGATCAGGGCGGCTGTGATGGCCGGGGCGCGGATTCAGCTGGCGCAGCCCACACAGTGTTCGACGAAGGGCAGGGCCTCGAGTCGGGCTGGCGCGATGGGCTCTCCGCATTGCGTGCAGCGGCCGTAGTCGCCACTTTCGATACGCGCGAGCGCGGCCGCGATCTGGCGCAGCTCGCCGTCGATCTGGACAGCCAGGGACTTGACCACGTCGTCGTTCTCGCGCGCCGTCACCTGGTCGGCGAAATCCGCCGGCACCCCTTCGCGGCCATGTTCCTGGAGGCGCTCACGGCGCGCGGCGAGTTCTTCACGCATGGTTTCGAGTCGGGTGCGCATGGTCTGTTCAATCGACATGTCGGCTCCTGATTTATTGAGAACGACGCGCTCAACGCGCGCCGGAGAAAATGAGGTTGTCCTCGCGCCAGCGGCGGGCCAGCAGGCGAAACAAATTGGATTCCGTGATGAGACCGAGCAGGGTGCCTTGCGTATCGACTACGGGCAAGCCGCCGATCTTGTGCTCGAGCATGAGTTCGGCCGCGTGGCCGGCGGTATCGTTGTCGAAAATGGTGATGGGGTTCTTGGTCATGACGGTGCTGACGATGAGGCTGTCCAGCTCACGGGCGACTTCTGCCAGCGCCAGGCGGTGCGCCGGATCGGCAGATTTCGCGTTGAGAATATCGGTCTGCGTCACGATGCCGACCACACGGCCGTCGTCCAGCACCGGCAGGCGGCGGATCTGATTGGTCATCATCAGTTCCCACGCCCGCGCCAGCGAGTCGTAGGGCGAGACGCTGATCACGAAATGGGTCATGCATTCGGCGACCAGGGTATGGACAAGGGATTCGGGCATGATCGGTCTGACTCGCGGTGGATTCGGTGGTTTCAGCTTAATCGACTCTGCCAGCGAGGTCTTGATCATCATCAACGGCGGCCGGCCGGGGGCGCGCCGCGATGAGCGCCAACCCCTTGCTGGTCGACCTGCTGCTGGCCTTCAACCTGGGCTTGCTCAGCCAGCTGCACTGCATCGGCATGTGCGGCGGAGTGATCGGTGCGCTGGCCTTCGCCCTCGCCCCGCGCAGCGTGGAGCGCCGCGGCATGCTGCCGTTCGCCCTCGCCTACAACGGTGGCCGTATCGCGAGCTATGTCCTGGCCGGCGCCGCCGTGGGACTGCTCGGTGCACGCATTGCCGGTGTCCTGCCCGGCGAATCCGGTTATCTCGCGCTGCGCATCGCCGCCGCGCTGGTCCTCGCCAGCGCCGGCCTCGGCCTGCTCGGCGTGCGCCACCCGGGGGCGCTGCTCGAGCGGCTCGGCGCACGCGCGTGGCGCGTCTTGCGCCGTCCGGGTCAGGCCCTGGTGCCCATCCGCAGCCTGCCGGCGGCCTGGTTGTTCGGCATGATCTGGGGCTGGCTACCCTGCGCCATGGTATACGCCACACTGGCTTTCGCCGCGAGCAGCGCGGCGCCGGCGCGCGCCGCGCTGATCATGGCGGCCTTCGGGCTCGGCACCAGCCCGGCGCTGATCGCTGCGGCCACCCTGGCCGGCCGCGCGCCGCCGCTGCTGCAACGCCCTGCCGTGCGGCGCGCCGCGGGTGTGTTCATGCTCGCCGCCGCCCTCGCCTATCCGTTCATGGGTGCACTATCGAACGGCGCAGGACACGATCACGGCCAACACCATTCCCCTAAGGGCCCG
>JBBDTC010000105.1:0-42044 GCA_040904625.1 Gammaproteobacteria bacterium
CCAGTAGCGCGGCTCGGGCGGAATGATCTTTTCCTCCCCCGTCACCAGCGCCACGGCCGAGTCGCCGGCGCGCTGGCGCACCCGGTCGTAGACCTCGCGCGCCAGCAGCCTGAGCGGCAAGCCGATCATGCCGCTCGGGCTGGCGAGCATGCGCTCGACCGCCAGGTGCGTCTTGCCGGTGTTGGTGGGGCCAAGGACGGCGGTGACGTTGCGGGCAGCAGCCATGAACGGGGATGATTACTCGTTACGAGATTGCGAGGGGCGCAAGCGGTTTCGCTGGTACTCATGGATGTATGAGACCGATGGCGCTTGTTCAAGCTTTCGAACCGAACGGGAACAAAGTCCGTCCGAATCAGGGACTCGCCCCCGTTTCCCGCTTTGTTCACCGGGAGTTCGCCATTGGCCCCGTGAATCCACAGCTTATCCACACGTTGCCCACAGGTTTGCCGCGATTATTTTCTCGCGGTCGCCGGAAACTCGATGCCCGGCTGTAGCGCGCCAGGCATTGTGGCCCACGCGACGTTTATCCTGGCCCACGAAAATCGAGGGTGCGCCTGCCGTTCACGTCTGTGCGTGCAGGGCTTGGGCGATCGATTCGAGACCTAGCACTCGCTCCCGGCTGGCAAGGCTGCGGGACCTGCTGTCGTCCGCCTGTATGTCCGCCAGCTTCAGCAGCGCCAGGGCGATGGCATAGGTGCCGTCGCCGGCACGGGCCTTCTCCTCGAACAGATCCTCGATCGTCATCTCTGGCTTCGCCATCGTCTGCCCTCCATTCGCATGTCTGGACGGTCAGGTTACACGATTCGGCCCGGTGACGATCAGCTCCCGCGCTGGCGCCGCAGCCCCCTTGGCGAGCGTGTACGTCGTCTTCACAGGGGTCATCAAGAAGTCTTCGAAGGCGGCTCGAACGGGCTTCGTATCGTTGATCGACAGGACGAAGCGGCCCCTAATGCCGGCGAGCTGCGCGGACAGGGCCTCGAAGTCGGCGCGGCCGAAGACGCCCTTGCCGTAGTCGTCCTCGGAGCCCTCGTAGGGCGGGTCGAGGTAGAACAAGGTGCCCGGCCGGTCGTAGCGGGCGATGAACTCGCCATAGGGCAGGCACTCGATCACCACCCCGGCGAGGCGCTCGTGCAGGGCCTCCAGCATCGGCTGCAGCCTGGTCACATCGAAACGCCCCGGCCGCTCCACCGCCACCCCGAAGGTCCGCCCGCTCACCTTGCCGCCGAAGGCGGTGCGCTGGAGATAGAGAAAGCGCGCCGCTCGCTCCAGATCGGTGAGCGTCGTCGGGTCCGTCCGGCCGAGCCGCTCGAACTCGCGCCGGCTGGTGATCTGAAACCGCAGCATCTCGAGGAAGGCCACATAGTGCCGCTGGAGCACCCGAAAGAACCCGGCGACATCGCCCGACAGGTCGTTGATCACTTCCGCCCTGGGCGCCAGGCGGCGCCGCAGGAACACCCCGCCCATGCCGACGAAGGGCTCGGCATAGGTGGTGTGCGGCGTGGCCTCGATCAGCTCCACGAGCCGGCCCGCCAGGTTGCGCTTGCCGCCGATATAGGGGGCCACGGGGCGCACCGGCTCGACGGGGCGGAAATTTGACTCCACATTCGACATGATTTCACCCACGATCCGCCCGCCGCGAGCGCTGCGGTGGCGGGACGGCCGACTTCGGCGGCCGAGTTGAGGTCGTGGGAGTTCCAGCTCCCGGTTCGGGGTGTTGACGCACCCCGGCCCCCGCCTTCAGCGGGCGCAGGAAGGCCCTTCAGAGCCGCATAAAGTCACGCCCTCCTCATGGCTGAACGAGCGATTCCCAATCCACATCGGCCGCGGCCCTCACATCTGCGATGGTCGCCGCCGCCTCGATCGCAATCTTCGCGCCCTGACGCTGTCCCTCGATCGCCGCGGAAAGCCCGCGCCAGTTGTCGGCCGTGTCGATGACGAGCTGCGCCACGTCGGCCGCGGGGATGCCGCGCGCCGATGCCTCGGCCGCGACGTGGGGCACGACGGCTGACGGGTTAGCCTGGAGCGCCCGGGCCTCGGCTTCCTTGACCAGGTAGACCATCGCCTGGCCGGCGCCGGGCGTGATGAAGCGGTGCCGGAAGGCCTCGGCCTCGGCGTCGACCCTGGCCAGCATCGCGGCCTTGTAGTCGTCGAGCGGCGGGTCGGGATTGACCTTCATGCGACCACCACCTCGGCCTCGAACGGCTGCCACGGGAACGGCGGATCGAGCCGCACGCGATAAGTGCCGGGAATGCCGCTCTCGATCTCGACCTTGCCGTCATCGCAGACGCCGTGATCAATGTCGTTGACGAACACCCGCGTGCCCTCGGGCACGGTGGAGAGATCGGCAATCGTGGGGCGGGTCGCCGGCGCAGCGTCTTCCGTGCCTGGATTGACGACATATTCCGTCAGGTCGTCGCAACCGACGCCCACCAGCACCGACTGCCCGGCCCTGGCCTGAAGTTCGACGTCTGACACCGAGCAAGTCCCCGATCGCAGAATTTTACCTGACGCGACATATACGGTGTACTTCATACTCTCACCTCTTCAGTGTCGTGAGAACTAGCTGACGGGCCGATATATGAAATTCCCCGTCCACCGAAGACTGGACCTCGATGTAATATGTTGGCGATCCGTCTGGAGGTGATTCGTCCACATACTGAAGCGAGTAGGTAATGCGCTTCTCCGTCCCCGAATGGACTAAATAGACGAAGGCGGTAGTTCTAATATCGGTTCCGTCCCGGCGTATATAAAGCGTGACCCGGCAGTCAGAAGACGACTTCCTGAACTGCGCGGTGAACATTATGAGAACCTTGTAGTCGCTCGCCGTCGTGATCGTTGCGCTTTGGGCCTCCAGTCTGGTGAATCGGTCTACCGTTTCATCCGACCCTCCTGTGAACGCGCTTGCCGCTGCGGTGGCCGCCTCAAGATCGAGGTTGCCAGTCTCCACCCCGCCGACCGAGATCTCGTCGGTGGTGATGGTGCTCGCAGCGATATTCGTCGCCGTGATCGTGTTGACATCGAGGTGGTCGCCGGTGATCGAACCATCGACGATCAGCTCGCCGCCGAAGGGCTCGCGGAGGTAGACGTCATCGAAGTAGGTGGTGGCATCGCCGCCATCATTAAGCACGAGGAGAGCCGGGCGCGCCGAAGCCGCACCAGTGGGAGCAGTGGCCTTGACGGTGAGTTTCTGATATTCGCTGGTTGGGGTTATGTCATCACTATTGTCTATGGTTATCAAGGATGCAAACGAGTTAAACCACGCGATCCTCACGCGGGCTTGGTTTGCTGTTCCTGCTCCTGCCTTGGCCCATGCTTCCAGATAGACACTCTGGCCCTCGGAGACCTCAATCTCTTGCTGCACAACCCCGTTGGCCGTCTGGCCGGTCGGGTCATACTGCAAAGCATAGGAGCCCGACCGCTGCTCGCTCGATGCGATGCTCCACGTTCCCCCGGTGCCGCCATTGGCAGTGCTCGGGTCCAGAACGCCAGTCTCGAACCCGCCGTTCTCGAACAGATTTTCGAAGTTGGCGATGGCCAGCTTTTCGGCCGTGATGGCTTTCGACGCGATCAGGTCGGCGCTGATGGTCCCGGCCGCGATCTTGGCAGCCGTCACGGCCTCGGCCGCCAGCTCGTCGGTGCTGATCGCGCCGGCCGCAATCTGTCCCGCCGTGATGGTGTCCGCGGCGATCTCGCTGGCGGTAATGGTGTTCGCCGCGATCTTCGCCGCCGTTACCGCGTTGGCCGCGAGCTTGGGCGTGCTGATGGCATCGTCGGCAATCTCGGTCTCGGTGATCGAGCCCGCAGCGACGCTGGCATCGGCCACCTCGGCGCTCCATGCCGTGCCGTTCCAGACATAGAGCTTGCCGTCGGTCGTCAGGTAGACCGTTTCGCCCGCGACACCCGAAGCCGGCAAGGATGACACCAGGCGAACCGGCGACAGATCCGAGGCGAACTTCGCCAGCGTCACCGCCTCGTCGGCCAGCTTGGCCGCCGTCACCGCGGCGTCGTTGATCTTCGCCGCCGTGATCGCGTTGTCGAGGATGTCCAACGCGCCGATGCGCCCGTCGAGCGTGGTGACCGGCATCCACAGCGACCAGTCCGTGGAGTAGCCCTCGCGGCTCTGGAAACGCCCGCGCACCTCGTAGTCGGTGAGCGACTGGAGTCCGGACAGTATGATCAGCTCCTCCGCCTCGGGCTCGCTGCTCGAGGCTTCCGCGATCTGGCTCGCCTGCGACGGCCGCCGGTGCTCCACATGAATCGCGACCACGTCGGCGTCTTCCGGGGCGGTCCAGTAGACCCGGATCGCCGGGCGCAGCGCCCCGCTGTCGCTGGGGTGCAGGGAGGCCTCGACGGAGAACCCGTCAACCACCTTGGGATCGGGTCGGTCGGTCACCAGCGAGCCGTCGGCCTCGGGGATCAGGTCGGTGGCCGCGTCCCAGTCGTAATCGGTCTCGTCGACCTCGGTGAGGGACACCGTGGTCGACAGGTCGTGATAGTCCTCGACGGCATCGACCTCGAAGAGCTTGTCGACATACCCGTTGCGCTCGCTGGTCCATTCGACGATGTCGCCGGGCTCCAGCCCCCAGCACGACGGCGGCAGCGGCAGCTTGTGGCGGCGTTCCTTGCGAGCCCGGGCGAGCATCTGCTGCATCATGCGCTGGGCATGATTGCCCGACTGGATCATCGGAGCGTCGAGGTTGCCCGACACGCGCCGGCCGTCGATCGCCACGCCACCGGGGAACTCCCGCGGCGGCGCCACCTTGGGCACCCAGCCATCGATCGGGCTGGTGTACTTGCCCGTGACGTGGTTGATGCGCTGTTCCAGCGGCCGGATGGGGCGGAACACGTCCTCTTCATCGGCCCGCACCATCCCGTCGTCGAAGGCGAGCACCGGCAGGCCCGGCGCCCCGACGTAGAGCTTGTAGACCCCGCCGACCTCCACGAACCTGCCGTCGCAGGCCTTGACGATCTCGCGCAGTGTCTCCAGCGGCTCGGTGTCGACGGTGATCTCGGCCCCGCCGTGGAACTGCGGCTCGCCGTCCACCTCGACGTCGGCCTCGTTCATGGCGGCGAACCACACGTCGAGCGGCAACGCCTCGGCCGGGGTGTCTTCCAGTCCGTAGAAGTGCTGCGGATCGCCGTTGTGGTCGGCCACGCGGATGCCGCGCAGCATGTTGTAGGCGATGAGGGGCAGGTTGGCGCTGAACTCGTGCGTCGACAGGTCGTCGAAGCGGTGCGTCCCGGATCCGCCGGACACGGTGGAGTCCTTGCGCGGGTCATAGAGCGCGATGCCGTCCACCACGAAGCGCCAGCGCATCGGGCTCGGCGTCAGCTCGGGCTCGTACATGGTGTTGGTGCGGACGTAAGCGATGCCTCGCCCGACGAAGCCCGACGTCCAGGGCCGCTGCGGATGGCTGGCAAGATGGGTGACGGCGAAGCTGTCGGCGCTCGTCTGGCTGCCATCCTTGAACACGAAATGCAGGTACTCGCGGCCGTCCCTGGCATAGGACGTGAGTTCATTGCCGCGGAACGCCCCGCCCGCGACCCAGCTTTCGTCCTGGCCGTCGACGAACACCTTGACCAGTCCCTCGCAAGGGTGGTCGGCAATCGCGATGCCGTCGACGAAGTGCTGGTTCTTGTCCCCGTGCGACTCGCCGTAGAACAGCGACCCGGCGGTGACGGCGCGGCCGACGATGAGCGACTGCGGCACATCGGCGTCGATGCGGATGTCGAGTTCCACGCCGCCGGCGGGCTTCTGCTGCTTGGGCGCCAGCAGCTTGTTGGCGAGGTAGGACGCGCCGATCGACAGGGCTGCGGTGATGGCGGCCGTGCCGACAGCGGCGGCCGTGCCGGTCAGCCCGATGAAGCCGACGATGGCGGCCGATATCGGATCGGCCTGTGCCGGGGCCGAAGCGAAGATGAGCGCGGCGACCAGGGTGAGAACGAAGATCATCATTCGACCCTGAATGCGCGCTTGGCGTGCGACAGCGGCACCTGCCCCATGCCCGCTTCTGTTCTGGCCGCGATCATATGCCCGCACACCACGCCGATGCCGTCGCGGCCCTGCTCATCCTCGACATGCGCCCAATCGCCGGAGCGGGCGTGGGCCAGCGGGATCTCCGGCAGCAGCGAGGCCGCCACGTCCCCCATGTCCCGCCAGCCCTCGTTGACCATGACGCGGCGCGCGCCGGTCTCGCTCGAATAGCGCCGCTTCAGCGCCGTCGCCGGGTCATGGCCGGTGATTGCCGCCGCACACGCCGAGGCGAAGTGCAGGCAGTCCGCCGAGCCCCACGCGAAGGAGCGCAGGCGCCAGGCGCGGTAGAGCGTCACGACGATGCGCTTGCGGTTGACCATCACAGCCTCCGCCCCCGCCTGCGCTCGGACCGCGGCCCCTTGCGCCCGAAGTACACCGGCCGCTCGCTCTGCAGGTTCGTGTGGCGATAGATGTCGTCGTCCGGGTCGCGCTCGTGCTGGGTGGCGTCCGACCGGGTGCCGGTGCGGCTGATGGTCAGCGCCCGTGACGTGGACTCGCAGGTCAGCACGACGGTGCTCTCGCCCCCGGCCTCCGGGGTGGTGATGTCGATGTCGTCGACCACGCCGACGAAGCGCGGGATCAGCGGCGGGATCAGGGTGTTCGTGTCCACGTCGAAGATGCCGACGTGCACCTCGAGCGGGCGCTGACCCACAGTGGAGCCGCGCACCAGGGCCGCGACCTCGGCCGGCAGCCCCGACAGCGTGACGCGCAGGCCGGGGATCGTCATGTCGGTGGACGCCGACAGCGTGGCGACCTTCACCAGAGGGCCCGAGCCGACATAGGTCCGGCCGTTGATCTCGACGGTGCCGACGTCGTTCCAGAAGCCCGCCGGGTCGGGATCGCCCATGTCATCGAGCGCGTCGCACCACACGAAGATGCGCCGCTCGACGTGACGCCTGGCGAGCGCCTCCTGCTGGGCTGTGGTGAGGGTGATCATAGCGTCTGGATCGCCTCGAAGGAGACGCGCCCGAAGTGCGGCGCCTCGGCCGGCGCCGACCAGGTGTCGGGCAGGATCAGGAACTTCGCCGTGGCGCGATGGAGATCGACCGTCGCGGCCGCCTCCCAGCCCGTGCGCACGTGCGGCCGGACCTCAACCGTCAGTTCGCCCGCCCCGTCGGCGTCGCCGCCGGCGACCACCATGTGCAGGGCCCGGCTGTCGGTCCCGTAGTCGAACGCCAGGTAGTCGCCGGGCCTGAGGCCGAAGCCTGCCGGCAGCGCCGACAGATCGATCTCCTTGGTGTTCGCGGCGACGGCGTCCAGCGCCGCCGTCCCGTCGAACGCCAGCCCGCCCACCTCCAGGTCGCCCCAGCCGTGCTTGTAGAGCAGCGGGTATTCCCTGAGCTTGTCGTAGCCGTAGAACGCCTCGTAGGAGAGCAGTGTGGCGTGCCAGGCGCGCACCTCGCCGAACTCGTCCTCGAGCATGCGGTGCGACTGCCACTGGGCCCGCCAGAACGACGGGCCGAGGTTCTTGGCGATGGTCCGGCCCGAGCGCGTGGGCGCGAGCTCCGCCATCGGCTCGAGCGTGAACTCCAGCCCGATGATCGGCAGGTCGTGAATGAAGGCGCGGGGTAAGGCGATGGCCATCGGCTAATACCCCACCATCAGCTGAACCCCTGCTCGCGGCGCGACTGGGCTTCGCGCACCGCCTGCAGCGCCACCCGCGGCATGTCGCGCCGGTCGCGGGCCATCTGCGCCTCTATGCGGGCCATCCCCTCCCTGTCGGCGCCGCGGGCGTCGATCTGCGGGCTGTAGTGGATCACCACCGGGCTGCCGCCGCCGGACGCCTCGACGCCGAGTCGGCCGCCGGCGCCGCGCTTCAGCGGCATGATGGCCTCCGGACCCGCCTCGCCCATCAGCCCGGCGCCGTTGGCCATCGGAAAGAACGTCGGGCGATCGACGACGCCTCCCCCCAACACTCCTCCCAGCCCGAAGGCATGCACGTGGCCGGCGCTGAAGACGTTGCCCAGAGCGCTGGGCACGATGTTGGTCGGGGCGCCGCCGCCGAACAGGCTCCCGGCCACCGAACCGAGCAGCGTGCCGAAGATCCCGGTTCCGGAGCTGCCCTGCTTGCCGAGCAGAACGTCGAGCAGATCGTTGGTCGCCAGTTCCGCCAGCCGGTCGGCCACGCGCACCAGCGCGTTGGCGAAGGTGTCGGCGATCGAGGCGCCCTCCTGGAAGCCCGACCGCATGTCCTGGAAGAAGCCGCGCGCCACGGCACGGTGGTCGTCGAGACGGTCGATGGCCGCCGCTTCCCTCTCGCGCGCCGTGATCAGGCCGCGCACCGCGGCTTCCTCCTCGGCCGTGGCGAAGGCGAGCGTGTCGCGCAAGCCGATCATCTCGCGCATCACCGGATCGGTGGCGCGCAGCATGTCGAGCTCGATCTGCAGTGCGCCCGTCAGGTCGCCGACCGACTGCCGGCCCGATTCCCAGGCGGCCTGGGCAGCCTCGCCCGCCTGGGCGGCGCGCGTCTGGGCCTCGGCGAATGCGTGGTTGCGCGCCACCAGGCCTGCGATGACCTGGCCGGCTTCGGAGTTCAGCGCCACGCCGGCCTTCTTGACGGCATCGAGCTGGGCCTGGGCGACTTCGGTGCGCCGCAGCGCCGCGGCCTCCTCCTCGAGGCCCTTGACCACCCCGTCGATGCGCCCCTGCGCGATCTCCTCCGCCGCCTTGCGGGAACGAACGTCGATGCTCTGGCGCTGTGCGCGGCCGAAGCGCTCGACCTCGTCGATATTGGCCTGGATGGCTTCCTTCTGCCGCTCCCACTCACGAATTTGCGCATCGGCCCCCGGTAACCGGAGTCCGGTCTGAAGAGCCTTTTGCGCCGCTTCGATCTGGTCGATCTCCTGGCGCGCGTCGGCCAGGAACCCATTCATGCCCCCTTCGGAACTCATCGCGTCGTTGACGGCACCGACCCCGTCAGCGACCGCCTGCAGGCCGCCGGCCAGGTTGGTGATGTCCGCGATGCCCCCGCCGATGAGCTCGAACCACCGACCGGTGTTCTCGACCAGCGTATCGAAGGCGCCCGAAAGCCCGCCGGCGGCCGCGGCCCCGGCGCCGCCGACCTGCTGCTCGACCGCCTTGAGGATTTCCCGCTGGGCCTCCGCGGTGCGGCCGGTCTCGTTGAAGTTCCTGATCAGCTCGCGCTGCGTGGCGGTGAAGCTGATGCCTACCCGGCGCAGCGCCGTCAAACCCTGTTCGGGATCCTCCATCGCCTTGGCGAGCTGCACCGCCGACGAGGCCACGGTGCCGAAGCCGACGGCCGCCAGGTCCTGGGCCAGGCGCAGCGTGTCGTCGAAGGTCTCCCCGGCGATGGTGCGGAAGGTCAGCAGCTGCTGGGCGGCCTGGCGCACGCCGGTGGTGGAGGCGAGCGTGCCGAGGCCGATCTCGCGCGACAGCGTCTCGATGTCCTGCGCGGTGCGCCCCGCCGCGCCGCCGGTGGCGCGGATCACCTGCTGGGTGGTGAGCTGGGCGCGCTCGTATTCGGCGAAGGCGCGCACCCCGCGCTGGGCGGCAAACGTCACACCGCCGATGCCGATGGCAAGCCCGCCCATGGCCAGCCCCATCCGCCCCACGAGCATCCCGGTGGCGGACAGGCGCGAGGCTATGCCGCCAAGCGGGCCGTGCATCACCGCGACGGAACCGGCAGCATTGCGGAACGAGGCGGCCAGCCCCTGGTTGGCCCTGGTCAGCCCCGCGGCCTCGGCCGAGGTGCGGCGCATGCCCTGGGCGGCCGTGCCGGACTGGCGCCCCAGACCGCCGACGGCGCGCTGGGTCTCCTCGGCGGCCTTCCTGGCGCCCTCGGCGTTGCCGTCGATGACAAGGGCGAGGCGCAGTGTCATGGGCGCGCCCCGCTCACTCGTTCAATGCCTCGAGCGCCGCGGCTTCCATCACCTGGAGCCCGAGCCACAGCTCCCGCGTCACGGCGATGCCCGCCGCGTCGAGCCCGGCCCGGACGCCTGCATAGTCCAGTCCGATGAAGGTCAGCCGGGCAGGTGTCATGCCGCCGCCGAGGCTCTGCGTCCGCCACTGGCTGGAGATCCACAGGAAGGCGGCGACCGTTTCGGCGTTCTGAGGCCATACTCCCGAGCCGGGACCGGCGCGCACGGCGGCCGGCGCTCCCAGCGATTCGCGGATGGCGTCGAGCGCCTCCTGCGAAGCCCCCCCGGCGCGGGCATCCGCCACCGCCTCGGGCTCGTCGCCGGGAGCGCCGCCAGGCGCAACGGGTGAGCTGTCGCTCAGGCTGCCCGTCGCCCAGGCCCGGGCAGCCCATTTCAGTTTCCCCTTGCGGCCCCGGCGACCGCCTCGAAATACGCCCTGGCGAGCGCCAGCCGCGCATAGGGCAGCGCCAGGACCTGGTCGCGTACCGCGTCGGAATAGGGCACCGGCTTGCCGTCCTCGCCGGCGATATCGTCGAGGCGCTGGATGACGCGCTCCAGGAAGTCGCGTGTGCCCTGCCGGTCGTAGAGGTCGTAGCGGCCGGCCTCCTCGACGTCGAGCACGCAAAAGGTGGCGCTCAGCGTCTCCTTGCGGTGGCCGCCGTCGGCCGGCACCAGCACCTCGACGGAGCGGGTGAAGGTGGGATTGGCATCGAGCTTGAACATGGGGCTCCTTCGGGGTGTGTGGTTGGTGGCGATGGTAAGTAGTGAGTGGGAGATGGCGGCCGGGCGAAGCATCCCTATTCACCACTCACCACCCACCCCTCACGTCAGCGTGATCGTGAACTGATCGTCGCCGGAGTCGAACTTCGGGCTCAAGCTGAGCGGCCACTCGACGATGCCCTGCTGGTTCTCCAACCCGGTCATGCGCTGAACCTCGCACTTCGGCGCGGCGATGGTGGAGATCTTGCCCGCAGCGGTGCCGTGGGTGATGCTCACAGCGACTTCCGTCTTGTCCTTGGCCGCGGCGAACGGGTCGAAGGTGGTGAGCGGTACCGCCTCGACACTGGCCGAGATCACCTCGGCGCGATCGACGATCAGAATATCCTCGCGCCCGATGAGCAGCCGCGGCTGTACATCGTTGGCCAGGTCGAGCTGGAAGTTGCGCAGCACCAGGGACTCGCCCCCGACCGTGAAGGCCGGCGTATTGGCGTGGCTGCCGACGATCGGCGCCTCGAAGCCCGACAGGTCGGGCGTGACGCGCGTCTCTTCCGACGGCGCGACATAGAGCCCGGTGAAGGTCCAGCGGATGCGCGGCACCCCTTGCGCCGGAATCTCGATGACGCCCGTTCCGCGGGCCCCCAACAGGACGTGCCGGGTGCCGCCCTTCCAGAAATAGAAGGTGGCGCTCTCGTGATCGTCCGACACCGGGTTGTAGACCACGTCGACGCCCGCCTGGGTCGTTTCGGCAAGCGCGCAGGCCCGCGCCAGCACGCCCCATTTGGGCGCCGTGCCGGCCGTGCCGGAGCCCACCAGCTCGGTGGCGCCTGAGAGCACCGCCCGGACGGCCGCCACCAGCGTGCCCTGGTTGCCGAGCTGGGCGAACTCGAGCTCGCGGCCAACGTCCTCGCCTTCCTGGGGGCGCAGCTGCACGTCCGTCATCAGCATGCCGTCGCTACCGACGGGCTCGGCGTCGGTGCCGTAGGTCGTCTCGATCTTCGCGAGTGCAATGGTCGAGCGCCACTTGATTGGGTCAGGCATTGGACGATCCCTCCTTCACGCCCTTGCCTTTCTGCCCGCCTGCTCCTTGCGGAGAGGGGGTGGGGGGAGCTGCCGGGCGCTCCTTGCGCGGCTCCGTCCACTGCCGCCGCTCGAGCTTGCCGTCCTTGCGAGCATACGAGCCGCCCTTCCTGGGTGTGGTTCTGGTCATGAGGCGATCCTCAGCTGGTCCATGAGTGAAAAATCGATCTGGTAGATGACTGTGCCGGCGTTCACCGAAACGAGCCGCCCGCGCCGGGCGACGAACACGCCGATGGCATCGTCCGGCGCCCAGCCGGCGATCGCCGCCACGACGGCGTCCTTGAGCTGGTCGACCGTGGCGAGCGCCCGCCTGGCGCGCGGGTCGCCGGCGGCCTCGACGAACAGGATGACGCCGACGGTTTCGGTGGTGGACTGGCGGTAGAGCCCGGCCGCGGCGTCCGGGGTGCCACCGTCGAAGCCGAGCGGCACGACGAAGGCGGCGGGATTCCGCTGCGGCAGTGCCCCGGTGCTGACGAGGACGGCGAGGTCGGCCACCTCGTCGACTCGGCCGGTCAGCGCCGTCACCTCCGCCTCGAGGCGCGTCTTGATGTCGGAGACGAGCGTCATGGTGCGGCCCCGGTCCCGGCTTCGTCGTCCGCGATCCAGTCGCGGGCGATCGCCAGGATCTCGGTCTCGTCGTCCTCGTCGATGCCAAGGAACGGCCGGGCCGGGATGGTGACCTGCTGCTTGGTGGCCCACTGGCCCCCCACCTTGAAGCGCAGGCCCTTCGATGTCTTGGCCGTGATGGTGCCGCCCAGCTGGTGGATGGCGGCGTAGAGCACGTTGGTGCCGACCTCGACGCCGGACTCGGTGGCGTTGTGGGTTAGCGACTGTACGAGGATCCCCGAAACACGCAGTGTCGGGCGGCCATCTCCAAGGAGTTCCCGAATGGCCGGCGGCCAGGGGCTGCCGTCCGGGCCCTGCTTGCGCTCGAAGCGACGCTGGGTCGACACGACCAGGCGCGCGCCGATGTTGTCGAACATGCCGCGCGGGTTTGAAGCCCGTTCGACATAGCCTTGAAGGGCCTCCAACGCCTCGTCCTGGCCGGTGACCTGGATGCGCGCCCCGTCCATCAGATGTAGCCCTTCAGGTTGTCGGGCGTGAGCGGCCGGTCGCGGTCGTTGGTGCGCACGCCCGACGAGCCCGAGGCCGTCGGCTCGGCGCCGTCCACGTCGAGGCGCACGGTGCCCGCCGCGATGTCGCGCAGCACCCGCAGCGCGTCGTCATAGTCCCGCCGGACCTTTTCGCTCGCGACGTTGCGGTGCAGCTTATAGAGCGCGATCGCCAGCGCCAGGTCGACGAGCAGCGCCGGGGTGGCGGCGAGCGGCAGCAGATAGCGGCCCTTCAGAAACCCATCGATCAGCGCGTCGGTGTCGGCCAGCGCGCGCTCGACCACGTCGGCGTCAACGGCGCCGATCGGCGTCTCGCCCCGATCGGTGAGCTCGATCAGCATCGTCTCGCCGTAGCGGTCGGTCAGCTGGGCCTGGGTGGCGTAGGGCATCGCCGTCTCTCAAAGGTTCGGGGGCCGGCCTGAGCCCGGCTCAGGATGTGATGTATCCCCTCCGGCCCCCGGCTTCGGGGTTGCATGGCTCGGAGCGGGGCGGCTCGCCCCTCAGGTCGCTCCGCCGACCGTTCCGCCGCGCGCATAGGTCAGGAGCTCGACCGTCAGGTTCGGCTCCGCCAACAGCGCGGCGATCTGCTGACAAGTGAAACGGTCGATCGGATGCTCGACTGCCGCCTTGGAGTGCCGCATCCCGGCCCGCCGGAATCCGTCACGCTTGGCCGCGATGCGAACGTGTGTCGGGGAGCCGGACTGTGTCCCTACGTTCGGCGAGGCGACCGCCCCGTCCGACGTTCCGCCACCGGTGCTGGGGGCCTCGCGAGCCGTACCAGAGCTCCCCTCTGGGGTATTGGTGGAGGCGGGCTGCTCATCCGCCTCCTTCGGTTCAGCCGCGGCAGGCGGACCATCGACCGCCACAGCCTGAGGAGGCGTTTCCGAATTGACCTCGGGCGGCGCGCCGGGAACACTCTCTGCCGCGTAGAGCACGGCCTGCGGGCCCCAGTCGTCCATGCGGCTCGCCGGCAGCAGGTCGGCGACGTCGACCGGCACCTCCGTGCTCGCGAAGCCGGCGATCTGCGCGAAGCTCGTCACGCCCCTGGCGCGCAGCTCCTCGGCCGTCTTCGGCCCGATACCCTTGATGCGTGTCAGATCGTCCATGTCGTCTCCCTCGAGTGCTGGTAGCGGGGGCCGGGTTCGAACCGGCGACCTGCAGGTTATGAGCCTGCCGAGCTACCGCTGCTCCACCCCGCGGTTGATCCGGTCAGGCGTCAGGCCAGCCAGGGAACGACGAGCAGCTCCGCGGTGCCCTTCCACTCATTGGTCTCGCCGCCCGAGGCGTTCTCGGAGTTGAGGATCTTGCGTGCGGCGCTCTCCAGCGACGGCGGCACGACGAGCAGGTTGGGCATGAGGCCCAGCGGCCGGCCGTAATCGCCCTTCATGCCGCTGAGCGCGGCCCGCGCCGTGGCGTAATTGGCCGCGTTGAGCGTCTGCTTGGAGCCCCAGGCGAACTGCCAGAAGCCGAAGCCCACGTTGCCGCGGGCGTCCGCGCCGTAGACGAACTCCTTGTTGGTGAAGACGTTGTCGTCGGTCAGCTTGTCCTTGGCGACGAACTGGAAGTCGCGGCGCTTCTGCAGGATCACCGGCTTGAGCACGCGGGAAGCGTCGATGAGGAACCAGGGCGTGCCGGCCCCGCCGTCGGTGTTGGCGACCGAAGTCTCCGCGCCGTTTGCGTCGAGCACCGGGTGGTCGGTGTCGAAATAGGGCTGGCCGTCATAGGCGAGCTCGGTGAAGCCGTTTTTCAGGTGGGCGAAGGCGAGCGTGTCCCAGTGCGCGCCGGTCGACTGGCCCATTTCGGTGAACAGCGGCGTGTAGATGCCGAGGTTGTCGGTCTCGATGTCGTCGCGGTCGACGCCGATGGTCAGCTCCCACGGCTTCTCCTTGATGGCATAGTCGTGCTGCTGCAGGTTCTGCACGGCGCGCGGCCCGATCCATTCGCGGACGTTGGGGATCTTGCCGAGCCAGCCGTACTTCTGCTCCTTGGCGGACGACGGGACGATGGTGGCGATGCGGGTGTGCATCGTGGAGGCCATCGCCAGCCCGCCCTGGAAGCTGGTGGAGAAACCGACGCGCAGGGCGTCGAGGTTGGCGGCATTGACGAGCATGAGACTTGTTCCTTGGGTTCGGATGCCTGGTGGGGTGCCTGGGGGTTACGGGTGGCCTGGGCTCTCAGACGATGCCCAGCTTGACCCAGACGCCGTTGTCGTCGACCTGGACGACCTTGCCGGCGACGGAGCGGGCACCGGTGTCGTCGGTCTTGGCCACCGTCTGGTCATCGACGATGTAGCAATCGTCCCCGATCTCGGCGGCGGTGATCTCGTCGGCGCCGGCGGAGTTGGCGAACTGGAAGACGCCGCGCCGGACCCTCACCTTGACGTCGCCGGCGGCACCGTCGGTGTTGTCCACCCGCTCCTCCGCCCGGCCCACGGTGACGAGGGTGGTGGCGGTCGCGCCAGGCGTGGCGAAGCCGGTGGCGCTCAAGGCCACGATCGCCCCGGCATAGATCAGAGCAGCGGCGGCCACGCCGTACGATTCTACGTCGCCGTCAGCGCGCGGCGTGTTGCGGTCAGCAGTCAGGGCGGGCATCAGGCGGCCTCCTCGGCATCAGCGGCCTCGGCCGCCAGGGTTTTGGCGTAAGCTCCCGGGTCGATCCCGAGGAGCTTGGCGGCGGTGCGGTGCTCGGCGTGGAGCGAGACATTGCCGTCCTTGTCCTTCGCCGGCGGCGCGATCGTCGCGCCCGAGTGGCCGAGGATCGGGAACGCGCCGATCTCCTTCTCGACGCGCGCCGGGTCGGCCGCGTGCATGGCGATGTAGTGGTCACGCAACGGCTTGACGCCGACGCGCCCCCTGGCGATCTCGCCGTCGACGAAGGCGGTGGCCTTGTCCGTGGCGCCGGCGGTACGCAGCTCGTTGAGCTGGGTGGTAACGGTGGCGAGCTCCGCCTGCAGGGCGGTGACGGCTTCCCCGTGCCTGTCGGCGCCGGACCCATTCGCGGCGAGCGTCGTGACCGCATTCAGCACGGCATCCTGGTCGGCGTCTTCCTTGAGGCCGGCGGCCTTGGCGATCGGCGCCAGGGCCGACTGCAGCGACGTCGAACCCTTCAGCTCGCCGACGGAGTGCAGCACGGCGGCTTCGTCGGCATCGGCGGCAAGCCCGAGGGCCTCCCGCAGCTTCGTGAGCAAGTCCATCTTGGAATCCTCCAGTTCGGAGTTGAGCGCGGCCAGGCCGCGCAGGTTTGGGCGGTTGGTTAGCGCGGCCCGCAGGATGCCGGTCACGCGATGATGGCTGGTGTGGGTGATTGCCGGAGAGATGTGCCGGTAGGCCCGGTCGGACATCAGCGCCTTGCCGGCGGCCGTCCATTCGACCCGCCCCCAGATGCCGTCGTCGCGCGCCTGCAGATCCACGATCCAGCCGCGCGCCGGCGACGGGCCGCCCTGGGGCGCGGCGAGATCGGTGGAATGGTTCTCGTCGATCGGCAACCGTCCGCCGGCGGCCTGGAGGCTCGATGCGGCGAGCTGGGCGGCGTCGGTGACGCGATAGGGACCGCGGCCGTCGACAGTGATGACCATGTCGGCCGGCAGCAGATGGACCCACTCGGGCGCATCACGATGGCCATCCGCGCCGGCGGCGACGTCGGGCAGCGCCACGGCCTGGCATAGCGCGGCCCGGTCGGTCGCCCGATCGGTCACCACGTCGGCCGCGGCGTGCAGTGCCACCTGGAGGGCGGGGAGGCCGGGGATTGCGTTGAAGCGCGTCATGTGGGCAATATCGGGATTGCAGGGGCTGCCCATACCGGTGACGCGCGTCACCGGTATTCACTCTCCAGGCAGGTGGTGATCTGGGCTGACTGGGTGAAGCCAGCACCCGCTTCAACCACCCGCCAAGGAGATGCCCGATGCCGATCTTCGTCTGAATCTCAGATTGCCCGAATGACCTCTACCCGAGGCCCGGCCCCCAGCCGGGCCTCTTTGCGTCCGGCACGTGGCCGAGGGAAGCGTTCGACCTAAGGCTTTGCCAGCAGGCGCGCCACCAGCGCTGACAAGGAAGCGTCAGGTGCTCCCTCATCCTTCACAATGCCGTCCGCCGACGGCCGAAACAGCGGAGCCAGGACGAGTGCCCGATCGCTCCTATCGAGTTCCTGCTCCTTGACCAGGGCAAGGAACGTCTTGACCATCGCGATCCGCTCCAGCGCATCGATCCGCAGGTGGTGAGCGCTCAGGAAGAGGCGCACCAGGATGCGCCCGATCCAGAACAGGATCGTTGTGCCCAGGACAAAGAGTGCAGCGGAGACGATGAGCAGATTTGGACTTTGCGTCGGCTCCGTCGCGATTAGGAGGGGGATCACCTCAACTCCCGCTCCTATGCCGGCCAGCAGGGCGATGAATGCAAATGCGACCACAGACCAGGTCAGCCACCAACGCGAGGTGGCGTAGAGGGTGGCCTGTTGTTTCCAATAGTCGACAGCCGCCGCCAGTTCCATATGGGATGCATAGAGCTCGTTAGTGGAATTGATCCTGTCGATGCTTTCCTGGATCTTCGTCACCCAGGACTCCCGAAGCTCCTTTTCGAGCGCAACCAGACGAGCCTGGCTTGCCTCGAGCTGCTCTTCCAATTCCTTCTTCTGGGCCGCCGCTTCCGATTGTGCATTGGCCAGGTGGTCCGCGGATATGTCGGCGATCCGTTTTAAGGAGCGCCAGATATCGTCCGGTGTGTTCTGGCCCACGCCCCCGTCCAGCATGGCAGCCTCGACCGCGCCACGGATGACCGCCAGGGGAGCTCGACCGCTATCAAAACGCAGCTTACCCATGCAGGCGGCGACTGCGCATGCAGCAACGTCGTGCAGATCCGCCTGCACGAGGCGGTCGGCAACTTGCCAGATTGGATCCGTCGACATCGGGTACCGCTTCCGCTCGTAGAGTTCTTTGAGCCGATCCGTCACCTGCTTTTCGTGTTCGGGAGTCTTCTGCCACTGGCGGATGTCCCCCATGGCCGCGTCCAAGAGGCCACGGAACTCCTCCTGAAAGTTGTCGGTGTAGTCGCGGACCGTTTGGACACGCCGGTGGCGTATCCATTCCCACGCGTCCATCTCCTCCTGCATCCACCGTTCTGCGGCGGCGGGTGATTCGAACACGAGTGGGGCCGCCCGACCGACATCGATGGAAAGCGCTTTGTTCTGCGACATTGGTCCCCCGCGGTTGCTCCGTCCTGAATAGCCCATGCTGCGCGATCAAGCACCCCATCGAAGGGGTTTTAGGCAGCCGAGGCGGGGCCGGGCGTGCGAATCGGTTCATCGTCCGGCGGTGGCATTTCGGCGTTAATCATATCCTCAGGTAGTAGATAGACTATAGCATCGGGGAAAACGCCGTCGGGGGACTGGCATGAACCGGCTGTACTTCGGTGACAATCTCGATTGGCTGCCGCAAATAGAAATCGGCAGCGTCGATCTCGTGTACCTGGATCCGCCCTTCAATCGGCAGGCCAGCTTCAACATCCTCTACAGATCTCCGAGCGGCGATCAAACTGCCCAATACAGGGCCTTCGAGGACACCTGGCGGTGGGGCCCGGCGAGCGACTATGCCTTTGCGCATGTGAAGCAAAGCGGATCACCAGCATTCGACACCCTGGTTTCGCTGAACAACTACATGCAGAAGAGCGATCTCATGGCCTACCTGACCATGATGACCGCGCGGCTGCTCGAGCTGCGCCGGGTGCTGAAGCCGTCCGGCAGCTTGTTCCTCCATTGTGACGCCAGCGCCAGCCACTATCTGAAGATCATTCTGGACCAGATCTTCGGGGCCGGCACCTTCCGCAACGAGATCATCTGGCGGCGGTCGATGGGCAAATCGCTCATGACCCGCCGCCTCCCGACGAACCACGACGTCATCCTGTTCTATTCAGGTGACGAGGCCGTCTGGAACGGGGATCACGCGTTCGCAGCCTATGACGTCGACGACCTTCCCACGAAGGCCGCAGCAAAGTACGCCCAGAAGGATGCGGACGGGCGACGATATCAGCTCACGAGCCTGATCAATCCCAATCAGAACAGGCCCAATCTGACGTATGAATTCCTTGGCGTCACAAAGGTCTGGCGCTGGACGCAGGAGCGAATGCAGGCGGCGCACGAAGCAGGGCTGATCGTTCAAACTGCGCCGGGTCGCGTGCCGCGGTTCAAGCGATATCTCGATGAACAGCGGGGCCTGCCTCTTGACGACGTCTGGACAGACATCCCGCCGATCAATTCGCAGGCGCAGGAGCGGCTCGGCTATCCGACGCAGAAGCCATTGGCGCTTCTCGGGCGCATCATCAAGCTGGCCACGAATCCGGGTGACGTAGTGCTGGATCCGTTCTGTGGGTGCGGTACAGCAGTCGAGGCGGCACAGAAGCTCGGGCGGAGATGGATTGGAATAGACGTGACCGTGCTCGCGATAGATCTTGTCGAGAAGCGGCTACGCCGACTGAAACTCGAGCGCGATGCTGATTACACGGTCGAGGGCATCCCACTGGATGTGGACGGTGCCCAAGCCTGTTCGAGTCTGATCCGCACGCGTTTCAGCTTTGGGCTCTAACTCTGGTGGACGGTCAGCCGCGCGAAGGGGGAAAGCGCGGTGCGGACAGAGGTATTGATGGCCTGCTGTACTACATGGAGGACGCCAAAACGGCCAGGCGAGCGATCATCTCCGTGAAAGGAGGCAGGAATATCCACGCCGAGCACGTCCGCGATCTGATCGGCACCATGCATACGCAGGGCGATCAGCTCGGGCTGATGATCACGTTGCACAACCCCACCGATGCAATGGACAGGGCGGCAAAGGAAGCGGGCACGCTGGAGGCTTTCAACAAGCCACGCCCAGCGGTTCAGATCTTTACAGTGGCGCAGCTTCTTGCTGGCCTCAGGCCGAACCTGCCGCCCGTGCTTGACATCATCGCAACTGCGGCAGCGGCCAGACGGGCCTCTGCAAAGAAGGCTCCGAAAGCCCCGACGCCCGCGGACATCCGGAAGTCTCCTCCACTCAAACTGCCAATCACCGGCGGCCGATCTCGCGAACTTCAAGACGTCTTGGACATAGACGATCCTCTGCTGGTTCAGCAGCAGGATGACGCGGCAGCAAAGCGGGGCCGCCGGCGCGCATAGGCTGTCTGACCGATCTTGATGCCTCGCCGCCATGATAATCCCGCCGTCAAAGGGGTTTTGAAGGGGCTGGGGGGCCAAAGGCGGCTCCGGTGCATCCACCGGGCCTCCAAGCCGCCCGGAAGCCGCTGTGGGCGTTCTGTGCGGCTCGCCCGGAGGCGGTACTTCGCCTCGCATCCCATCACAATCGGCCGCTTTGATGGACCGCCTGCCACACAGGTCGTATGGTGGTCCTGCGACCATCGCGGAAAGGAGTCGACAATGCCGTTCGCTCCGTACCAATCGAGCTTCAACTCCGATTCTCTCAGGATTCTTCAAGAGGCATTCGACCAGGCCTGGGCCGAGGTGGCGGCCTCGCCCAGCGTCACACTCGACGAGCAGGCCGCGCGCAACATGATCGCCAATCGGATCGTGCACGCCTGGCGCGACCAGGGCGAACGCGACCCGGAGCGGCTGAAGCAGCACGCTGTCGAGGGGCTGTAAACCTGGGCGTCCGTCTGGCGCGGCCTAATCGCCCCGCCGGCGGGCGAGCTCCTCGCGCAGATGCTCGTCCAGCGGCGCGCCGGGCCGATAGGCGAAGCCCGGGTCGATCCCCTGCGGCACGCGCACGGTGGTCGGACCTTCGGCGGTATTGATGCGCCGCTCGACCAGCGGCGACTCCGGGGTCTCCGATACCGTCAGTCCGAAGCGCTCCACGTCGCGGGCGTTCAGCGACTGGGCCAGGCAGCGGCAGTTCCAGCCGTTGGGCGGAAAGTGCGTCTGCCACCACGGGTCGTCGGCCGGCAGCACTGTATCGTGCCAGGCAGCGTGCTGCGGCCTGGTGCGCGCATCCATCACCGCGACATAGCGGATGTAGGGGCGCTGCTCCTTCACCCGCTGGATCTGCTCCCAGCGCCCCGCCGCATAGGCCATGCGCAGGTTCGTCTGGAAGATCACCCGGGACCGCCAGTTGCGCCCTCCCTTGTAGCTCCAGCCGTACCGCGCCACGATCTCATCGAAGTCCTCGCGGAACTGGGCCAGCGTGCGGCCCTCCTCGAGCGCCGCCAGGACGGCGGCATGGAAGTCCGCGATAAGGTCCTGGCTTTGCGCCCCGGCGACCACGAAGGCGGCCGAATGCATCTCCTGCCAGATGTCGGTCCAGGTCCGCGTCGGGATGTCGAGCTTGCGGCGCAGGAACTCGATCGCCTCGGTCGGGTTGGCCGCGAAGGGCTGGGCCTCAGGCATCGGCGCTCGCGATCTCGTCGCGCCCCGCTAGATCGGCGAACAGCATGGCGAGCCCCATCGCCGTCGCCAGCTGATCGGAGGGGAGCCCAAGGTCGAGGATCGCCTCGCGTACCTCCTCGAGGCTCTGAGCGACGTCGATCAGCCCGCGAATCGTGTCGATCATCTCATCCATAGCCGGCTGCGCGTGCGCTTCGGCCGCCGCGGCCAGGCCGTCCAGCCCGTCGCGCGGCGGCTTCACCTCTTCCGCCTGCAGCGCCTGCTTGCCCTCCTGCGGGGCGGGTCCGGGGAGTGGGGCAACCGGCGCCGCCCGCGCCTCCAGGACCTCGGCATCGGGATCCGGATCCGGCAGCCCGAACTTGTCGCGGATCACGCTCGCCTCGACGCGCAAGCCGAGCGGCACCAGCTTCGCCAGCGACTCGGCGAGCAGCTTCAGGTCCTCTTCCTCGGGCCGGCCGATGCGCAGCCGCGGATAGACCTTCTGCGGCCCGAACTCGAGATCGATCCACGGCCGCACCAGGTCACGGTTGAGCACGGCCGCAAGCGCTTTCGCGTCGGCCCGCTCGATGTCCTCCTGCACTTGGCGGTGCTCCTGGCCGACGGCATGGCCGCCGGCGATCGCGTCCGTCGTGGCGGTCTGGCCCAGCACCGCCTTGGAGACCTGCCGGTCGAGCCAGTCGGCACGGCGCTCGTAGAGATCCATGGAAGAGCCCACCGACTTCGACTCGATAAACTCGATCAGCATCGACTCGGGGATGATCGCCGCGCAGTCGCCGGCGATGTTGGCCACCGCCCTGAACAGGGTGTCCTTGTCGGCCTCGGTGGCGCCGGCGCCGTATTTCCCGACGCGGATCGGCTGGCCATAGGTCTGGGTGAAGATCGCCCAGTCCCTGAGGGTGAAGGCCTTGAACATCCACGACCAGGCGGCCAGCCGCGCGATGCCCGATCGCACCGGCAATCCCGACTTGGACCGAATGATCGCCTGGATGAACTTGAAGGCGGGCAGCGGCTGGTCGCCCTCGTCGGTGCGCAACAGCGGCGTGGTGCCGTCATGCCGGTCGAAGCGGAACCAGCGCGGGTCGCGCCACTCGAGGCGGGCGGGGCGCCACTGGCCGGCGCTCGTGTCCCAGATGATCTCGGTGAGGCTCGTCCCCTTGCCGATGGCGTCGAGGATATCGAATATCTCGTCCTGCAGCTGGTCGCGCAGCAGCCAGTCGCGCACCATGTCAGCGTGGCGCACGTGCTCGGGCGCGTCCGACGCCGCGTCCACGGTGATGTCGATCTGCGCCACCGAGCGCCGGCGGGTGCCGAGCACGCCGGCATAATGCAGGTCGCGCTCCTCGATCTGCTCGGCGAGCTCAAAATAGCGCAGCGGCTCGCCCTGGTCGGCATCGCGCAGGATGTGCGCTAGGCGCAAGGGGTTGAGGCCGTCGCCGGGATAGCCGGAGATGACCGAGCGCACGCCGGTGATCGTCGGTCCGGCGACTTCCTCGGTGAGTACCTCGCGCCGGATCGGCTGGCCATCGGGGCCGAGCAGCTGGGGTTTGGTCGCCATCAGATGCTCCCTCTCAATCCTACCCCATAGGGCTGGCGCCACCAGGCGCGGCTCTCGGAGCCGTCCTCGTCCGGCCCGCCGGCGGCGCCGCCGCCGGGCTGGACGGTCGCCGAGCGATAGCCGTATTCGTGCCATTGCATGCGCGATGCGAAGTGGGCGAGCGCCAGCGCGATGGCATAGTCGCCGTGGCGCTTCTTGCCCTTCTCGCCCTCGCGCGTCGCCGGCACCATCGGGATGCCCCTGATGGTCTTGACCAGGCGCAGGTCGGACAGGTGCTCGGCGTCGGGCGCAATCGCGATCGCGTCATCCTCGAAGGCCACCTTCAGCGGCGGCATGTGCAGGCGATACCACTCCTGGGAGAACTTGATCGCCCAGACGAGGCCGCCGCTCGTCTCGTCCTCGCGCAGCCCGAACTTGCGGCCCATGTCTTCGGCCACCGTCCAGCCCATGCCCGTGGCGTCGAAGGCCGCGCCGACGAGGCGCGAGCGCACCCGCTCCAGCACCTTGGCCACGATCTGTTTCTGCTCGTCGCCGGGCACGCCGCGCAGCTCGAAGGTGAGGGCGCTGCGCCGCCGCAGCGGCTTCTCGATCGACAAGAGTTTGCCGACCGACAGGTCCGCCACGCGGGCGAAGTCGAAGCCGAAGGCATAGAGGGGGGCGAGGTCGAGCCCGTCGAGCGCCGCCTCCAGCTCCTCCATGAAGGGCGCGAGCAGCGACTGGCGCTCCAGTTCTGGCCGCTGCAGGAAGTCCGGCGGTAGCTCGAGCCTGAGGATCGGCGCGTCGGCCGTCATGCGCGCCTCGATCAGCGGGCCCGACAGCCAGGCGCCCGAGCCCAGCGCCGGCACGCAGAACAGCTCCTCGTCGGCCGCCTCGCCGTAGAAGTCGATGATGTCCTGGCGCCAGGCGGCCTCGCTTTCCGCCGTCCACTCCGCCCCCGTCACCAGGCAGATGCGCTGGTAGAGCCCCTCCATCAGCGCCTGGTCGAAGTCGATGCGCATGTGGTCGTACTTCGACCGGCCGCCGAGGATGTCCTGGACCAGCTCGTTGAAGTGGTTTTCGGAGCCGTTGTGGGTCGAACACACGACCACCTGGCCGCCCCACATGAGGAAGGCGAGAGCGGCCTTCAAAAGCTCCTTGAGCGAGTCGACGAAGGCGGCCTCGTCGATGATCACCAGGCCCTGCTTGCCGCGCAGGGTGCGCGGCGCCGAAGACAATGCCAGCACCTCGAAGCCCGACGCGAAGCGGATCCGGAACGCCTGGATGGCGCGGTCGCCGGTCTCGTCGCTGTCGTCGAACAGGAACTCCTCGGCCGCCAGGGCCGCCATGTTGTAGGCCCGGGCCCACATGGCGCAGGCGTCGACGAACTCCCGCGTCATCTCCTGCGAGTAGGAGATGTACATGGCGTCCATGCCGCCGGCCGCCTTGGACCGGGCGGCGCGCAGCACCGCATGCGCCCCGAGCCCCCAGGTCAGCCCGATGCGGCGCGACTTCTCCACCACCAGCACGCGGGTGCCGGCGGAGTCGAGCAGCCCCACGGCGCGCTGCTGATAGGGCAGCAGCAGGTCCGGCAGCCCGACCTGCTCGATGACCTGGTCGAGGCCCGCGATCGACTCCCACCGCAGCGCCTCCCAGTCGGCTTTCGACAGCGGGGCGTTCATGCGGCCCACCCGGGCACGTTAATCCCGCCGTCAAAGGGGTTTTGAAGGGGCTGCAGGCCGCATGGCGGCATCCGGCGCAGCACGGGGCCATAACGCCGGCCCGGAGGCGCCGTGGGCGCCCTGTGCCGGTGCAGCTTTCCCCAGCAGGTTTTGGAGAGGAGGTCGTTCACGCGGGCTCCCCCTTCGCGATCTCACCTGCCTCGACAAGCAAGTCAGCGGAGAGGGTCCGGATCAACTCTCCGTCGTCTCTCTGGTCGAACGGCTCGATCCTGATGCTGAAGTCGTCGCCCTCGCGCGTCATCGTCACGCGCCGCCCGTGGCGGTCACGCCCGAGATCCCAGGTGACGCTAGCCGGCTTCTTCATCCCTTCACCCCCAGGATCTTCGCCTTGATCTCCTCGGCCGTCTCGGCGGTCAGCCCGTGGGCCTTGGCAACCGTGTCGACCGCCTTCTCGGCCTTGGCCCGGACGTCGGTCTCGATCTTCTTGCGCGTGTCGGTCGAGATCTTCTTCGCCTCCTCGGCGTGCTTGAGCGCACGGCTCGTGAACATCAGCATCTCGGCCGTGGCGCCGTCGGCGGCGAGGTCGCCGGCATTGCCGAGCATTTCCGCCACCAGCGTCTTGATCGTCTCGGCCACCAGCAACGTGAGCTCGTTGTCGCCGGCGGCCTCGATCTTGGGCGCCAGGACGGCGGCGATCTCGCGCGTCTCCTGGAGCCGGCGGCCGAGCACCGCCAGGCGCACGGCGGAACGGTTGAAGGCCGAGCGCGAGATCTGCGGCGGCTCAGGCTCGCCCTGTTCCCAGGCCGCCGCCCGGAGCCGGTCGTTGAACGCCTCGAGGATCTCCAGCTGCGGCAGCTTGCGCTCCTTCAGCTGCTCGAAGGCCCACAGCTTCGCCTCGTCCGCCCACTCGGGCAGCCTGTCGATCGCCGATAGGCGGCCTCGGCCGCGGCGGGCCATCTTCAGGACTCCGCCGGCGACGGCCGCTTGACGCCCTCGATTGCGATGCGCCGCTGGACGTGGTCGAGGCCCTTGGCCGTGATCGAGGCGATGCGCACCGAGCCGACTTCAGTCACCGTGATGGCGCCCATGGACGCGAGCCAGCCCAGCTCGTCGTGCACCCAGTCGCGCGGCTTGGCGATCCCGTAGACCTGCAGGTTGTCCTGCAGCGCGGCGGAATTGAGCGACCCGTTGGTTTCGTTCGCCAGCACGCGCAGCACGATCAGCCGGGCATGCTCGCGGATGATCCGGTCCATCATTCTCCGGCCGCCTCTTCCTCTAGGGCCATGATCCGCATCTCCAGAACGACGATGCTCTCGTCCCGGTCGAGTGATTGGTATTTGGCCATCAGGTCCAGCAACTCGCTTTCGAACTCTTCCATTACTTGCGGGGCTCCCGGTGCTTGCGGTCGTCGCGGTGCTGCTCCAGCAGGAACTCCTGCAGCCGGTCGGCGATCGCCGCCACGGGCACCAGGCGCTCGTTGAGCACGCCCATCTGCCCGCGCATCTCGGTGAGCGTGAGCTCCATCCGCTGCACCGTGTCCCGGCCCGGCATGTGGGCCATGTCGACCTCGATGCGGTCGCTGCGCCGCTCGCACTCCTCGACCCGCTTGGTCACCGCCCCGATCTCCTGCCTGGTGTCGTGGGCGAGCTTCTCGAGCTGCTCGGCGTTGTTCCGCGTCCCGGCGGTGAGCCATATATAAAGCGTGGCGCCGATCGAGATCAGCAGCGCCAGCGTCGAGACCCACGGCTGAATATCCGCCCCCGTCATTTCGACCGCCACCCGCCGCCGCTGGCGACTCCGCAGGCGAGGTCGCCGCCACCGGTGACGGCTACGATCGACCAGACCCCTTCTGGTGAAACCAGCAGGAGGATCTCGGTTCCGTCATCCACGATGCCGGCCCCGGTCGAAACCTGCCCGAACATCTCTGCGTGGACGGTGAGCATGGCCGCTGCATCGGCGCACGGCGCCTCGAACACCAGTGTCATGCTGGCGGGCGGGGGCATCGGCAGGGGCTCGGGCATGTCGCCGGGCAACTCCGTGGCTGCGGCGGCCGCCTGGTGCACGGGAAGCTCCGCCGGCACCGCAACCACCGACTCGATCCCCAGCGCCACGACCACCACCAGGAGGGCCAGGGCGAGCGCGAAGCAATAATCGCGGAACCTCATGCCTCCCCCTCCCGCGCCCACCGCCACGCCAGAAAACCGAAGGCGGCGGTGATCAGAATTCGTGTCGATCTCGTCATGGTATCCCCCTTCAACCGCCGAAGAGCAGGTAAGCCCAGTATGCGGCCCCGGCGGCGACAGTGCCGAAGCCGCCGAGAATGGGCCTCCACCCTTCGTTCTGTCGCACCGAACCACCGCCGGGGTTCATCATGTTGCCGCCGATCATCAGCAGTACCCATGCGATGCCGACCAGCAGCACCAGGGTCGCGAGCACGTAGTCAGCCATCGATTCCCTCCCCGTAAATCGTCCGCACGTCGTTGTAGAAATGATCCTTCCCGGCGTTCTTCCGGCTGCATTCGCCGAGCGCCAGGCGCGTCTCGGCGATGGTCTCGACGGCATCCTCCGCCACGCCCGGATCACGGCAGTCGCCGGCCACCTCCGCAGGCCAGTCCGGCAGGTCGGGGCTGAGCACCGCCGGCACGTCAGCGGATGTCGAGCAACCGGCGACGAACATCAGGATCGAGGCGGCAGCCGTCGCCCTTATCGCTCCGCAGCGCATTCACTTTCCCCCTCATGGCCTCGATCTCGGCCAGGCGCCGGAGGCCTTCCGATCGCGCCCTCTCCAGCACTTCGTCCCTGGCCTTCGCCTGCCGAGCCTGCTCGGCCACGACCACGCGCAGGTCCTCGGCTTCGGCGCGCGCCCGCTCGGCCGACACGATGGTGTGGTGCACCCACGCATAGGCCGCGAGTGCCGCCACCCCGATGGCCAGCGGCTGCCAGACGAGGCCGAGGACCCTGAGCGCGACCCGCGTCATGACGTCTTGCCGCGCCGCTCATCGTCCACCCGGGCCTGACCGGCCTTCCATGCCTGCCACGCGATATAGGCGCCGATCGCCACCGCCACGGCGCAGACGGCCAGGCCGTATTCGGCGACGAACCAGCGCACCGGCCGCAGCCAGTCGCCGATCTGCCCGACCGTGTCGGCCACTTGGCCCGCCATGCCGACCGCGCCGCCCACCGCCACGCCGCCGCCGGCGGCGACGTTCTTCAGGCTGGCATCGGCGATGCGGCTTTCCTTGGCGAGACCGGCGAGATTGGCCTCCGCGCGCTGCACCGAAATCGGGCGCCGCTTGCCCCGGTCGATCGCCTCCAGCGTCACCGGCCCGGCGATACCGTCGGTCTCGATGTCGTTGTCGGCCTGGAACGCCAGCACGGCGGCCCGAGTGCGTGCCCCGAAGCTGCCGTCGATGTAGCCGACCTGATAGCCGAGCTCATCCAGCCGCTGCTGCAGGATCTCCACCGCGACGCCCCTGCTGCCCATCCTGAGCAGCGCTCCCTCCCCCCTTGTGGGGGAGGGCTGGGGTGGGGGGGCAACCGCCACCGCGTCATCGGGCTCGGCCCGCCGATCCGCCGCCGGCGCCCGCCGGATGCCCAGCAGCCGCACGTGCGGATAAGTCGTGACAGTCACCGCATCGCGTTGGTTGCCGCCCAGAACCTCCACCCTGTCGCCGGCCCACCCGAGGAAGAACGCGACATGCCCCTCCGCCGGGTTCTTGCCGCGCGAGAACACGGCCACATCGCCCGGTCGGGCATCGCTCTCCACGACCGCCTTGCCCCACTTCATGTAGGAGCGAGCCGCCAGCGAGCGGGTCGATCGCACGCCGCCGCGCTCCAAGCAGGCGCCGACGAAGGCGGCGCACCACGGCACCTCGTCGTGCTCGACCCACTTGTGGCCGAGCTGGCCGTACATCGCCATGATGACGGGGTTGTCCTTCGCGCCGGCGATCTCCTTCGTCCCGAGGAGCTCGCGCGCGATGGTGAGGTGCTTGGGGTCTGCGTCGCTGTTCGTCATGGCAGCGACGGTAGTGGGGATTATCGGGATTCCTACCGGTGATGCGCGTCACCGGGGCCGCCCCGTCCCGGTCTCAAATGGGGGTCAACCCCCACATAAAGTGTTGTCGACAACAACCCCGCCTCAGGACTCGAACAGATCGCCCTGGGCGAGCAGCGCGTCGGCCGTGGGCACCTGGCCGTTGCGGTGCTTCTTGGCGGTCCGCGCATGGCATCCGACGGCACGGGCAATCTGGGCCGCCGACGCGCCGGCGTCAATCAGCTCGCGCATGCGCCGCCAGCGGGCCGCCTGGGAGGCGCTCGGTCCCATGGGCACCAGCAGCTCGATGCCGGACTGTCCGGGCGCCAGCGCCCGGCCGATGGTCAGGGCCTTGTCGTGGCCGACCGTCGTGCTGAGCCAGTGCCGCGGCCCCGGACGGGCCGGGAAATAGGCGTTGGTCCCGCCCTTGACGCGGGCGATCTCCAGCGCCGCCGCCAGACCGGCGGCCTCGGCGATCTCCTGCAGGATGCCCGGCAGGCGGTATTTGCGCTCGAGGCTCACCGGGGCCGGTCCCTCAATGCCGCTTCCAGCTCGAGCTGGCGCGTGGTCAGCGCCTTCTGCCGGATCTCGAGCTCGATGCGCTTGCGGTGCCCGCGCGGCAGCATGCGCATCCACTCCAGCAGCCGGTCGCGCTCGGCCGCAATCTTCTCGATTTCCTGGGTGCTGGCCCAGCCGATCAGCGGCAGCGGCCGGTTCATCGGTAATCCTCCGCCCGCTCGAGCCGCGCCCGGCAGGGCGAGCCATTCGAGCTGCGACCCGACATCTCTGTTCCTGTCGAGAACAACACGGCCACCGCTATCAACGAACCAAACCGCCCAACCATATGCGGTGGCCGAGCTCGCATCGGGATCAAGCCGATCCTTGACCATCGGGATGCGCTCCACCGATTGGAGCCAGCATGTGGGGCGACGTGCGGTCGAGAACAGCTCGCACCAGCGCTCGTCGCCTTCCAGCCAGGCGGTACGCAGCAGCAGCGCCACGCCTTCGCTCGCGCGGACAAGGCGACCTCTGCGAACTCCAGCGCCTTCGTAAATGGCGGGTTCGTGATGATCCAGCCGTACGCGCGCTCCGGCTCGGGGGCGTCGAACAACGGCTGCGGCAGGAAGTCCCGGACCTCACCGAAGCCGTAGGGGAAGATGTCCGACGCGTGCACCTGGCCGAAGTGCTCCGCTAGGGCCTGCGCCATATGACCCTCGCCGCAGGCAGGCTCCCAGCACGTCTGGTGGCGCGGGGTTTCGCCACGCTTGTAAAGCCATTCGCAGAAGCCCCGCACCGCCCATGGCGGCGTCGGGAAATAGTCGAGCTCGTCGGGCGCCGAGGCGCGCCGGGCCATCACGGCCGTGGAGCCGGCGGGGCGGGTCATGGCCGCACCTTCTTTGGCGGCATGGTCTGCTCCAGCACCGTCACGACGGTGCCGTGCCTGACGACGTAGGAGAGACCGTCGGCAACAATCGCGTACTCGGTCTCGGCCACCGCCCCGGCCGCCACTCGGGCGCGATCGAGCGAGGCACTCAAGGCGTCGCGGATGGCCGCGATGTCATGGCCGCCGGCGCGCTCCAGGAAGCGCACAAGGGCATGGTCGGAGATCCTCAAGCCTTGCCTGTCAGACATGCCCCTCTCCCTGTTTCATGGCCGCGATCTCGCCCTCGAGCTCCGCCACCCGCTCGCGCAGGCGGATCATCTCGGCGGCGCCGCGCGCCAGCGGCTCGCCCTCGGCCATGGCGAAGTCGATCAGCGCCTTGACTTCGACCAGGGTGAGCGGCGCGCGGACCAGGCTACCGGACTCGGTGGCGATGAGCTCCATCACGATCGCCCCGGCGGGGTCATAGGCGCAGGCCCGGTCGATCATCACGATCTTGCCGGTGACCTGGCGGCGGCGGAACGCGTCGCGGCGATCCTCCAATTCGGGGCCGGCGACGATCTCGCGCATGGTGGCGAAGCGGCGCATCATCCGGTCCTCTCTGCCTGGCGCGCCAGCGCGCCCCGGAGCTTGGCCCCGGCGACGCGGATCAGCTTGTCCCAGTCGGCCGGTTCGTAGAAGCCGAAGGCGGCCTTGCCGGTCACCCTCCAGCCGTAGCCCTCAATGTCGGAACGGTGCAGCTCGGCCAGGTACGGCTTGAAGGCGCCGAGCGCCACGAGGCGCCGGAACTGGGCCTCGACGACGCAGCGGCGCGGATTGTCCGACTGGCTCCAGTCCACGTCGGCCTCGCGGGCGAACCAGCTCTTGAGCGCTTCCACGACCACGCGGGCGTCCTCGGCCCGGGTCAGCCACCGGCTGGACTCGATGCCGGTCTGGCGCTTGATGAAAGCGGCCATGGCGCCGTCGCTGCGATCGCGCACGATGCCGAGGTGCCAGCCCGACAGCCACAGGGCGCGGACCTTGGGCAGATAGACGGAGTCGGCAAAGCCCTTTTCGCCCCCCTTCGAAGGCGGCTTCGAAGAGGCGTTGAAGCCCCGCTGCTGGAAGTGCCGCAGGGCGCGCGACAGCTCCGCCTCGGTCATATCCTTGGCCGAGCGCCGGCCGGTCGCCGCCTCGAGCGTGTCGCGATACAGCCCGTCGTCGAGCCCGAGCTGCTTCTTGGCGATATGCAGCTTGGCGATCATCGCGCTGCGTTCAGAACGGGGCTGGCGGGCGGCGGTCATTGCAGGTCCTCCCAGCAGATCAGGAGGCCGGTGAACTCGTCTTTGCCGGGGTGGTGCTTGCGCCAGAACGCCTTCAATTCCGCCCAGGACTGGAAACCGTCGTTGCGGGCGAAGCCTTCCAGCCCGCCCTCATACCCGAAGCCGGGCAAGATGATGCCCTCCCCCTCGGGATCGTTGTCGTCGAAGAGAATGGTGATCCGCCACCACTCCGAGCAGCGGACTCGTTTGATCAGCCGGCAGTGGCGCGTGCGCAGTCCGGTGTAGAGCTGGAGCTCCTCGCCGGCATGCGGGTTTCGCTTTCGTTCACTGCGCACTGTCTGGCACTTCGTCCCGGCGAGGATCGGAGGAACGAACTGCCGCTGGAACGAATAGGCCACCATCACAGCAGCCCCTTGTCGTCGAACACAGTTGCGTCGGCGTGCATCCACCGCCACTCGTCGACCATGCGTTCAAGCCGCTTGATGCGCTCGGCGGTCAGATCGTCGTAGTGGGTGTCACACAGGCGAGCAGCGAGACGGTGGAGCCTGTCGCCCGGCTCAAACTCGATGCGCCTGTTCATGTATTCAGCGGCGATGGGCTTGCGCATCACAGCAGCCCCTTCTCGACCGCCAGCCACTCGGGAATGTCGAGCCAGTAGGTCTCCCCGTCGCCGTTGGGCGTCAGCTCCACCTGCGACAGCGGCACCCAGGCGGGCTCGCGAGTCGAGTTGACCGAATCCACCAGGACGGCCCGATCCGTCTGGTGGCGCAGGTAGACGCTCATGCCGATGAGGTCCGACTTCCCGGCGTTCTCAGCCATGATCAATCTCGCCTTGCTGGGGGTGGTGGCGGGCTTTCGTGGTCGTGGGCGTCGGGCGGGAAGCTCATGCCCCAACCCGCCGGCCGGTCCTGCCGGCGCAGACTGTCATCCTCGCGCTCCGCCAGCCAGCCGGCGGTGACCAGCATGACGACGGCGCCGATGATCATGCCGAGGACAACGCCGGCGGCCCCGGCCACGATGGCGACAGAAATCAGTAGCTCGTTCATGATGCTGCTCCCTTCTTCCTTCGCCGCGCGCTCTGCTCCAGCTTCGCCACGGCCATGATGGTCGGCTTGATCTCCGCCGGCGCGCTGTCGTAGCCGCGGCCGGAGCGGCCGTTGAGGCGCGGCAGCAGGGCGCGCGGCACGAGTTCCCAGTTCGAGGGATCGGTGTTCAGCCGGTCGCCGAGGCACTTCAGGCACATGCCCTCGGGCACCGGGCCGTGCGCCTGCTCCCACAGCCAGCGATGCTTGAGGACGTGGCGGCGCTCGAACCCGGTGTGGGGGTTCGTCTCCTCGACGCTGATCTCGACATACCCCTCTGTCGAAACCCGCTCGTGGCCGGCGTGTTTCGTGTTGTGCGGCAGCTGGCCCTTCCTGAACCGCGTGGCCGCCGAGTTCGGATGGAAGGGCATGCGCTTGCCCTTGTTGGCCGGGACAATCCCCTTTGCGAAGCGGCCGTCGCGGCCGGTCAGCCAGCCGTTGCGTTTGCACAACGCGATCAGGTTGACGAGCGACACGTCCTCGCGGCCGAACCACGCGACGAAGGCCGCGTGCAGGCGCGAGCGCGGCCAGTCCTGCCGGAGGTAGACGAAGGCGAGTTCGTCCACGCTGTAGCGGATGTGCGCGCCTCTCATTTCGCCGGCTCGCTCTCGGGGCCGCCGAGCATCGGCAGGCGCTTCTCGAACCGGTCGCCGTGATCGGCGATCAGCTTGCAGGCCTGCAGCTGCAGGCGGGCGTTGTCGACGATCGCGTCGGCCACCTGGACGATGGCGTCGGAGCGCTTGACCTCGCCCTCGATCTGCTCGGCCGTCAGGTCCTCTTCGGACAGCCTCTCGATCTGCGCGAAAAGATGGTCGTTCAGGTCGCTGAGCCGGTTCTTCATGACTTCGCCCCCTCGATCCCGTCGGGCGAGTACGGCTCGATCACGAAGGCCTCGCCGGCCGAGCCGATCTTCAGCTCCTTCACCCGGGCGGCCGCCTTCGGGTTGTCGAGGATCGCCTCCTTGTTCACCTCCTCCTTGACCCGGATGAACTTTCGCAGGCGCAGCGATTTGAAAATGGCGATCAGCTCGTCGACCTTGACCCCGCGCCAGGTCACCGACGGCGGCGCATCCCGCCATGACACCACGCCTGCGGGGAACGGTACGGTTTTGGACTTGCCGTCCTTCGTCAGCTCGCCCCGGCGACCCTCGCAGAAAGCCTTCACCCCCTCCGATAGGGCGCCGCGGCGCACGGCCAGCGGCGCCGCCCCCCCCCCCGCCGCCGTTTCGTACTGCTCCTTCACGGCGGCCAGGGCATCCTTCAGGTCGGCGTCGATGCGCTGCAGCGCGCGGTCGAGCCGGCCGATCTCCGCGATGGTCTCAGACGTCTCCTCCCGGGTCTGCGGGACCGGCAGGGTCGAGGCCTTCATCTTCACCTTCAGCGCGTGCTTCGCCATTGCGTCTCTCCTTGATGTTGTGGTCGTAGAGTTCCTGGCTGTAGAGGCGGTTGTGGCTCAGGACGTTGAGAAGTTCGGCCCCGTCGATCGTGGTGCCCTCGACGATGGCGTCCTCGGCGAACGCCGCGATCTCGTCGATTGCCGCGATGGTCGTGAGCGCGAAGGCGGACAGGGCCTGCAACTCGACGGTCGAGATCAGCACGGTCGCCCAGCGCGACGACACGGCTTTCCGTGCCACCGCGACCGGGTCGACAGTCGGGCTCGCGCCGCCGCTCATGACTGGCTCCGAACCGGCAGGCGGGCGACCTTGCCGTCCACCAGGTCGGCGTCGGTCACCCGCATGGCGGGCGGCACGACGCCCGACTCGAGCGCCATCGCCTGGTCGATGCAGTCCACCAGCTGACACCGCATGGCGATGATCTGCAGCCGGGACACCGGCTTGCCGTCCTCCATGCGCTGCTCCAGCGTTTCGGCGATGCTCATCAGGTCACGACTCAACATTGTCTGTCTCCTGGCCTTTGGTTTCCGATGTCTGCAGCCGGCTGTGCGGGCAGTCGCCGCGGCATGTGCGGTACAGCGCCACCCGCATCGACGAGCCGGCCGAGAAGTGCCGCGCGTGGCGCTGGTGGCGCCCGCAGGTGTCGCTGGCGAGTTCGCCGAGCACCGGGCAATCCACGGTCTCGGCCATGAAAGCGCCCTTCACGGCCTGTTCGACGGCCCCGTAATCGCCCTTGTAGGAGTGCCTGATCACCTGGCTGACGACCGACCCCGAGTAGCCGAGTCGCTTGGCGATGCGGGTCTGCGAGCTCTGGTCGGCGGCTTCGGCGAGGCGGACGATCCATTCCGGTATCGCCTCGCCCCAGGCGGCCCGGGCATTGGCGAGAGAGGCGCCGGTGCCCGATCCCCGATTTTGGCCTGATTTGGGTCCGCGCATCACAGCTTGACCTCCCTGACCACGGCCAGGCCTTGCGTGAAGGCGCGCCGGTTGACGTCGTAGACCAGCCTCAGGTCGCAGAAGCGCGGCGGCAGCGGGCCGGTGTTCATCTCCGGCCGCAGCCGCCATTCCCGGTCGCCCGAGCGCCGGCCTGGCACGGCGAGCGCCATCAGGTAGCCGGCCTCCTCGAGGCGATCGATGAAGCGCTGAGCGCATTTCTTGGTGACCGGCACCTCTTCGGTCGAGGCGATGACGGCGAGCTGGCCGGCGGTGAAGCTCCCGGTCATCTTCACCGTGCGCCACAGGCAGGTGCGCCTGGCGTGATCGTCCGACGGCCGGCCGATCTCGTCGAACACGACGGGCCACGGGCGCCACGTCAGGTCGTAGATCTTCTCGCCCGTGCCCTCTTTCAGGCCGACCTGCTGGGCGTGGCCGTGCCGCTGCAGGCGGGCGAGGTAGATCTCCGCCGCGCCGCCGGTGCAGTTGGCGGCCTGGGAAACGTCATCGACGGTGAAGCCGCCGCCGCGCTTGGCCAGCGGCTCCATGGAAAGCCAGATTTCCTCGCAGCCCGGCTCCATGACCGCGTCGACGGTCTGGCGGTGCGGATCGTAGCTCGAGGTGGCGGGGGAGGGTCTGAGGTTGGCGGCCATCATGCGACCCTCCCACTTGCGGCCGATCGGGCACTGCGGGCGCGCGCCGAGGACGGCAGCCGCCGCGGCGTGGGCACGCCGGTGTAGACCTCCGCCTGGCCCCAGTCGCGCAAGGCCAGGCGCGACACGCCCTTGACGATCCCCGCCTCGCGCGCCGACGCCAGGTTGGCGACCACGCGCCGGGTGCAGCCGTCCGTCTGGTCGATGATGTACTCCAGCAGATCGTCCGCGATCTCCACTCCGGCCGCGTAAAGCGTCACCAGGTGGCGGGCGTCGGCGAGGTTCGTCGGCTGCGCCGGCACCCAGTCGAGCACGCGGTTGTGCGCCCGTTCAAACGGCATCAGTTTCGCGGAAAGCTTCTCCTCGCCGATGAGAACGATGGGAGAGCCTGACTTGTCGGCGACCTCCCGGACGATATCGATCTTGCGTTTGCCGACCAGGTGATCGGCCTCGTCGATGATCAGCGGCCGGCCGTCGTCGGCCAAGATGCGGATGATCTCGGTCACCTTGCCGGCGATCGAGCCCCTGAGGGCTTGCCCGGTCAGCTCGTGATAAATGGCGTCGACCAGCGTCGAGGCGTTCCAGGAGGCGCCGCATTCGACGTAGTAGGCGCCCGAGCGGTTGGCGCCGTACACTGCCGAGCAGGTCTTGCCGTAGCCCGACGGCCCGTAGAAGCACCCGATGTTGAGTGTCGGGCTGGGCCGGTTCTGCATGCGCTCGACGAGCTGCATGAACAGCGCCACATTGCGCAGCGGCGCCGTCGTGTTGACGTGCGATCCTTTGGCTGTCATTCTTTCCCCCTTGCTGGTTGGTCAGTTCAATCGGCACTCAGGGGCCCGCACGCCGCTCGATCCGGCGGGCGGGCCTTACTCGTTCAGCGATGCCTCTCCGAAGTCGGCGAGCATTGCTGCCCGGGCCCGGAACTCCGGGCTCGTCTCGTAGCCGCCGAGCCACAGCGCCTGGTCGGCCGGAACATCCGCCCCGCCATCGATTGCTGCGCGCAGCTCCAGCGCCCGCCGGAACCGCTGCGTGGCGGTCTCCGGCAGCGGCACGACATTTGCGGTGCTTCCCTCCCGCTCCGTAGCGCTCCCTCCCCCCTCTTGGGGGAGGGCCGGGGAGGGGGCCGCGGGCGGGCCGGATGTCGCATCCCCCGCAGCATCGAGATCGCGCGTCGTGTAGCCTGTCGATCGCTGCGGAAACTGGGCCAGGTTGGCCTGCTTGTCCCGGGCGAGCCCGAGCACCCCGTCGATCATGTCGCGCGGCTTGATCCTGGCTGCCTCGCGCCGGATCTCGGCCGTGCCCGACCGGATCAGGTCGGCTTGGGCCTCGCGGGCCGCCTGGACGGCGGCGCGCGGATCGATGCCGGCGCGCTCCGAGCAGATCGCTTCGCCCAGGAACGCGCCGGTCTCCCCCTCGAACGCATAGAGCGTGCCGTAATCCTCCGGGTCCTGGCGGCAGAACACGCGCGTGCCGGGCATGATCTCGGGCGCCAGATAGTAGGCACCGTCGAGCCGGATGCCCTGCTTGGTCACCGTGCGATAGCCATCCGAGCCCGCGACGGGTGCCAGCAGTAGATCGAGCGCATGCTGGTTCTCGATCCGGCGCACCGCGCCCGTATGCGAGGCGAGCCGCTGGAACGGGCTCTGCCCGGCCAGGCCGCCGTGCGCGCGGTGCTGGTACTTGTCGGTGCACCAGTCGTCGATCGCCGCCTGCAGCTCGCCCGCCGTCAGGTCGACGCAGAAGGCCTTGTCGGCGCTCTCGCCCAGCCGGGCGGCGAACGCCTTGCGCCCTTCGATCTGCTTGCGCTCGGCCACGTTGTGCCCGATGAAGCCCGGCAGTAGCGGCATGAGGCCGTGCTGCATCGTGTGGATATGCCGCTCGACCAGCCCCTTCTGCTCCGGCGAGAAGGGCGCGGTCACGTCCTGCCGGATGCCGAGGCTGATGAGCGCCCGGACGAAATGGTGGCTGGTGAAGTCCGAGCCGTTGTCGGTGCGCAGGGTTTCCGGCACGCCCCAGGCGAGAATTGCCCGCCGGGTCAGCAGGAGTGCCGCTTCGGTGCGCGCCGTGCGGCTGATGTAGCCCATCATCCGGCGCGACCACACGTCGACCACCACGTAAAGATTGAACCGGCCGTCGGCGCACAGCACGTCGGCCGGCGAGGCGTCGATCTCCCACAGCTGGTTGAGCCGGTTGACGAAGGCGTAAGCGTTGCTGCCGGACAGCCGTTTGCTGCCCTTGAAGGCGTCGGGGTCGGTCAGCGCCTGCAGCGCCACGCCGTTCTTCGACTTCCAGTCGCAGATCCACCGCTGGAAGGCGCGCGGGGATGGCAGCGGCTTGGCGCCGGACGGCGTCGCGAGTTCGGCCCCGAAGCGGGCCTCGATTAGGTCGCGCACGTGGTGGGCAGTCAGGAACGGCTGCTTGACCAGCAGCCCGCCGATGTAGCGCGCCACGGCGCCGTCCTCGGCGGTCTGCAGCACGCAGGCGCGCGCCCGGCGGGCATAGCCGGTGGCCACATCGTGCCAGCGCCCGTCGTCGCGCATGGAACGCCAGCGGGCGAGCGACCGTCGCGAGGCATAGGCGACCTCGCGCCTGACCCACTCGGGCGTTTCGATCCGGCCGGCGTTGTAGGCGGCTGCGAAGCCCTCGTCGGCGCCGCGCGTGCCGAGCGCCCGGTTGGCGGCATAATGGGCGTCCGCCAGCGACAGCAGCATCAGGCGGGCATCGCGCCGCAACACGTCGCGCTCTTTCAATTCGTGGGGGCTCGGCTCCCCTCCCCCTCGCGGGGAGGGGCCGGGGGTGGGGGGCAGGGCAGGGGCAGTCGCCGCCTTCAGCACCCTGGCCTTGAGTTCCGACCGCGCCGCCGGCGGCAGCAGGGAGACATGGTACTCCGCCCCGCCGCCGCGCCCCTTGCGCGCCCGCGCCAGCGGTTCTCCGAGAGGTGACAGCCGCGTCGCCCAAACCTCTTCCTGGGCCAGATCGTTCACCCGGCGCTTGCTCGTCGGCAGGCCCGGCAGCCGCGCGTCGGCGATCTCCTGGGCCGTCATCCACTCGCTCATGGCTGGGGGGCCCGCGCCTGCAGCGCGACGGCGATCCGCTCGTCGATCAGTTCGACGAGTACCGCAATGATGTTGCCGTGCGACCGCGCGGGAGACCGGAACCGCGCCGGCAATCCGCCTGATCTCGCCTGCTGCGCAAAACGGTTGAACGCTGTCCGTGAGACCGGTCGGAATCCCAGCTCCGCCAGCCCGAAATTGAAGCCCGCCAGGATCGAGCGCTGAGGCAAACGCCGCTCCGTAAGCATGTCCGCGGCCCAGCGGATCACCTCGTCCGCTTCGGGCGGCATCCGCTCGATGGCTGAAAGTCTTCCGCGCTTAGCCATCGCTGGGCCTGCCCAGCTGCTTGTGCGCCCGGAGGTATTCGATGAACTGCCGCTGCGCCTTGCGCGGCGCCAAATGCCAGGCCCTGACCAGCTTGTTGTAGCCCTTCTGGTCCGGCGTTTGCGGGTCGACCCAGTCGTCGAGGACATGGAGGGCGTCATGGACCTTCCGCGCCTTTGGCTCGCTCGTGCCGGAGTCCGGCGCCAGCAGTAGCTCGAGGATCGCCTTCTGACGCTCGCTCGACAGCTTCGAGAGGCGCACCAGCTCTGCCTGGTTGTGGGCGAGCGGCGTGCCGCCGATCATTTCGCGGGCCTCGGGCGAAAGCCCCTCATACAGCCGCACCGCCGCCTCGAAGGTGCGAGGCGAAAATCCTGTCTTTGCGGCGATCTCGGATCGAAGCGAAAACATTTCGCTTTGATCCTCGCGGCTGTCGCGAAACTCCTTGCTCTTGCGGTCGCCGCCGCGTTGCCACTCTGGATGGAGCTGCCGGTGGATCGCCTTCCACTCCGCCAGGTGCGCAGCGCGGTCGAGCGCCGACAGCTCGCGCCGGCCGACGTTTTCGCTGATCTCTTCCTGGCGAGCTTCCACCTCGGGCTGATCGGTCTCCAGCTCGACGATCCGGGCATGGATGGCCGTCCAGCCCAGTTTTTTCGCCACCTCCAGCCGGTGCGCGCCGGTGTTCAGGCGATAGGCCGTCGGGCAGCCGGGAAAGTTTTGGATCAGCTGAACCGGCGCCTGCAGGCCGGTCTTGCCCATCAGCTCGGCCATGGCCTCCACCCAGTCTGCATCCACCTGACGCAGCCGGTCGGAAACCGTGATGTCGGCGATTGCTATCTCATCGAAGCGGACGAACTTCATCGCTCCGCCTCCGTCGCCGTGCCGTCATAGCCGACTGCATCGGCGATCGCGCCGCGCAGGAACGCCGCCGTCGTCTGGCCGCTGCGCAGGGCGGCCCGGTGCACCGCGTCGATCAGCGGTGCGCTGGCATGGAACGCCAGGCGGTCGTGGCCGGTCATTGGTCCGCGCGCCGGGTGCTCCGGCAAGCGGTTGAGGCGCTGGACAGTTTCGCTCACGTCACCAGGCCCCCAGCAGCCGGGCGATCTCCGCGCCCAGGGCCAGCTCGGCCGCGATCAGCGTCGCGGCGACCAGGACCAGAGTCTCTCTTCGTTCTCGTCGGCGGTGTGCATAACCCATGGAAAACCCCCTCGCGTCCGATTTCAGGCCGCGTTAACTGACTCGCCTGCCTCGGTTTTTCTGTTAGAGTTCGCGCGGACGGTGGGGATGAGCTTGCCGTCGCGGTCGTACCAGCTCGGCCAAAGCTCTTGCAGGGGCAGACCGAGGAACTGGGCAATGGCGCGGTTTGCGCCGGGTATGGGTCTTTTGAGCGCCCAGCGCAGGGTTGCGGGCCGGTAGCCGGCAGCTTGCGCGAGGGAGGCTAGTGTCTGCCCTCGGCGGTGGATTTCCGCCTTGATGGCATGCACGTCCCAGACCTTTGTCGACGACGGTTGTCTCATCCCCTCCGCCTTTCGGTTCGTGCTGCCGATCACGGTTGTGATCGCCGAATCACGAACGTGGTAAGTTAGGCATACGTTCGTGACCGCGTCAAGGGCAATCACGGCGCCGCACCGGGGGGAGTGGCATGGCTGCTGATGAACCGCAAAAATACGAGATTGCAAAGCGGCTTAGGATGCTCATGGGGCGTCGAGAGCCGCCGCAGTTTGCCGCCTTGACGGGGATCCGGAAGGGCACATTGCGCAATTACATTCGTGGCGAGCGTGTTCCCGACGATGCGGCGCTGATCCTTTTGAAGGCAGCCACTGGCGTGAGTATCGACTGGCTGCTCACCGGCGAAGGCGAGATGTACGCGCCCGCAGCGCCGCTCGACACAGAGGCGCTCACGGAGATCGTCGAGAAGGTCCTGAAGAGACGCCCAGACCTGCCGCCCAGGGAGGCGGCCGATAGGATCGTTGAAATCTACGCCGCCCTCATGGAGGATAGGCGTAAGCGGCAGGCAAGCGAAGCCGCGGCGGCGATCGAGACTCCAGACAAGGAGGTGTCATGACGGGCCCAGACGATATTGACCGAGCCGTGGACAAGACGCTCGGTGCGAACAACAACCGTCCGCAACCGCGCACGGTCAAGGTCGAGCACTCCGGCGAGGTGACCGTCAACCTGGTGGTCCATGATTCCAGCCCCCGCCCGCCGGGCTCATCCACGCCGGCGGCGCGCACCCGCCGGCCGCGCTCGTCCACCGCCGGGCGCCTGGTGCTCAATCCCGCCCCCTGGGTCCGCGCCATGGTCGACAGGGAAGGTGAATCATAGCCGCCTGCAGAGAGGAGCCCGTTGAATGCTGATCATCATATTCGTCATCTTCGCCGTCACCGTGGCCGCGCTGGTCGCCACGGCGGCCAAGGGCCGCGGCCGCAATCCCTTCGTGTGGTTCGCCGCCAGTCTGCTGCCCGGCCCATTCCTCGCTGTGGCGCTCGGCGCGGCGTGGATCGGGCTGATGTTCCTCGGCGTCATGGAGCGACTGACGTCGACGCCGGAGATCGTGTCGGTGCTGCACCAGCTGCTCGGGTTGGGCGCGGTTCTGTTCGTCGTCACCCCGGTGGCCGCGGCGGCCTTTCTGTTCGCCATGCCGAAGGTGGACGTAGCGCCGCCCGCATAGGCGATGTTCCTCCTGCGTTCCCCGCAAATGCGTCCCACTTCCCGTCGCTGTCCGGCACGCCCCGCTCGGCTCTATCCTATTGATTGCGCCGCGGTTTGCGCGTTCGCCCAGTTCAGTCGGAAGTGGGACGCGAATCGTTTGATTTCTCCCGCCTCGAACGCCGTTCCAAACGGCCGTTAAGACGCATCACAGGACGTTTTCCGTTGGATTGAAGGGGACTTAGCTCGCCCCCGGCCATTTTCAGCGCCAGGCCACGATATCTGTCGCACCCGCCGCTCAGCTGTCGCACGGCGACTCGCCGCTGACCAACCCCGCCGGTGGCCGACAGCGTAGCCAAGCCATTGCCGCGCCACGCCTTTTGCGCCGCCACCTTCCCACCTCCTTCCCCGGTGTTCCCACGCAATCCCACATTTCCGGGGCCACTCTCACCGCCGCGTTACACCGGCGCTCGCTGCGGCGGCCATCATGGTAAACCGCCTGCAAGTGGAAAACCCCGGGGCCCGCCGCTGGCTGTTAACGGATCGGCGGAAACAGGAACACAACGGGCCCGAATCACTCCCGCCGTCACGTTCCCGTTGCGTGCTCAGCCTATCTAAAGGGTCGCCGGCATCGAACCGCAACATCTGGTAAGAGCCTTTCCAGCCCGGGCGCATCCTGCCAACCTCGGGGGCCGTCGCCGTTAAGCTTTCGTCCCGCTCCGGGACAGGGCGATTCTCGGGCGCTAAGCTTGACGCCTCCAAGCCCCTCGCCTATAGAAACGGCCCGATCCGCCGGTGCCTCGCGTGCCGGCTCGTTTGGTTGCGTCGGCGCTGTGTTCGGCCGGCAGGAGTTTTTCGGAGCAGATCCATGGCGCGTCGTTGCGAACTCACTGGC
>JBBDTC010000106.1:0-31789 GCA_040904625.1 Gammaproteobacteria bacterium
CTCAGGCCCAGCCCGCTGCCGGGTTTGGTGCGGCTCTGGTCGAGCCGTGCGAAGCGCTGGGTGACCCGGGCGCGTTCGTCGGGAGGAATGCCCGGCCCGGCATCGACGACGGTCAGCACCACTGTGTCGGCCGTGCCGCGCAAGGTCAGATGAACGGCCGTTCCGGGCGGCGTGAACTTGAGCGCATTGTCGATGAGGTTCGCGACTGCCTGGAATAGCAGGTTGCGGTCACCGGCGAGGCTGCAGCCAGGGCCGCAGTCGCTGGTCAGCAGGATGTCCTCGTCCTGGGCCAGGCCCTGATAGAGCTCACTGGCGTCGGCGACGATGGCCGCCATGTCGACGCTTTCGAAGTGCGCGTCGTAGCTGCCTGATTCGATTCGTGCGATACGCAGCAGGGCGGCGAAGGTGGCGAGCAGCTCGTCGGCTTCGGCCACGCTGCGTTCGAGTTCGGCGCGCAATGTGTCCGGCGCCGCCTGCGCCGCAAGATCGATGCGATTGCGCAAGCGCGTGAGCGGCGTGCGCAGATCGTGGGCGATGTTGTCGGACACATGGCGCACGGCGGCGAGCAGCGCCTCGAGGCGATCGAGCATGACGTTGAGATGGCTGGCGAGCACATCGAACTCGTCGCCGGTACCTTGCGTCGCCAGGCGCCGATCGAGGCGGCCGCCGACGATCTCGGAGGTGGTGGCGGTGAAAGCATGGATACGGTTCAGTACCCGGCTCGACATGAAGATGCCGCCCGCGGCGGCCAGCACCAGCGTCAAACCGCCGCCGATCAGCAGGGCGTGATTGAAGATCTCCCTGAGCTGCTGGATCTGGGCAATATTGCGCCCGACCAGGAGGAGCAGGCCGTCACGGAGCAGATAGACGCGGGCCCGTGCCGCAATCTGGCGGCCGTCTTCACGACGGTGGACGAACTCGATCCAGCCATCGCTATCGGCCGCTTCGGATGGCCATGTACGCAGATTCCCGGCCAGTGGACGTTTGTCGGGTGAGGCGAACAGATAGAGCATGTCGCCGCTGTCGTCGGTACGAATACGGTGCGCGATGACATTGAGCAGACGGTCGAGACCGTGTTCGATGTACTGCTCAGCGAGGCCGGTGATTTCCGATTTGAGCGTGGCATCGTTCTCACGCACGATGAGCCCGATGGTCGACCAATAAAAGAACAACAGCATCAGACACACCGAGACGCCGAACAAGGCGATGTACGACATCGTGAGCTGAAATGTGGTGGTTCGGGTCAAAGCCCCGACGCGTTGACCGAAAACCGACATTCAAGTGCGCTCGGCAGCAGCGGCCAGGCGATAGCCCGCGCCCCGTACGGTATGCAACAAGGGCTCGTCGAAACCCCGGTCAATCTTGGATCGCAGGCGGCTGATGTGCACATCGATGACATTGGTCTGCGGATCGAAATGGTAGTCCCAGACGTGTTCCAGCAGCATGGTCCGGGTGACGACCTGGTCGGCGTGGCGCAGCAGAAACTCGAGCAGGCGGAATTCGCGCGGCTGGAGTTCGATGGCGGTATCGCCGCGGCGCACGGTGCGCGTCATGAGATCCATTTCCAGGTCACCGGCGGTGAGTCGGGTCACCGGCCCTTCCGGTGCCGTGCGCCGCGCCAGCGCCTCGATACGGGCTTCGAGTTCGCTGAAGGCAAAGGGCTTGGTGAGATAGTCGTCGCCGCCGGCACGCAAGCCCTGGACGCGTTGGTCGACCTCACCCAGCGCGCTGAGGATCAACACCGGCACGCGGTCTTCCGAGGCACGCAGGGTACGCAGCATGGTCAGGCCGTCGACTTCGGGCAGCATGCGGTCGAGCACGATGAGATCGAACGTGCCGGCACTGGCCAGCAGCAGTCCATCGCGGCCGTTGTCGGCGGTGTCGACGGTATGACCGGCCTGGGTCAAGCCTTTGCGCACGAATTCACGTGTTTCACGATCGTCTTCGACGACCAGGATGTGCATACCTGCGTCCTCCGGGGCGGGCCGTTGCGATTATGCCTGTGGCGCCCGCCGCACCAGCCAACATGACAAAAAATTAATGTCGCGGAAAGTCCGTGGTAAGGCGGCAGGCACTATCTTGCCATGCAACGAAGGCACTACACGGAGCATCTGCCATGCACACAGTTTTCCCTACCGCTTCGCCTCGCAGCGCCCCGCGCTCGGCTATCCCGCTGCTCCTGGCCGCGTTGGTGCTGCCGCTTGCCGCCCCCGCCATGACGGCCGAAGGCGCCGAACCGCGGCCGCTCTTTCGCCACGTCGAGATGGCTGATGTGATCGCGGCGGCCCGGCCATCGGTGGTCAAGATCGACGTCACCAAAGCCGTCAACGGCATCTCACCGATGGCAGGACAGTCGCTGCCCTTCGGTGGGCAGGGCTCTCTGCCCGACTTCCTGCGCCGCTTCGGCCCGTTCGGTCCACAGGGCCAGGGTCGGCCACCGGCGCGGGTCGAGGGCGTGGGTTCCGGCTTCATCATCGATGAGCAGGGTCATGTCGTGACCAACAACCACGTGATCGACGGCGCCGAGGAGATGACGCTGACCCTGCACGACGGTACCACCGTGGCCGCGAAACTGGTCGGCAGCGATCCCCTGACCGATCTTGCCTTGCTGCGCATCGAAGACGCCAACGGGCTGACGCCGATTGCGTTCGGCGATTCGGACAGCGCCCGCGTCGGCGACTGGGTCGTCGCCATCGGTAATCCGTATGGCTTCGGCGGCAGTGCGACCGCCGGCATCATCTCCGCCCGCGGCCGCGACATCCGTTCGGGCCCCTACGACGATTTCCTCCAGATCGATGCCCCGATCAACAGCGGCAATTCCGGCGGCCCGATCGTCGACGCCAGCGGCAAGGTGATCGGTGTCAACACGGCGATTTTCTCCCCCAATGGCGGCAACATCGGTATCGGCTTCGCCATTCCGGCCGCCGAGGCCCGGCGCGTCATCGACGACCTCAAGATCGACGGCAGCGTGACGCGCGGCTGGCTGGGTGTACAAATCCAGGATGTGACGGAAGACGTCGCGGCGGCCTTGCAACTCGACGAGCCCCACGGCGCCTTGGTCGCCGACGTGATCGAGGCGGGCCCCGCCGAGCGCGCCGGTGTACGTCCTGGCGACATCATTCTCCGCTACGGCGATACGCGCATCGAAGCGGCGCGTGATCTGAGCCGCGCTGTCGCCAGGACCGCGCCCGGCTCCAAGGTTCCGCTCGAAGTCCAGCGCCAGGGGCGCAAAGAGCGCCTGGTCGGCGTCATCGATCGCCATGCCGAGGCCGGGCTCGCGGCAGCACCCGACGATGCCGGCAAGGCTGCGCCGGGCGGCGCACCGCTGGAAGGGCTCGGCCTCGCGCTCGGCCCGATTTCACCCGACATGCGGCGTCAGATGAATCTCGACGCGGATGTCGCCGGCGCCCTGATCGTGGGCATCAAATCGGGCAGCAGTGCCGATACCAGCGGCATGCGCCCGGGCGATGTCATCGTCCAGGTCAATCAACAGAGCATCGACGGCGCCAAGGCGGCCGAGCGCGCGATCATCGCCGCCCGTGACGCCGAGCGCCCCATCGTCGTCCTCATCCGCCGCGGCACCGAACAGTTCTTCACCACCATGAAGCTCGCCTGATCGTTTACCAGGTCTCCTCCCTCACACGGACGTGAAATCGCCATCCCAAGGCGTTGCCCCGGCCCTCGTGCCGGGGCTTTCTTTTTTTATACACCCTGACCGCGAGCGGAAATCACCATCGACAGCGCTGCCACGTGACCCGCGATGGCGCTATCGTAGGCAGATACGACCCTGTCGGGAGTGCGCATGGAAATTCGAGAACTACCCTGGCTGTGGCTGGCCGACGGCGCGGCACTGCTGCTCCTGGCCGGCTACCACTGGCGCCTGCTACAGCAGATTCGCCAACATCCTGAACGTACCGCCATCGGCCGTAACCGCATTACCCGGCGCCGCTGGTTGAGCGACGTCATCGAGCGCCGTGCCGACATCCTCGCGGTCCAGACACTGCGCAACTGGGCCATGACGGCGACCTTTCTCGCCTCCACCGCGATCCTCATCGCCGTCGGTATCGTGCATTTCATTTTCGTCAACGAGCCGGGCGCAACCGCTGCCACGCGGCTGCTGCGGGCGGACTTCGCCGGGGCCAAGTTGTTCCTGCTCGCCAGCGTGTTCTTTGCCGCGTTCTTCTGCTTCGCACAGACCCTGCGAGCGCTCAATCATCTCGGCTTCGAAATCGTCGTCGCGGGCGAGGACGACTTCGATTCGGTGCTGCGCCACCTCCACCGGCACTCCGACAACTTCTCGCTCGGCATGCGTTGCTACTACCTCTCACTGCCCTTCTCGCTATGGCTGTTCGGGGCATTGCACCTGCTCGCAGCGACGATCATCATGGTGTTATTGATGCGGCGCCTGGATTACCGCCACGGCGGTGGGCTTGCCAGGGCGTCTTGACAGCGCTTAGGACCCTGGCCAAGACTATCTGTGCATTCGGTCGCCCCTGAGCGGCCGCTGCGGTGTCGACCAGATAATATTGGCCAGGGTCCCGACGCTGGCGAACCTCTTCGCGATGCAAGGCAGGCAGCTTCCCGCTCATGCGTTTTTCCGACAACGGTTACTACATCGAACGCTATGTGAAGTGCGCCAACTGCGGCATGCTGATCTACGATGACGGCGTCACCGCCCCGGTCGCCGGTGAGGCGCAGCAGTACTGTTCGCAGTGGTGTGTGGACTGGGCCACGGCGCGCGCGCGCGGGGTCGCCGAGCCGCGTATCCCGCTGCCGCGCCACCGCGCTGATTGATAGGCCTGATCGGGCCTGATCAGATCTGATCTGATCAGGCCTCGATGTCCTCGAAGAGCACGCTGGACAGGTAGCGCTCGCCGGCGTCCGGCAGAATGACCACGATGGTCTTGCCGGCGAAGGCTGGCTCCGCGGCCAGGCGCTGCGCCGCCACCGTCGCCGCACCACAGGAAATCCCGCAGAGGATGCCTTCCTCGGTCGCGAGGCGGCGCGCCATGGCGACGGATTCCTCGTTGGAGACACGTTCAATCCGATCGACCAGACTCAAGTCGAGCACCTTCGGCACGAATCCGGCACCGATACCCTGGATCTTGTGCGGCGCCGGTGTGAGCGCCTCACCCGCCAGTGTCTGCGTCATTACCGGGCTGGTCTCGGGCTCGACCGCAACCGCCGTAATGGCGCGCCCGCAGGTGTGCTTGAGATGCCGGGTGACGCCGGTGATGGTGCCGCCGGTACCGACACCGGCGACCAGAGCATCGATCCTGCCTTCGGTCTGCGCCCAGATCTCGGGGCCGGTGGTACGTTCGTGGATGGCCGGATTCGCCGGGTTGTCGAATTGCGCCGGCATGTAATAGCGCCCCGGCGACGCGGCGACGATTTCCTCGGCCTTGGCGATCGCGCCCTTCATCCCTTTGGCGCCTTCGGTCAGTACGAGTTTGGCACCGAAGGCCTTCAACACCTTGCGCCGCTCGACGCTCATCGTCTCCGGCATGGTCAGGGTGAGCGGGTAACCGCGCGCCGCGCACACGAACGCGAGCGCGATACCCGTGTTGCCGCTGGTCGGCTCGACCACTTCACCACCGGGTCGCAGCAGACCCTTTTCTTCCGCATCCCAGATCATCGCCGCGCCGATACGGCATTTCACCGAGTAGGCCGGATTGCGGCCTTCGATTTTGGCCAGAACGGTCGCCTGCGCGGGATCGACGATCCGGTTCAGACGCACCATCGGCGTGTTGCCGATGGAAAGGGAATTGTCCGCGAAATAAGCCATGGTCCTCTACCCTCGGTCGCTTGCAACGGTTCGCACGCCACCATTCGCACCCAGGCGCGGCAGCGCCTCACCATCGTACTCTGATCGCCGACTTCGGGCAGCGCGGCCCTCGCCGCCTCAGAGATTCGGGATGACTTTCTCGCCGAACAAGCGGATATCCGCCAGCGCTTCAGCCTGCGGCGGACCGCCGGGCTGGCGCATCCGCAGCATCACGTAATCCGGCTTGATGGCTTCCTTCCACATCAAGAGCTGTTCCAGACATTGTTCGGGCGAACCGGCGATGAGGCGATCCTTGGCCGCCAGTTCGAACGTCAAATCGTCGGGCGACTTGACGTCCTTCAGGTAATCGTCCTTGACGTAGGCGCCGTAGTGGTAATACCAGCGATGGGTGAGCATGGTCGGATCGCTCTTGGCGACGCAGGCCTGCCAATCCGCACCGATCACGCAATCGCGCATCAGCACCACGAAAGGTTTACGGCCGTGCTTTTTCGCCTCGGCGCGGTACTGATCGGCATAATCCTTGATCACGGGCAGCGATTGAATGGGATCGGCAATCCAGCCGTCACCCATGCGTCCTGCGCGTTCCAGACCGGCCGGGACCCAGCCCGCCATCCAGATCGGCGGCCCACCGTCCTGAAAGGGCTTCGGCGTGACCCGTACGTTGTCGATGGTGTGATAGCGGCTGGGGTAACTGAAGGCTTCGCCGGTCCATGCATGGCGCAGCACCTCCACGCATTCCTCGGTGCGTTTGGCGCGCTGCTTGATGGGCACGCCGAACGCATCGAAATCGTGCGGCTGATAGGCGATCCCGACCGCCGCTACCATTCGACCCTTGGTCGCCTGGTCGACGACGGCGATGTCCTCGGCCAGACGCACAGGATGATAGAGCGGAGCCAGCAGCACGCAGGTGCCGACCTTGATGCGCTTCGTGCGCATGCCGATCATCCCGGCCATCAGTACCGGGGCTGGCAGGTAGCCGTCCTCCTGCTGATGATGCTCGGTGAAGTAGAAGCCATCGAAGCCGACCTGCTCGCAGAGTTCGGCCTGCTCGATGAGTTCGTCAATGAGTCCGGCGACGTTGTCGCCGTGGGGTGGATCCTGGGTACAGGGGAAATATCCGACAGGCAGCATGCATCCTCTCCTCGTAGTGCGGTCCGGGCCCTGGGATCGTGACCGATCAGGTTCGCCCGGGGCCAGCGACGGCCGGCGCCCCGGCAAGGTAGCGAGCAGCAGACCCTGCGGTCAAACCCGCCGCCTTGGGCGCTCGGCCGATGTCCGGAATCGGCACAGCGCCGGCCCCGTCAATAATTGTAATTGCCGCCGCTCTCAAAAGGCTCGGCCAGGGCGCCGAGCTGTTCGCGCAGTTCGAGTACATGACGCTCCCACCACTGCTGCGTGGCAAACCACGGGAAGGCGCGGGGGAAAGCCGGGTCGTTCCAGCGGCGCGCGAGCCAGGCACTGTAGTGCAGCATGCGCAGCGTGCGCAGCGCTTCGACCAGCGCCAGCTCGCGATAATCGAAATCCGCAAATTCCTCGTAACCGTCGAGCACGCAGGCGAGCTGCGCGCGCTGTTCCTCGGGCTGACCGGACAGCAGCATCCACAAATCCTGGATGGCCGGGGCCATCCGGGCGTCATCGAAGTCGACGAAATGCGGCGCCGCATCGCGCCACAGCACGTTGCCGCCGTGACAGTCCCCGTGCACGCGGATCGCACGCACACCCTGCGCGCGCTCGAAGGCGGCCTCGATGTGTGTCAGCACATCGACCACGATGCTGTCGTAGGCTGCGCGCAGATCGGCCGGAACCCAGCCGTCCTGCACATAGCGGACACTGGCCGTACCGAATTCGGCCACGGACAGCGTAGCGCGATGGATGAACGGTCGCGCCGCGCCCACGGTGTGCATGCGCGCCAGGCAGCGCCCCATGGTGCGCAGGTTGTCTTCGTTGTCGAGATCGGGTGCACGTCCGCCGCGGCGCGCGAACAGCGCCAGACGAAAGCCGTCGTGGTGATGCAGCGTCTCCCCGCCCACGCGGAGCGGCCCGACCACGGGCAGGTCCTGGGCGACGAGTTCGGCGACGAATTCGTGCTCTTCGGCAATCGCTGCATCACTCCAGCGCTCGGGCCGATAGAACTTCGCCACCAGGGGTTCACCATCGTCATGGCCGACCTGGTAGACGCGATTCTCGTAGCTGTTCAGTGCCAGCAGGCGGCCGTCGCAGCGATAGCCGCAGGCTTCCACCGCATCGAGGATGAAATCCGGCGTCAGACGTTCGAAGGGATGAGCGGCGCTCACCCGGACCAGATCCCTGGGATAGACCCGCTCAAGTACGTAAGCGCGCGGCCAGCGCGGCAATCTTGTCGAGCACGGGCAGGACTTCGTCGCGCCCGGCAGAGGGCAGGCCGAAGATCAGATGCGAGTAGCCGCTGGCGAGGCGCTGACGCAGTTCGACCTCATCGAGCGGTGGATAGAACAGCGCCAGGGTGATGTCCTCGAAGGCCCGGCCACGGCGCGCGCAAGCCTCGCGCAGCTGGTCGATGGAAGCACCGCCGGCGCGCCCGCCGATCGGAATCCAGCCGTCGGCGTACTCCGCGACACGGTCGGCGACGAAGGTCGAGTTCGCGCCGATCCAGATCGGCGGCCCACCCGGCTGCACCGGCTTGGGATACGACCACAGCTTCTCGAAATCGACATACTCACCATGGAATTCGGGCTCGTCGTCGCGCCAGATGGTCTTCATTGCGAGGATGCGTTCGCGCACCACCCGCCAGCGGCGCTCGAAGTCGACGCCGTGATTCTCCACCTCGGGTTTGTTCCAGCCCGCGCCGACGCCGAAAATGAAGCGGCCATTGGACAGGCGATCGACGGTTGCCACTTCCTTGGCCAGCGAGATCGGGTGGCGCTGCGAGACCAGGCAGATGCCGGTACCGAGACGGATGCGCGTCGTGACCGCGGCGCAGGCGCCGAGCACCACGAACGGATCGTAGGTGCGCAGATAGGAGGCCGGCACCTTGCCGTCGGGAAAGAACGGCGAGTGCGTATCGAGCGGGATGTGGGTGTGCTCCGGCACGAACAGTGAATCGAGCCCTCGCCCCTCGACCTCGCGCGCGAGGTCGAGGGGTTGAATGGATTCGTCAGTGGCGAAGATCATCACGCCGCAAGCTGGTGCAGTCATGCCGTGCTCCTGTTCGTGCTCGATTCGCGCCTGGCCATGTCGTCCTCCTGCTCTGTCCTGTGTTGATGCTAGCCTACCGCGCGCCGTCGACGCTACGACCGATTATGCAGATAATCACGCCCCGCCATGAACCTTCGTCAGCGCCACTTCGTACTCACCTTCGGCCGCAGCGGGTCGTCGCTCCTGTGCGCCATCCTGGCCGATGCCGGCGCTGATTTCGCGCTGCCGGTACCGGCCTCCTGGGATCCGCGGCACGGCATCATGGAACACCCGCAAATCAAGCAGGCAGCACACCACATGCGCCGCGCATTCGACATCGATGCCGGCCGCCGTTTCGTCATCGCACCGCGCATAGAGGCCGGCATCAGACGCCGCCGCGCGCGCCGCCATCTGTGCCGGGCACTCGAGGCCGCGGCTTATGTCAAGATTGGCGATCTGGACCTCCTGGTGCAGATGGCCTTTGCCCTCGGCTACAGCCCACGGGTGCTGCTCAATCTGCGCCGTTTCGAGGACTGCCTGGCGAGCACGCTGGTCGGCCGCAAGCATCACGGCCCCGACAGCCTCGCCGTCGACTACGCGCGCATCTGCCGCCAGGGGCTGGCACTCATGCAGACCTTCGGCGGTTGCGTAGTCAGCTACGAAGACCTGCTGGGCGGCAGCGAGGCCGCCTGGATCCCAGCCGCCGCCACCGTCACCGGGCTCGACGCCGATGCGCTGCGTCGCGCTGCCCGCCAGCGCGTCAACGCACCTGTCCACGGCCCTGCCAACGTCGCCGTGGTCTATGGCGAGTGCCGGACGCTCTACGAAACCCTGAGCGCACTAAACGGACGCGTGTTCGAACCGAGCGCACCGGTGTGCCGGGCACTGGAGAGCCGTCAAAACTGAATACCTGCGAAAAAACGCGCGTCCTATGGGAGTGCAATTTCTTAATTGAGAATGATTCTTATTTCGTTTAGTCTCGTGGCTGTGCAACGAACACCTGCAGGAGATTGCCTGTCATGCCCGTCATCGACCTCGCCGAACGCCGCCGTCTTCTCCCCCGCAAGCACGGCCGCACCAGGCCACCACCACCGCACGACCCGCACGATCGGATCCTCGTCGACACCCATCGAGCGTCCGGCGCTTCTCCTTGCATGAGCTCCTGGGAGGTGCGCATCTTCGACCCGGCTGGCCAATTCCATCTCTATTTCAATACCACCGGTTTCGGCCACGTCCAGTTGTGGAACCCCTGGTACGGCATTTCCCTGCTCACCCCGTCGCGTCTCACCGCCGGCCGTTACGAGGCTTTCCCGATGGCAGGCTGGAAATACGCTGCCAATGATTATGCGCACCTGGCCCGCACGATCAGCGCCACTGTCGCGACCACGCTGCCGTCACTCTCCCAGATCACCGCGTACTGCCAGGAATATGCGGCCTGGATGCCCGATGGCGATGGCACCCAACGCGCTGGAGCGGCGCTGGCCCGGCACCCATGAAACGCGTCTGTGTGCTCAAAGCAGTGTTGTTCGACGGCGTCGACCCCAACACCTTGCCCATCGAAGCACTGCATGCCGCCTGCGTGCACATGGTGACCCGCTTCGTCATTCATCCGAGTCCCGGTGTGGCGGAGTCGGTGAGTGCCCTGCTCGAGGCGCTCGCCGTCCACGCCGACGCCTACCAGGCACCCAATGGACAGGATTTGTACGGCTCGGCCGCCGCAACCTGGGCCCAGTTGAGCGCTGTATTGCAACAAGAAGCCGCTGCCGGCGAGGTTCGGCATTGAAACCGTCGCGGCCAGCGATGCGTGCGGTGGGACGCCAAGCTCACTCCCGCGCCGCGGCATCGATTCGAGCCGCGCTGAGATGACGACCGGCCCCGTCCAGCACCGCGGCCGCAGCCGCAACGATAGATTCCACCACGGCGGCGGCCGGGGACACATCGCTGATCAAGTCAGCGGCCTCACCGACGATCACCGCGGCGTGATCGACTTCGCCCGCCGCGCTCGCCGCGGCAAACCGCTCACGTGCGGCGCGGCTGTCGAATTCTTCCGGCGCGATGGCGTAACGACGCGTCGTCTCGTTGGCCAGCGTGCGCAAGGCATAACCGGGCGGCCAGTGCCAACCACGCAGCCGATCGAAGGCGGCGCTGCGCACGGTATCGTCGCCACTGGCCTCCACCGCCCGAGTCTTGGCGTGAGGGTGGGCCAGGGATTCCGCACAGGCGTAGAAGCGGCTGCCGAGCATGGCGCCGCAGGCGCCGAGCATCAACACGGCGGCGAGACCGCGGCCGTCAGCGATGCCGCCGGCGGCGACCACCGGCAACGGCGCGACCGCGTCGACCACCGCCGGAACGAGGGCGAGCGTCGCCCGCTCGCCGGCATGACCGCCTGCCTCGCGGCCCTGCGCAACGATGACATCGGCGCCGGCGTCGCGGGCCGCGCGGGCCTGCGCGACGCTTTGCACCTGCGCGATGACCCGGGCACCAGCGGCATGGATGGGCGCGACGTAGGGCGTAATGTCGCCGAATGACAAGAGTACGGCGCGCGGCCGGGCGGCAAGCGCCAGCTCGAGCACCGCCGGGATCTCGTCGAGGCGCCAGGTGATGAAACCGATACCGATGTCCGCGCGGCCGGCCATCTCGAGTTCGGCCCCGAGCCATTCCGGATCGCAATAGCCCCCGCCAATCAGGCCCAGTGCGCCGGCACGGCTCACGGCCGCGGCCAGGGCACCGCCGGCCACGCCGGCCATGGGTGCCAGCAGCACCGGGTGACGCAGCCCGAGCAGGGCATTGAGCGGAGTCTCCAGATGCGCAGGGGTCATGCAGGAATCCTCGACGGAGAACGAACTGCGGGGCTTCGCGAAGCGCCGCATATAATCGCATTATTCTGGCACGGACCCTGTATTGCTGCCTCGCTCCATCTTCGCCACGGATTTCATCGATGTTCGATCGCAATTTCATCGTTCTAGAGCTGGCCAACATTCTCGCCGGCCCGATCACCACCATGGCCTTCGCCGAACTCGGCGCACGCGTCATCAAGGTCGAGAATCCACACACAGGCGGTGACGCCACGCGCGGCTGGAAACTGGTCAGCGAACCGGCCGAGGGCGACATCTCGGGATATTTTTCCTGTGCCAACTGGGGCAAGGAATCGCTGGCCTGCGACTTCACCTGTGCGGCCGGGCGCGAGGTGGTCTACGAACTCGTGCGCCGTGCCGATATCGTGGTGGTGAGCTTCAAACCCGGCGACGAGACCAAGCTTGCACTCGACTATGCCACCTTGTCCGCGCTCAATCCGCGTTTGATCTACGGCCAGGTCACCGCTTATGGACCGGACGATCCTCGCCCCGGCTTCGATGCCATCCTGCAAGCTGAGGCCGGTTTCACCTACCTCAACGGGGAGCCGGATGGACCGCCGACGAAAATGCCGGTCGCATTGATCGATCTGCTGCTCGCCCATCAACTCAAGGAAGGCCTGCTGCTGGCGTTGCTCAAGCGCGAGCGCAGCGGCCACGGCTCTCTGGTCACCACTTCGCTGTTCGAAGCCGGCATCGCCTCGCTCGCCAATCAGGCGAGCAATTATCTCGTCGGCGGCAGCGTGCCGCAGCGCATGGGCTCGGAACACCCCAATATCGTGCCTTACGGATCCATCCTGCGCTGCGCCGACGGGCGTGAGGTGGTCATCGCCGCGGCCACGGAGCGCCAGTATCGCGAGCTCGTGCGCGCACTCGATCTATCTGAACTCGCCGATCATCCCGACTACGCCACCGGCCAGCGCCGCGTGCAGCACCGCGATGCCCTGCTCGACCGTATCCGCGAGCGCGCCGCCACCCTCGCCGCGGACGAACTGGCCGCGCGCCTGGGCACGGCCAAGGTGCCGTTCGGCTTCGTCAACGACATGGCGGCGGTCTTCGCCGAACCGGGCGCGCAGCGCCTGCTGCTCACCGGCGAGCGCGATGGCCGCCGTTTCACCGGCGTGCGCACGCTCGCCATCGGCGGCGATGCCGCGGCACTACAAACGCCCCCGCCGCCGCCGCATTTCAATCAACACGCGCAGACCATACTCACCGGCCTGCTCGGCTATGACGGCACCGCTATCGCTGCACTCGACGCGCGTGGTGCGTTCGGAACACTCAGGACTTGATCGCGGCCGTCGATCACGAATTGCGGTATGGGGGCGTCCTGGCATACGGGCAGCGCCACCCGGGCGGAGCCGGGATGCCCTGCCGGCAGCACAGGAAACGCTCGCGCCCCGACCCGGTTTTGCGTTAGTTTCATGCGCCTGTTCAGCATCTCATGGACGCCGCCATGCCCGATTTGATAGAGCGCCTGCATACCCCTTGTCCGATCTGGAACGCCGGCATGGGGGGCGGGCTAGCCGGCCCCGCGCTGGTGGCCGCCGTCTGCGAAGGAGGCGGTCTCGGCGTACTCGGCAGCGGCGGCCTGCCCGGCGATACGGTGCGTGAACTGATCCAAGCGACGCGCGCGCTCACCTCGCGTCCGTTCGCTGCGAACATCATTCTGCCCATGTCGGCCGGCGACGATATCGAGGCCTGCTTCGACGCCCGCGTCCCGGTACTGATCCTGTTCTGGGGCGATATCCAGCCTTATGTCGCCGATGCCCATCGCCGTGGCATGTTCGTCGTCGCTCAGTGCGGCGGGCCGGAGGATGCCGTGGCCGCGGCCGACGCCGGCGCCGACGCAATCATCGTGCAGGGCACGGAGGCCGGGGGGCACGTCAAGGCCGAGCAGCCCTTGTCCGAGACCCTGGCCGCGACCCTCGCGGCGCTCGGACCGGTACCGGTGCTGGCCGCGGGCGGACTCGCCACCGGAGCCGATATCGCCGCCGCCCTCGACCGCGGCGCCCGCGCGGTTTCTCTGGGTACACGTTTCCTGGCGACCACGGAGGCGGCGGCCGTGTCGGAGTACAAGTCCCGTATCGTTGCAGCCCATGCTGCCGACACCGTCCTGACCAAGATGTTCGATCTCGGTTGGCCCGATGCCCAGCATCGGGTGATCCGCAATACGACATTCGATAGCTGGCAGGCGGCGGGGTCCCCACCATCGGGTCAGCGTCCCGGCGAAGGCGAGGAAATCGGTACAATCGGCGCAGGGGACGCTCGCGTGCCGCTGCCACGCTATTCAGTGTATCCGCCGGCCACGGGCTTCGCGGGCGATCTCGACGCAGCCGCGTTGTATGCCGGTGAGTCGGTCGAGCGCGTCACCGACATACCGTCGGCGGCCGAATTGCTGTCGCGGCTGATGGACGAACTGCGCGCCGCGAGCGCTTGAGCAAGGCACGACGGCGGCAGACACCCCATTCAACACAACCAGGTAATCGACCGAGCATGCGAGTAACCCAGCCCCTGCAGCGCAATCTGCAACAGCTCCCCAACGAAATTGCGACCGTCGATGGCGAGCGCTGCCATACCTGGGCCGAACTCGTCGACCGGGTCGCCCGCCTCGCCGGTGCATTGCAGGCGCTGGGCGTCGAACCTGGCGATCGCGTCGCCGTCATCGGCCTCAACTCCGACCGCCACATGGAAGTCTTCTTTGCCGTGCCGTGGGCAGGCGCGGTCATCGTGCCGACCAACTATCGCTGGGCGGCCCCGGAAATCGCCTTCGCGTTGAACGACTCCGGCGCCCGTGTGCTGTTCGTCGACGCCCACTTCTGGCTATTGGCGGCGGAGCTGCGCGCACTGGTCGAACACCCGTTGACGATCATCTGTCTCGATGGCCGGCCGGGCGGCGAAGACGGCGTCCTGGACGCCCTGGTGGCCGACACCGCGCCCGTCGCCGAGTACGTGGCCAGCGCCGATACCTTGTCCGGGATCTTCTATACCGGCGGCACCACAGGCCGCTCCAAGGGCGTGATGCTGAGCCATGGCAACCACGTCTCCAACACGCTGCAGTTCGCGGCGATGATCGACTTCGGTGCGAATCTCGTCTATCTGCATGCCGCGCCAATGTTCCATATCGCCGACGCCCTGTATATCTATCTCGTCACCCACCTCGGTGGCCGGCATGTTTTCATCCCGCGCTTCGAACCCGCCGCTTGTGCGACAGCGATGCAGACGCAGGGGATCACGGATACCATCCTGGTGCCGACCATGATCCAGATGCTGCTCGAGCTGGCCGGCCTGGACGAGTTCGATCTGAGCGCACTCCAGCGGCTCTATTACGGCGCCTCGCCGATGCCCGAATCGGTCGCCGTCGCTCTCATCGCCAAACTGCCGCACGTCGCCGCCTACCAGCTCTACGGGCAGACCGAATCCGGCCCGCTGCTGACCGCGCTCGACTCGCGCTACCACGTCACCGAAGGGCCGTTGGCCGGGCGGCTGCGCTCCGCGGGACGCTCGGTGCCGGCGGTCGAACTGCGCATCGTCGATGGCGAGGACAACGAAGTGCCACGCGGCACCATCGGCGAAATCGTCGCCCGCGGCCCCAATATCATGCAGGGCTACTGGGGCCGTGAAGATCTCAGCCGGGAAACGCTGCGCGGCGGCTGGCTGCACACCGGTGACGCCGCCTATATGGACGAAGGCGGCTTCGTGTTCATCAGCGACCGGCTCAAAGACATGATCATTTCCGGCGGCGAGAACGTCTACTCGACCGAAGTCGAGAACGCGCTTTATCAGCACCCGGACGTCGCCCAATGCGCCGTCATCGGCATCCCGGACGAGAAATGGGGTGAGCGTGTCCATGCCGTCGTGGTGCCGCGCGCCGGGGCCACGCCGGCAGCGGAAGATCTCATGAGTTTCTGCCGCACCCGCATCGCCGACTACAAATGTCCCCGCTCGATCAGCTTCCGTGACGAACCCCTGCCGGTCTCGGGTGCCGGCAAGGTGTTGAAAACCGAACTGCGCAAACCGTTCTGGTCAGGCCGCGATCGCCAGGTGAACTGAACAGGCTGCTGAATACCGCTTCGCAAATGTCGACCAAGTGGGTACTGTCGGCAGATGGGAACAGCCTCAGGCGAGTTGCGCATGCAGTTCACGCAGCAGGCTTTCCGTGGTGGCCCAGTCCATGCACGCATCGGTAATCGAAACGCCGTAACGCAGCCCGGCCGGATCACCGCTGAGCGGCTGGTTGCCTCCTTCGAGATGGCTCTCCAGCATAATGCCGATGAGCGCCTGCTGTCCGGCTTTGCGTTGGGCAACCGCAGCGCGCGCGACGTCAGGCTGCCGCGCCGGATCCTTGCCCGAGTTGCCGTGACTGCAATCGATCATCACGGCCTCGGGTAGCTCAGCCGCACGCAAACCCTCCACGCACGCGGCGACCACGTTGGCATCGTAGTTGGGTTCGCGCCCCCCACGCAGAATGACATGGACATCGGCATTACCACGGGTGCGCACCATGGACGTCCGCCCCTGACTGTCGATCCCCAGGAAATGATGCGGCGCTCGCGCCGACTGCATGGCTTGCAGAGCGACCGCGATGCCACCGTCAGTACCGTTCTTGAATCCGCACGGCGCCGACAGTCCGCTGGCCATCTCCCGATGCGTCTGTGACTCTGTGGTGCGCGCACCAATGGCGTACCAGCTGACGAGATCGCCCAGATACTGCGGGACGATTGGATCCAGCGCCTCGGTCGCGGCCGGCATGTTCGCGCTCGCCAGCTCGAGCAGGAATCGCCGCGCGATTTCGAGGCCGCTCTCGATGTCGAAACTGTCATTAAGGTGCGGATCGTTGATCAGCCCTTTCCACCCCACCGTGGTGCGCGGTTTTTCGAAATAAACCCGCATCAATACCAGCAGTCGATCGGCCAGGGCCGCGGCCAGCGGCGCGAGGCGCTCGAGATATTCCCGGGCCGCGCGCACGTCGTGTATCGAACAGGGCCCGACAACGACCATGAAACGCCGGTCACGCCCGGCCAACACGTCGGCGACAGCGTTGCGAGTGGTGGAAATGAACGCGGCCGCAGCCGCCTCCAGTGGCAATCGTGCATGCAGTGCCGCCGGTGCAAGTAGCGGCGTCAAGCTGGCAACATTGCTATTCTCGATCAGGGTCGCCCGTGTATTCACGTCCACTCCTTTCATCTCGAGCTTGTGGCAAGATGTCTGCTAACCAGTATAGCGTGCCCGCGCCAAGCGCAAAGGCCGATACACACCGCACGATGCCGCACCCTCGGCCCGGAGCGTGCAGGGCTCGACTGAATCCTTCCTTACAACTCGGAACCGATCATCGAACATGCATTACGACACGATCACCGTCACTCCCCTCACACCTGCGATCGGTGCGCTCGTCACCGATATCGATATTGCTGGCGAACTCGAACCGTCCACCCTGGACGAGATCCGCCATGCCTTCCATGACCACCTGGTGCTGTTCTTCCGCGAGCAACGCTTGAGCCCTGAACGCCTGGTGGCGTTCGCACGTCACTTCGGCGAAATCGGTTACTACCCGTTCGTTGAAGGCATGAGCGGGCATCCGGAGGTCGTCGAAGTGGTCAAGAAGGAGGACGAGAAGATTAACTTCGGCGGTCTGTGGCACACCGATACCAGCTATCTCCAACGCCCGCCCCTGGGCTCGGTGCTGTACGCCGTCGAGGTGCCCGCGGTCGGCGGCGATACCCTGTTCGCGAACATGTACATGGCCTACGAGGCGCTCTCGCCCGGCATGCAGCGCCTGCTCGAAGGCCTGCGCGGCGTGAACAGCGCTGAGAAGCCCGATGCCGCGGTCACGCGTACCCACCGCATGGCCGAAAAACCCAGGGACGCCCGCGACATCATCACCACAGCCGCGCATCCGCTGGTCCGCACGCATCCCGTCACCGGGCGCAAGGCCCTGTACTGCAGCGCCGCCCATACGGTTGCCATCGAGGGCATGAGCGAAGCCGAATCGCGCCCCATCCTGGAATATCTCTATCGGGTCCAGCAGCGCGAAGAATTCGCTTGCCGTTTCCACTGGGAGCGCGGCTCGGTCGCCCTGTGGGACAATCGCTGCGCCCAGCACAATGCCTTGAACGACTACCATGGACATCGACGTGTGATGCACCGGGTCACACTGGAAGGAGAAGTGCCGGCCTGACACGCCAAGGCAGCCTAACACCACCAGGGGAGCAGGATTATGAGCGAACGATTTTTCAGTGACGCGGAACTGCGCGACATGGAGCGGCGCACGGTTGACCGTCTGACCGACGCGATCGACGCCGGCGATGCCGAGAAAGCGAAGAAAATCGCCAAGCGCATGTACAACGAATTCCTGTCCATGCACGATTTGTATCGCAACTGGATCACGGCGACTCTGAGCGAAGTCGCGCGTCGCTATGGCGACGAGGCGCTCGACGACGTCATGGTCGAAGGGGTCCGCGCCTGGTGGAAGCCCATCGTCAAGAGCCTGCCGACCGATCCCGAATCCCTGCCGGCCCGCATCAAGATGTTCGCATCCGGCCTGCATGGTCATCTGCAACCGCTGGAAATCACCGAGGACGACGACAAGGTCGAGATCCGCATGTGCCCCTGCGGCAGCGGCGGGCGCCTCATCCAGGAAGGCAAATACGAAGGCAAGGACGCCTTTCACACCATCAAGGAGGGCCAGCCGCTGACCTACGGCCGCCCCGACTACCCGGTCTATTGCGCCCACGAATATGCCATGGAGCGCGTCGACATCGAGGAGAACGGCAAACCGTTCGTCGTCGTCGAACCGGCCGCGAGACTCGGCCGCGACTATTGTTCGCTGGTGATCTACAAGGATCCGGACAAGATTCCGGACAAGTACTACGAACGTATCGGCATGAAGAAGCCCGGCTGAGGCGATGGGCGCTGTCGCCGTTCAATCCATCGCCGGCAGCGACACATCGAGGATTTCGGCAAAACTGTGCAGGACGCGGAGCGTCAGGCCCCAGATAACGTGTTCCCCGTACTCGATGCCCGGCCACAGCGCACCGGAAGCGGTCGGATAGGCGAGCTCGGTGACGGCGTCTGCATCGAACAGATGCCTCAACGGCACCCAGAACACGTCCGCGACTTCGATGGGTTGATGAACGCGCGCTTGCGCACGAGTAGCCGCATCGACGTAATAGACGAACGGTGACAAAGTCAAACCGCCCCGTACGTCCGGACGTACGGGCAGCGGCGCGACACGATGGTGAACTACCAGTTGCATGCCGATCTCCTCGCGCGTTTCGCGCTCGGCGACCGTGTGGGCGTCGGCATCGTGAATGCCGGCGCGCCCCCCCGGCAAGGCGACCTGTCCTGTCCACGGATCGCCCTTGCGTTCGGCACGGCGAATGAAACAGACATCGAGGCCAGCCGCGCCCTTGGCCAGTATCATCGCCACCGCGGCGTGGCTCGGGTCGGGCCGGAAGGCCGCGGGCACGTGGTCGCGCTCAAGCAGCGCTGCGCGAATTTCGTCGATGGACAACATGACTGCACAGTATATTTTCTATCGTGCCGGCATGTCCGCTGAAGCTTTCGGCTCAGACGATACGCGTGCCCTTGTCGCCCCAGTAGCGATCGCGCAGCAGACGCTTGTAGAGCTTGCCGGTCGGCAGGCGCGGCAATTCGCTGTCGAAATCGACGCTCCTGGGGCATTTGATGTGTGAGAGGTGCGCGCGGCAAAAAGCGATCAACTCCTGCTCGAGTGTCGGGCCGGGTGTCTGGTCCGGCATGACCTGCACGACCGCCTTGACCTCCTCGCCGAGATCCTCGTTGGGCACGCCGAACACCGCGGCATCGGCCACCTTGGGATGCGTAATCAACAGGTTCTCGCATTCCTGCGGGTAGATGTTGACCCCGCCGGAGATGATCATGAAAGTCTTGCGATCGGTGAGATGAAGAAAACCGTCGTCATCGACATAACCGACATCATTGACCGTGCTCATGCTGCCGTCCGGTGAGCGTGATTCGGCCGTCTTCACCGGATCCTTGTAGTACTCGAAAGGCGTCGCCGTCTTGAACCACAGCGTGCCGGGCTCGCCGTTCGCGACCGGCTGCATGGCATCGTCGAGTACATGCAGTTCCCCGAGCATGATCTTGCCCACCGTGCCCGGATGGGCCAGCCACTCGGCGGCGTCGCAATAGGCGAAACCCAGGCCCTCGGTAGCCCCGTAATATTCATGGATGATAGGTCCCCACCAGTCGATCATGGCCTGCTTGACCGGCACCGGGCAGGGTGCGGCGGCATGCACCACGTATTCGAGCGAGGACACGTCATATTTCGCGCGCACCGCCTCCGGCAGCTTGAGCATGCGACTGAACATGGTCGGCACGAGCTGGGTATGGGTCACACGGTAGCGTTCGATCAACGCCAGATAGTGTTCCGGATCGAACTTTTCCATGATGATGCTGGTGCCGCCGATGCGGATGGTCAATCCGACCGCGGCGTTCGGCGCCGAATGATAGAGCGGGGCCGGCGACAGATAGACCATGTCTTCGCGATACTGCCAGAGCCGGGTCAGAAACTCGTAGAGCAACAGAGGTTCGGTCGGCGGCGTGTCAGGTAGAGGGCGCAGAATGCCCTTGGGCCGCCCGGTGGTGCCGGATGAGTAGAGCATGGCCGTCCCCAGCCATTCATCGGCAATCGGTGTCGCGGGGTAAGCAGCCGTCGCGCGGTCGAAATCAACGACCTCACCCTCACTGCCGTCATCGCCGTCGATGACCAGAATCTTTTTCAGCTTGGGACATTGTGCGGCAGCGGCCAGCGCCACATCGCGTTTGGCGGCGGAAGTGATCAGGACCTGGGAATCGCTGTCATCGAGGATGAACGCGACCTCGTCCGCGGTCAGATAGGAATTGATGCAGGTGTAATAGAGTCCGCTGCGCGCCGCCGCGCCGCAGGCCTCGCAGTAGCGTGCATTGTTCTCCATGAACACCGCATAGTGATCGCGATGATTCAATCCCAAACCACGTAACAGGTGGGCCAGACGGTTGGTGCGCGCCTCGTATTCAGCGTAGGTCACGACCTCGCCGGAACCGGCCATGATGAAACACGGCCGGTCGGCCTTCTCGACAGCATGCTTGCCCGGATACACGAATCACCCTCCCCAGGAAAGTCCGACAGGCTGCTAGTACCTCTGCACAGAGGTACTAGTTCCGCGAACGTTGTTCGATGTCCGCGAGTACCGGCAGGAGATAGCGTTTGAATTGCACCGGATCCTCCGACATCGGGAAATGCCCCATGCCTTCCATCAGTGTGTACTGCGCACCCGGCACGGCGTCGGCCAGCGCTTTGCAGGCGGCCGGATAGGCCGACCAGTCGTAGTCACCACCGAGCACGTAGAGCATGCATTTCGTGGTGTCGATGAGCTGCGCGGTCTCGCGCAGATCGTGCTCGAGACCGTAGTAGTTCAAATCACCCGAAAAGACCGGCGGCGCACCCTGACTGTAGGTCCATACCGTCTCGCGCACGTTTTCCTCCGGCGCATTGGGCGAGCACAACGACAGCATCATGGCCGGCTTGGCATCGTTCGACAGCCGCGGGTGGCGCCACCATTGCTGCCACAAACGGTCGAAGCCGCCGCTCCACATCGAGGCTTCGAGGCCGATACAGGCACGGAAGCTGTCGGCGTGATTCAGCGCCAGGTCGCCCGCCAGATGTCCGCCCATGGAACAGCCCATGAAGATCGGCCGCTCGAGTTCGAGTTCTTCGACCAGGCGCACCCAGAAAGTCATGAACCAGGCTTTGGTGAGCTTGTACTCTTCTTCCCAATAGCGCTTGCCCGCCGGCGGCAGCGATTTGCCGTGATAGGGCAGATCAATGGCCGTGACCTGGAAACGCGAGGTGATCTCGGGGTCTTCGAGCAGGTGACGATACTGGCGGCCGTCCGAACCCGCGGTGTGCTGGCAGACCAGCGGAATGCCCTGCCCGGCCTGCTCGATGTAGACCCGATATTCCAGGCCTTCGACGTCGAGATAGAGGTAACGTCCAGTGATGTCCGAATAACGTGCCATCGTGATCCCCCGTCAGGCCGCGCGCGCCACGGCACGGAAACTGGCACCCATGACGGCGTGTATCCGGCGCAAGGCGAAGTAATAGGCGTAGGCCGATTGCAGATCGCCGCTGAGCTCGAAGCCGTGGTGCAGTGCTGCGGCCAGCCAGTCATGGTAGAAAGGCTTGGGCTTCTCCACCAGCATGTGCTGCCACACTTCGACCGGGCCGCCGATATGGATGTCGTAGGGGTCGAAACCCTGCGTACCGTGCTGAAAGCTGCTCACGCGGCCGTTCTCGATATGCATGAAATAAGGGTCGTCGCCGACCAGGAAGCGCACATCGCAATACCAGAATCGTGCGGTGAGCACGAACTCGGGATCGCGGTTGAGCCGGTCGCGGATATCGTCGACCGGCAGGATCAGGCCGCCACTCATTGTTTGCCACCCTCGAGGGTTTGTTCGCTCAGGACTTGGCTTCCGTGAAGGCCTTCAGCGCGGCCTGCTGATCAGCCATCACCTTGGCGCCGGCGGGCCGCGCGTTGGTCGCCTCCAGGGCTTCCTTCAGCCCCGGCACCTCGGCGACGATGTCCCAGGCATAGACCGCCTGGCAGACCGGCGCGGCATAGATGAAGGTATGTGCCGCGACGATGTCGGCGAGGCTGAAGCCCCCGCAAATGAACGGCTTGAACGAACCCAGGGTCTGCATCGCCTTGAGGCCGTTCTCGATCACCGGCTTGGCCTCGGTCACCGCCGTCTCGTTGCGTTTCTCGCCGAAGAAAATCTCGGCGTAATGGCGCCGTGCGGGCAGCTCGATATAGAGTTCGATGACCTTCGCCATCTCACGCACCTTGGCCGCGGCGAAAGCGTCGGCCGGCACCAGTGCCGGCGCCGGCTCGAGGGATTCGATGTAATCGAGCATGACATTGGTCTCGGACAGGCACCCCTGCTCCGTTTCCATGCACGGCACCTTGCCCATCGGACTCTTGCACTTGTAGTCCGCTTCCTGGCTCGGCATGGCCTGCACTTCGGCAAACTCGAGGCCTTTCTCGAGCAACGCGAACTTGACCATGTTGTAGTAATTGCTGACGGCAAACCCATGCAGCTTGATCATGACCGTGACCTCCTCTCGTTAATTCTTTCCCGCGCGGCGCCGGCGCGCATGTCACACGCCTGCGCCGGGGCCGCGCGAGCGTAGCACAGTCTGCGGCCTGCGCGAGGCTGCCGCCGCGCGCTCAGGTCGACTCCTCGCCGAGCCCATGTACGCGAATGATGCCGAACTGGTCGAACACCTCGCTGGTGTGCTCACCCAGCCCGGGTCCGGGGCGACGCACCGCACCAGGCGTCGCGGCGAAATGCACCGGTACGCCGGCAATCGCCGCGCGCCGCGCGAGCCCCGGCAGATCGATCTCCGGCAGCATGTCGCGCGCCGCGACATGCGGATCGGCGACGATATCGGTGATGTCGTTGACTGGCCCGCAGGGCACCCGACCGCCGAGCAGTGCAGCCAGTTCGTGCTTGCTCATCGTCGCCGTCCAGGCGGTGATCTCTTCGCGCAGGGCGGTACCGTGAGCGACCCGTGACTCGTTGGTCAGGAAACGTGGATCGCTGGCGAGCTCGGGACGGCCCATCACCGCCACGAGTTCGCGCCACTGGGTATCGGTCGGACACCCCAGCGCCATCCAGCCATCGGCAGCCTGGTAGACCGAGAACGGGCTGACCAACGGGTGATCGTTGCCTTCCGGCCGCGACACCGCGCCGCCGAACGACCAGCGATAGACGCTGCGCTCACACAAGGCCAGCATGGCGTCGTACATCGAGACATCCAGAAACTGCCCCTCGCCGCTACGCTCGGCATGGCGCACGGCGCAGACGATGCCGAAGGCACAAAAGAGCCCCGGCACGAGGTCGCCGACCCCGGGTCCCGCCTTCATCGGCTCGCCGGGCGGCCCGGTCATCGCCATGAACCCGGACATGGCCTGGGCAACGATATCGAACGCCGGCCAGTCGCCGTACGGACTGGCCCCGGTACGGTGATCGCCGAAACCGCGTATGGCCGCGTAAACCAGCTGCCGGTTGCGTTCGCGCAGGGTCTCGAAGCCGAGGCCGAGCCGCTCCATGACCCCGGCACGGTAGTTCTCCACCACCACGTCAGCTTCGTCCACCAGGGCGAGAAACGCGCTGCGATCGTCATCGTTCTTGAGATCGAGCACCACGCTGCGCTTGTTGCGGTTGATGCTGTGGAAATAACCGCCCTGCATGCGGCCCGTATCTTCCGGCAGGAACGGGCCCATGGCGCGTGACATGTCGCCGCCCGGCGGTTCCACCTTGATCACGTCGGCACCGTGATCGGCCAACAGCATCGTGCAGAAAGGGCCGGCCAGCATCTGGGTCAGGTCGAGCACGACCACGCCTTCGAGCACGCCGTTGGTATCGAGTGCGCTCATCGTCCAGCTTTGCCCAGCAGATTGTCGGAAATGATGCGCAGCTGGATCTCGGACGTCCCTTCGAAAATCTTGGTCAGCCGCGCATCGCGCCAATAGCGCTCGACCGCATGCAGTTTGGTGTAGCCGGCGCCGCCCAGGATCTGCAGCGCATCCGAGCACACCCGCTCGGCCATCTCGCTCGCGAAATATTTCACCATCGAAGCCTCCTTGTCGCAGCGTTGCCCGGTGTCGATCCGATCGCAGACATAGTAAAGGAGCTGCCGGGCCGCTTCGATGTCGGTGGCCATGCGCGCCAGCTTGAAGCGCAGATCCTGGAACTCGGCGATCGGACGACCGAACTGCGTACGCTCACGGGCATGCGCCATGGCATCCTCGAGCGCGCCCTGGGCGAGCCCGATAGAGCGCGCGGCGGTGTGCGCGCGCGCCTCGTCGAGGCCCTTGGCCAAGGCATAGAAGGCCTTCCCTGGCTCGCCGATCAGGGCCGTGCCGGGCAACCGCAAACCGTCGAAGGCGAGTTCCCAGGTCTTCCAGCCGAAGTAGCCAATCTTGGGGATCGGCGCGCCCTGCACATTGGGCGGCAGCTCGCCGCGCGGCTTGTCGATCAGAAACGCACTGATGCCGACATGACGACGCTGTGGATCGGGCGGCGGCGCAGTGCGCGCGAAGAGCAGGATGTAATCGGCGCCGTCGGCGAAGGTGCACCAGTACTTGGCGCCGGTGATTATCCAGTCGTCGCCGGCGGCCTCGGCGCGGCAGGAGATCGAGGCCAGGTCGGAGCCGGTATCGGGCTCGGACAGGGACATCGCACCGAGGTAATCACCGCTGACCACGCGGGGCAGGATGGCGGCCTTCTGCGCCTCGGACAAGAGATCCGCGGTCAGCGTGCCGTTGCCGCGGGCAATGATACTGGCCACGCTCATCCAGCCGCGCGCGAGCTGTTCGGCGACCAGGCAATACTCGAAGCAGCCGAGCCCGCTGCCGCCGTACTGCTCCGCGATGCGGATGCCGAAATAGCCCATGTCGGCCAGCTTGGCGCGAAGCTCGAGCGGTATCTCACCCTCGACCGGATCGAGCCGGTTGGCCACCGGCAACACTTCGTTCAAGGTGAATTCGCGCGCCGTGTCGCGGATCATCAGGCGCTCGGCGTTGAGCAGGCCTTCGGCTGTCATCGGTAGTGGATTCCCTTTTCGCGCCGCAGCGTGCCGCGGCGCCGTGCTCAGGTCGCGCCGCTCTGCAACACCCCGGCGCCGCTCAAGGCGTCGATCTCGGCCGCGCTCTTGCCGAGCAGCTCAGCGAGAACCTCGGCGTTGTGCTGGCCGAGTGTGGGCGCGACATAGTCAGCATCGGCGGGATAATCCGAGGTCTTGATCGGCATGCCCGGTATTTTGAATTCGCCAGCGATCGGATCGGTGATGCTGCGCACCGTGCCGCGCTCGACCAGATGCGGATGATTGACGGTTTCCTCGATGGTCAGGATCGGCGCACAGGGCACGCCATGGGCTTCGAGCTTGGCGATCGCGCTGTCGACGTCCGGGAAGCTGCGCAGCCAATCCTCGACCAGGGCGACGACTTCATCGATCTGCGCCAGGCGTTCCGCATCCGTGGCCCAGCCTTCCGCGCTGCTCAGGTCCTCACGTCCCATCGCCGCGCACAAATCCGGCCAGTGATGCAGAAACGCCATCAGCATGACGTCGCCGCCGCTGCCGCGATAGACGCCTGCGGGACAGACATAACCCATGTGGCGGCCGGTACGCATCGGCTTCAGGGTGCCGCCGCTGCCCGAATACTGGTGGACGTTGACTTCATGGTAGTGGTAGTAGCAATCGAGCAATGCCACGTCGAGATATTGGCCGCGCCCCGTGCGGGCGCGGTGCAGCAGCGCGGCGGCGATGGCGAATGCCGCGTGCACACCCGTCGACACATCGCCGATGCCGAGCAGTGGGATATAGGGCGGCTGATCGGGATCGCCGATCATCGAGGTCACCCCCGCATAGGCCTGGGCGATGAAGTCGTATCCCGGCTTCCCGGCCAGAGGTCCCTTCTGCCCGAGGGCGGAGATCGAACACAGGATGATGTCTTCGCGCAGGGCCTTGAGCGCTTCGTAATCGAGGCCCATACCGGCCATGACACCGGGCCGGAAGTTCTCGACCACCACGTCGCAGTGCGGCACGAGTTCGCGCACCAGGGCCATGCCCTCGGGTTTGCGCAGATCGATACAGACGCTTTTCTTGTTCAAATTCTGCTGCACGTAGTAGAAGCTGCGATCGGCGCGCATTTTCGAGACCGGGCGGGTCAGGTCACCTTTGGGCGCCGTCTCGATTTTGATCACTTCGGCGCCCATCTCGGCAAACATGCGTGAGCAGGAAGGGCCAGCGAGCGCGCGCGTGAAATCGAGCACGCGGATGCCGGTGAGGAGATGTTCGTTGGGTATATTCATAGTGCGACCGAGTATATGCCAAGCCTTGCGGTCATCATAAGCCGTCTGTGGGCAGGGGCTTCGTGCGGGGAGATCCTGGCAAAGACTTGAACCCCGCGTTCACCGTGAGCATCTCGAGCCCGCGCACCTGATGCCGACTACGCCTGCTCGGCAGCTGCGACGGTCTGCCAGATCAAAGTGTTGATGGTCATCGGCCCGACCCCGCCCGGCACGGGTGTGTAGGCCGCCGCGCGATCGACGATGGCGTTCAGTTCGACGTCACCGATCCCGCCGGGGTGATAGCCGGCATCAATCACGACTGCCCCGTCCTTGATCCAGCTGCCGCGGATGAATTCGGGCTTGCCCACGGCTCCGACCACGACATCGGCCTGGCGCACGAGGTCGGCCAGACCCTGCGTCCGCGAGTGGGACATCACCACCGTCGCATTGGCGTTCAACAGCATCATGGCCATGGGCTTGCCGAGTATGGGGCTGCGTCCGACGACCACCGCGAGTTGACCGGCCAGCGGGATCTCGTAGTGTGCCAGCAGGCGCATGACGCCTGCGGGCGTCGCTGAACCCCAGGCGGGCATGCCCATGGCCATACGTCCGAAGCCGGCCGTGGTGACGCCATCGACGTCTTTAGCGAGGGCGATACGATCGAAGCAGATACGCTCGTCGATGTGCGCGGGGACCGGGTGTTGGAGCAAGATGCCGTGAACGTCCGGATTGGCGTTCAACTCGTCGATGGTCGCGAGCAGTTCGGCGGTGGTCGTGCTGGCGTCGAGTTCGATGGCGCGCGAAGCCATGCCGACGCGGCGGCAGGCATTGCCTTTCATGCGCACATAAGTCGCCGATGCCGGGTCATCGCCGACCAGGATGGTGGCCAGAATCGGGGCGCGTCCGCCGCTGCGTTCGCGCAGCGCCGCCACGCGGGAGGTCAGTGTCGCTTCGGCCGCCATGGCCACGGCCTTGCCATCGAGCACGCGGGCAGTCATGCCGATAGTCCTTGTTCATGAGATGCAGGGCGCCTGATTATATGCAGTGCTTATATGCAGTGCACAATGAAAATCACCAGCGCCCGCGCCGAGCTTGGTCGCGGCCCCTGCGTGTGAGCATAATCCGGCCCCATCATCGGCAACGACGCAACCCGGAACAGGAGCAAGAGCATGCCCGAAATCACCTACGGCGAGGCGGTGCGTCTGTCGCCGCGTCTGGCCCGCGTCACCGCCCCCAATGCCGGACGCATGACCGGCCCCGGCACCAACACCTACATCGTCGGTTCCAGCAAACTCGCAGTGGTCGATCCCGGCCCTGCAATCGACGAGCATGTCGCGGCGCTGGTCCGGATCTGCGCCGGACGCCTGCGCTGGATACTGGTCACTCACACTCATCGCGACCACTCGCCGGCGGCGCATGCACTGGCCGCGGCAACCGGCGCAGAGCTCATCGGCAACATCATCCCCAATGACGGTTACCAGGACGAGACCTTCTCCGAGGCCCGCGCGCTGGCCCAGGACGACCGCCTGGTGACGCCCGAGTTCACCTTGCGCGCCCTGCTCACGCCGGGGCACGTCGCCAACCATGTGTGTTATCTGCTCGAGGACGACCGCATCCTCATGACCGGCGATCACATGATGGCCGGCTCGACCGTCGTCATCGTGCCGCCGGCCGGCAATATGCGCGACTACATCGCTTCGCTCGAGCGCATGCTGGACTATGCCATCGATTACGTCGCACCCGGACATGGCGACCTCATCAACGAGCCGCACGCCGAGATCCGCCGCCTGATCGACCATCGCCTGGCGCGCGAGCGCAAGATCGTCGAGACCCTGTCCGGGGTAGGCAAGGCAAACATTCGAGAACTGACGCCGCCGGTCTACGACGATGTCGACCCGGCCCTGCACGAATGGGCCGCGTTGTCCCTGCACGCCCATCTGCTGAAACTCGAAGCGGAAGCACGGGCTGAGGTCGACGGCGCCGGCAACTGGCGCTTGCGTGCTTGATGGCTCAGAACGACAGCGACAAACTGATCGAGCCGAAGTTGTGGGTGCCGCGCTGGCCGTCGAATTCCTTGGTGCGGAAAACCTGTGCGTAGGACAGCTTGGCACTGCGATAGACCAGGCTGGCGCCGACGATCAAGTCCCCGACCAACAGTTTCTTGTCGACCGAGTGGCTGTCGCCGAAGGAGTTACCGTCCAGAAAGATGTTGCGGCCGACCAGGCGTCCGCTGACCGCCGCGAAACCATACACGCCCAGGCCGCGCACGCGGGTCGAACTCGCCGTTGGCGCGTTGGCGTCGCCGCCGGGCCGGATCAGCGATGTGCCGAAATCGTCGGGCAGCTTCCAGCCGAAGCGCAGCTCACCGCCGGCGGCGCCATAATCGTAGACATTGCCGAGCGCGAGCCCGGCGTGGGTGATGAAATCGTAGCCGAGATCATCGACGAACATCATCCGCTGCAAGCGCCACTTGCGTTCGTAGAAGATGACGAACCCGGGTTCGGTATCGAGCTGTTTCCCCCAGCCACGCGCTTTCGGAATGTCGCGGATCTCATGGACGAGGTCCTGGGCCTGTTGCGCCAGGGAGGCCGGACCGATGACGCCGCCCTGGAACTCGATGGTATCGGCGACGCGGGAGGTTTTGCTGACGAAGCTCAGCGCACCGTAGAGCCAGCCGGCATAAGGTCGATCGTCGACCACCAGGCTCGACGTCTGGATGTCGTCCGGGGTGAACATCTGCTGTCCAACCGCGAAGCCGAAGTTGAACTGGCGTCTATCGTCCGCCGTCAAGCGGCGCTCGAAGGCATTGAGTTTCTGCACCAGGCCCAGCAGCCACGGCGGCACCTCTGGCCGGTTCTCGAGGCGATGCAGGTCACCCGACAGCCACGACACTTTCAAGCCGTTGGTGTACTGAGCGTCGCGGTCGCCGAAGAGATCGTTTTCGAACAGGAAGGTGTAGGTCTGTGGCGTCGTCGCCTCGTTGTCGGCCGCCGGCACACCCGCCGTCCACGCTGACAGGAGCAGGCCGACCACGATCGCGCGAGGCCAGCGCTGCGCGCGACGGGTCTGATGAAGGAAACTCTGCACGGCCATGACGTCATCCAGTCCAATCAAGGCGGTGAAATATACACGCCCGGCGGCCTTCGCTCTGTGCGACATGCGCTATTCTGAGACCTCGGACCCTGAATTCACGTCTCGACATGAGGAACCACCATGACCTGGATGACCATCGGCGCTGTCGGTATCGCCCGCGTACTCGAATCCAACGGGCCATTCATGCGTATCTACGATTTCTTCCCGGATGCGAATCCGGAAGCGCTCGCACCGCACCGGCACTGGCTCGACCATAGCGCACTCGACCCCGCTACCGACATGATGATCATGCCGATCCAGAGCTACGTCGTGCGCACGCCACGCTCGACCATTCTCGTCGACAGCTGCGTCGGCAATCACAAGTCGGTCGGTTGGTTTCCGGCCTGGGATCAGCGCAGCGACGATACCTGGCAGCGCAATCTCGCCGCACTCGATCTGCGGCCCGAGGACATCGACTACGTTCTGTGCACCCACCTGCATGTCGATCACAGCGGCTGGAACACACAACTCATCGACGGTCGCTGGGTGCCGACCTTCCCCAACGCACGCTACGTGCTGTCGCGGCGCGAATGTGCGCACGCCGAACGCATGTGGACAGAGCACCAGGACCCGGTCTGGCGCGAGAATGTCGAGCCGCTACTCAGCGCCGGACAGGCCGTGCTGGTCGACGATGATCACCAACTCGACGACTGTGTCCACCTCGAACCGACACCCGGTCATACGCCGGGGCATTGTGCCGTTCATATCACGCACGGCAACGCCGATGCCATCGTCACGGGTGATCTCATCCACAGTCCGATCCAATGCCATTTTCCCCACTGGAATTTCAAGTTCGACACTGACAAGATACAGGCGGCCGCCACGCGCAGCGCCTTCCTCGAGCGCTACGGCGATTCCCCGACGCACGTGCTCACCGCGCATTTTCCGCTGCCCTCCACCGGCTACATCAGACGCCAGGGTGCAGCCTGGCATTTCCACTACGGCGACTGAAAGGACAGCGCCTGCAGAGCGTCAGGGCGTGGCGGCATTGTGATGCGCGCGCTGCAGCCAATCGACCAGGTCGGGTGCCCTGAGATGGGGCTCGATATCGAGCATGACGGCGGCGACGCCGCTGGCATGGGCCGTCGCGAACGATGGACCGGAAACGAAATCGTAGCGCCCGTCGGGCACTGTGGAGAGCATCTGCAGACCGGCTACGGAGAGTACGGCGCCGTCCATCTGCGGGCCTTCGACGATCGTTTGCCGCACGGCAATAACGCCCGGGATCGATGCCGGAAAGGTTTGCCCGGGGTCGTCTCCGACCGCACCGAAGACCACCCCGCCCAGTTCGATGGCGCGGTCGACGAGGCGCGACAGCACCCGGTCGTCCGGACCGGCGAGGCTCAGGTTGATGATGCGGGCGCGAATTTCGATCGCGTAGTCGAGCGCCTGGGCCAGGGTCTTGGTGCTGCATAGGCCGTAGGCATAAGTCGGCTCCCAGCAGGCCCGCAAGGCGAAGATCTCCGCTTCGGGTGCCAGGCCGTGGATACCGATGCCGTTACCCGGGCGAGCGGCCACCAGACCGGTCACGGCGGTGCCATGAAACTCGGCCGGAACCATGGCCGGATCGCCGCCGACGAAATTGCTCGCCTCGGTGATCTGACCGACCAGATCGGGATGCTGGGTGTCCACCCCGGTATCGATGATGGCCATGCGCACACCGCGGCCGCCGCCGCGGCGCAGGATGGGTTCGACCCAGCGCCGCTGGGTACGCATCTGCAAATCGAAATAGGGGTCTTCTATGGGGCGCTCGGCCGCCGCCGACGCGGGCATGCCACTGACGTGGTGTGTGCGCGGCAGTTGAATGTCCTCGAGACGCGGATCGGCGGCAAGTGCGGCCAGGCGTTCGTGCACCTTATCGGGCACCGCGAGGAATTCGAGGCCGCGCTGCTGCAAGGCCTCGAGCGGCCACTCGGCAACCAGTATCAGGTCGTGGTCGCGGGCAAGCTCGGCGCCGATGTCGCGCGGCGATGAGGCCGCGACCACGCCG
>JBBDTC010000106.1:31799-41996 GCA_040904625.1 Gammaproteobacteria bacterium
CCCCACGCCCAGCAAGGTAGCCGGCGCCGGCGCTTCGTCCCCGGCCCAGGCCGCACTTTCGAGCAGTAACAGCAAGGCCGCCCACAGCAGGGCGTGCCCCGCGCGGGTCATCGCTGGCGATCCGGGCGCATTCCGACCAGATTCACCGGCTCGACGAACAAAGTCTCCTCATCGGCGCGGATCCTGGCCAGCATGGCGTCGAAGGTACGCGGGGCCAAGGCGACCTTGACCGTCAACACGCCGATCTCGGACGGCCCTTCCAGCACCTCCGCGGCATGCCGCTTCAACCAGGCATCGAGCGCGGCCTGTCCCGAATCGCGCAGCACGACACGGAGCACCGGTTCGGCCAGCGCGCTGCTCTGCCCACTTTGCCGGCCGAGCGTCTGGAACGAATGTCGCGGCTCGGCACCGGCCTGGTCGCGGCTGGCGATGACGCCGCCGACCAAAGCGGCAGAACACACCAGCAGCAAGGCCCCCGCCACCAGGGGTAAGGGCTCGAACCACAAACGCAGGCGACGCCGCCAGCCGGACGCCGACCCCGCTGTGCGCTGCACAAAGCGTGCGTAGGCCTGGTTACAGGCGTGCTCCTCGACCGGTTCGGCCACTGCCGCGGAGAGGATATCCAGACGGCGGTGCTCACGAGCGCACACCAGGCATTCGCCCAAATGGGCGCGCACCAGCAGGCGTTCCTGGTCAGCCAGGCTGCCGTTGACATACCAGGGCAGCAACCCCCAGACGCGGTCATGGGCCGGGTGCATGAGGTCGTGTTCAGCGCCGTTCATGGCTCTTCTCCTTCGACAGCGCCAGGTCCAGCATCGGGCGCAGGCGCTCGCGCGCATAGAACATCCGGGTCTTCACGGTATTCACCGGGCAATCGACGATCTCGGCAATCTCGCTGTAGGTATAGCCGTAGAAGAAGGCGAGATGGACGATGCTGCGCTGCGCCAGCGGCAACTCGCCGACGGCAACCCGAATACGCGCGAGCAGCGCAGCGTCGCCGACCAGATCGGCCGGATCGCGCCGGTCGACCGCTTCGACGTCACCCGGGATCTCGCGCTCGGCCAGACGCTTATTGGCCTGCAGACGTTTGAGTGCCTTCTTGTAGGCGATGCCGAATATCCAGGTCGAGACCTTCGATCGTTCGGCAAACTGATCGGCCTTGTTCCAGACCACCAGCATGGTGTCATTGATGGTCTCCTCGACGTCCCGCGGAGAACCTACGATACGCAGCACGAAATCGAACAGGCGCGGGTAAAATTCGCGATACAGCGCCTCGAAAGCGCCGCCATCGCCGCGCAGGTTGCGCAAGGCTGCAAGATCTCTGGCATTGGCCGGATCGCCTGTATGCGTTTCCGAATCCCGCGTCATGGCCGCCTGCTCCCCTGGCCCGGCCACGTCGTGCAGCCGTGTCAGCTCTTAGTTACCCGCGACGCCCCGAAGGTTCAACCGAACGCTCACGGCGCCTCGACATAGAGCGGCGACTTGGCCTTGACGTAAGTCTGCTTGAGCCGGATGCGCTGCCCTTCGAAATGCAGCAGATCGAGCCCGCGCAGCACACTGGTGGCGCCGTCACGAGTAATGTGGAGGTCCCAGCTGCTCATGACCTGGGCAGTCGTCGGATCGATGAAAGTCTCGTCCTCGACGAAATTCATCGCGCCGTGCTCACCGGCAAATTGTGGTTCGAAAGCCGCCCGAATGGCGTCGCGGCCGACGGCCGTACGCCCGTTGAGCTGGTCGTAGACGGCGTCGTCGGTGAAAAACGCCATAACGGCATCGAGATCGTTACGATTGAACGCGTCGAGAAATTCGACGGTGAGATCGTAGAGTGCCTGGCGGCGGTCGCTCATCGGTATTCTCCCCCGGTTTGATGTTGGCTGCCCTGATCGTAAGGGCGCGCCCGGTGTTCGTGCTCAGGACATCATCTGGCGATGCCGTGAAAGCGCAGCAGGTCGGCCGCGGTCTCCGCCGGGCGCTCCAGCATCGGGACGTGGCCCATGCGCTTCATCAGGCGCGCTTGCCCATTCGGCAGCAAGCCGGCCAGGACGTCGATGCCGGACGGGTGGACTATGCGGTCCTCGTCTCCCCACACCAGCAGCGTGCGCGTCGCCAGTCCCTCCACGCGCGACTCGAGAGCGACGGGTTCGGCAAACAGCTCGTCGAAAATCTTCGCATTGAACGGCGCCTCGGCACGGGCACGGGCGAGCAGCGCGCGCTTGAACTGTGCCGGCATCGGCGGTTGCCTGGAGAAGCACAATGCGGCCAGACGCTCGAAGTCCGCCAGCGTGTTCGTGATGAGCGGATTGTCACCCGCTTCGATCAGCTTCAGGACCTCGCTCGGCTCCGACGCCATGACGCCTGCCGGCGCCAGCAGCCACAATGACCTTACGCGGTCGGGGTAGCGCGCCGCGAACATCGCGGCCAGATAGCCACCCATCGAATTGCCGCCCACATGGAAGCTGTCCAGGCCCAGGGCATCGGCGAGACTCGCGATACGCTCGAGTTGCGTATCGAGCCCATAACCTGCGTCGTCGAGGCGGCTGGCATCGCCGAATCCGGGCAAATCGGGCGCATAGACATGAAAGTGGCGGGTCAGGTACGGCGCGATCATCGTCCAGTGGTCTTTGTTCGCCGCAAAACCGTGCAGCAGCAGCAGCGGCTCGCCCTGGCCACCGTCGAGACAGGGCACGCGATGACCGTCGACCTCGACTTCGCGCAAGCCCAGGCGCCCGCGCCGGCGCGCCAGACGCATGACCGCCGCCAGCATCGCACCCGGGGCGAGGTAATAGAGCGCGGCACCAGCGACGCCGGTGCTGAGTAACAAGCCGAATAGCCACATCGTCGTCCACCCCGTTGCCGCTCAGCACGGCATTACCGGCAACAGGATACGCGAGGGACGCGTGCTGTCACGGAATACCCTTTGCAGGGCGGGCACGAAGCGGCGTGCTTCGTGGGCGAGTTCACCGTTATTGGGATTGCGATCGTAGCGTGGAAAGTCGCTCGAGGTGATCAGCACGGTCAGGCGGTGACCGGCACGAAACAGCATCGCCGTCGACCACAAGTCGATGCTGTAGGAATACTCGGCGCCGGGTTCGAGCAGGCGCCGCTCGCGTCCATCACGCAAAGACCCCCGAACCACGCCGTCGCAGATGTTGACGATGCGACCATCGACATCCACATCACAGAGTTTGACCATCCAGTCGGTGTCCGCGCCCGAGGTCGCGGCATGGAGCTCCATGCTTACCGGGCCCGCAATCTCGAGATCGGATTCGAGCACGGGCGAGGTATAGCAGAGCACATCGCGGCGACCGAGGAGGCAGATCTGATCGACCGGTCCGGCCGGATATTGCGGCGGGAGCAGCAGATTACCGCCCAGCGTCGGGCAGGGCCTTGCGGGATCGTAGACATAGCTGTCGGCGGCTTCGGGCACAGTCGGTGGTGCCGGCACCAGCGTCCCGTCGGCACCGAGATACCACGGCGTCACGACGGCTTCGCGCGGCGGCCAGTCCGCGGCGTCGCGCCAGCGATTACGGCCTTGAACGAAATAGCGTACCGGCGCTTCGGCGTCGCCGCCGCTCGCGCCATCCTCCCCGGTCAGCCAGCGTTCGAACCAGCGCAACTGCAGTCGGGTGAGGTCTTCCTTGAGATCGAGGAACATGCCGTTCGCCCTGAAGCCGAAATCGACTTCGCCGACCACGTTCTGGAACATGCCGTGGGCCCATGGGCCGATGACCAGCCGGCTGTGGCGGCGCGCCACTGCGGTGCCCGCGTTGGCGCGCATGCCGGCAAAGTGCTCGAGATCGGCACCCAGCAGCAGATCGTGCCAGCCGGCGATGGACAGGCTCGGCACCTGCACGGCGGCGTGGCGATCGGAGAAGAGCAGCCCATCGGTCCAGGCATCGGGCGCCGGATGGCGCAGGAACTCGTAGAAAAACGGCACGAACGCTTCGTCCCGGGGGCGCGCAGGCGCGAACTCATTGAGCGGCAGTGTGGCGAGGATGTCGCCGAAGCCGTCGACTGCATCGAACAGTTCGACCAGCGCCGGTGCGAAATCCGCCGGGTCGGGGTGGGCCCGGATCAATGCGGCCGGACCGATCGCCCGCAGCGCCCACATGGCGAGCGTGCCGATGTTGAGCGCACCGCCGCGCCAGAAATGATTGCGCCAGAAATCGTTGGGCGCGGTCGTCGGCGAGATCGCGCCGAGCGCCGGATGCCCGGACAGCGCCGCCAACCATGACGTGCCGCCCATATAGGACAAGCCGTAGCAACCGACGCGGCCACTCGACCAGGGCTGGGACGCACACCATGCGACGCTGTCAGCGCCATCGGCAGCCTCATCCCGGTAAGGGAAGAAGACATCGCCTTGTGAAGCCCAGCGCGCGCGTACGTCTTGAATGACGACGACGAAGCCGGCCGCGGCGGCGCGCACCGGATCGAGCGTCAAGGCGGTGATCGGCCACAATTCCTTGTTGTAGGGCGTGCGCTGCAACAGCACAGGGTGGCGCGCCGCATCGTGCGGCCGATAAACATCGGCGCGCAGACGGATACCGTCGGCCATCGGGATATCCACGTTCTTGTCGATCAGGATGGACATCGGCCGACCTCAGCGCGACCCGTCGCCGCGGCCGCGGCGTTCGCGGTCGGCTGCCCGTGTCGGCGCACCTTGCAGGGGCGCCGCGGCATCGATGAACTGGCCGATCAACGCACGATGCATGTCGAGCAGCGCCAGCCAGTTCTCGAGAAACAGGATGCCGGCCTGGGTCAGCTGGTACATGCGGCGCGCCGGACCGGCCGTACTGGTATCCCAGATCGAATCGACCAGGCCGGTCTGTTCGAGCTGGCGCAGGGCGCGATAAACGGAGCCCTTGTTGTATTCACCGAAGCCGGCCTCGTTCAGGCGCTGGACCAGTTCGTAGCCATAGGCCGACCAGCCCTGGAGCATGGCCAGCAAGTGTGCATTGAGCATGTCCCCGGTCGGGTGGACGCCCACTGCGGGCCGATCGTTGTCGTTCGCCACTCGAAATCCTCCTCGTTCGCGCGATGCGGATGCCGCGCCAGACGCTAGCTATATGCATATTGCACCTAGGTGTCAAATGACCTATATTGTGCGTCGCAACATAACCGGTCCCGGCCACGGGGCTACCACACCGACCAGGAGACACCTGACATGACCGCCAAAAAGACCCCTGCCATGGAAATCCCGCAACAGTTCACCGATTCCACCAACGCCTACATCGAGCGCCTGATGAAAAGCCACGAGCGCTTTGCCGCGGCCCTCGAAGCCACCCGCGCCCGCAACGCGCGGCTCAGCGACAAATTCTTCGAGACCATGATGGCCAATCAGCGCGAGGCGCTCTCGTTCGGCAAGACGCTCGCCAGCGAGCCTACCGCCTACGGCAAGAACATGGAGGCCGCTATGCAATCCATGACCGCCGCCCAGGAGCGTGCGCTCGACTTCGCCAAGACACTTTATCGCGAACAGGCCGAGGCGAGCAGCGAAATCCGCGACGCCGCCACGGAGACCTTCGAAGAGGTCAAGAAGATCGTGCCGCCGATGGAGAAATTGACCTCGATGTGGAACTCGGCATCGAAGTAAGATGGCCCGGTCCCCCCGCGTGCCGGTCAGACTGATGTCAGGGCAGATAAGCCGATGAGCGCCGATGTCGAGTTCGATCCCGCCATTGAGATGGGCGAGGAAGGCGACATCTTCGCCCACGACGACGCTGTCGAACAGACGCTGACACCGCTGTGGCGGGAGGCGCGCTGGGGCCTGGAGTGGATGCAGCTGAGGATGAGCCCGGTGTTCTACGGCGTCGGCGTGCCGCGCGGCCGTCGCCAACCCGTACTACTGATCCCGGGCTTCATGTCGGGCGATCTGATGATGCTCGAGATGCATCGGTGGCTGCGGCGCATCGGTTATCGTTCGTCGCTGTCGCGCATCACCTGGAACAACGACTGTCCCAATCGCACCGGCCAGCAACTCGCCCACCGCCTGCGCGAGCTGTCCGACAGGACCGGCAGCCGGGTCAGCCTGATTGGCCATAGCCTGGGCGGCATGCTCGCCAAGAGCGTCGTCCAGGAAATGCCCGACCACATCGACCGGGTCATCACGCTCGGTTCGCCGTTCCGTTCCCTGGTCAAAGCCCACCCCGCCGTCATCGGCATCTGGGACAGGCTCAAGGCCGCTCAGGGCGGTCTCATCGGGCGCAATCTGCATGCCTCGTGCGGCACCGGGCACTGTACGTGCGAGTTCGTGCGCAACATGAACATGCCGCGCACCGTCGATGTGCCTCAGTTCGCGATCTACTCCCGTCAGGATGGCGTCGCCGACTGGTCGAGCTGCGTGGAGGACGATCCCGCCAACAATACCGAGGTGCGCTGTACGCATATCGGCATGGTCTTCCACGCCGGTGTTTACCGCGCGGTCGCCGAGCGTCTCGCCGCCGACCATCAGCGCGCCTGAACGAATCAAACCGGTCGTCCGGCCGCCGCCGGCAGGCCGACAGAGGGGAAGCAAACAATGAGCAAGGACAAGGACAACGAGATCGATCCGGTGCGCCTGTGGCGCGAATGGTTCGTCAAGTCGGAAAAGACCTGGAGCGATAGTCTGACCAAGATGATGGGCGACGAACGCTTTTCGAGCGGCATGGGCCGCTACATGCACGAAGCCCTGCATACCCATCGCATGTTCAGCGAGGCCATGGCGCAATACCTCGCCAACCTCAACATCCCGTCGCGCGCCGACATTCTCGACATGAGCGATCGCCTGGCCCATATCGAGGACACCCTGAACCAGCTGCAGGTGGAATTGCGCGGCCAGCGCACGCAGCTGACCAAACTCGCCGCCGGCAGCGGCGGTGCCCCCGAAGGCACTGCACGCAAACGACCGGCACGTACCCGCAAGCCGGAGAAACGCGCCGAGTGACAGCGCCAACAGACTATCGCGGCGAGGATTGCCCATGTCCCCTTTGAACGAAGAACCCGAGTCCGCCGATGCCCAGGCGATCGACCAGCGCGTCGAACGCCTCGTCGAGCGTGCCATCGCGCGCAACATCCCCGGTCTCAGGCTGCCCCAGACCCAATCCGATCTGGATGTCGGCCCCACCCCGAAGGAACTCGTATTCAGCACCGAGACCGCCTGCCTGTATCACTACGAACCGCTGCAGGACGAGGTCTACCGTCTGCCCGTGCTGATCGTGATGTCGCCGGTGGCCAGGGGCTACATCCTCGACCTCGCCCGCGGCCAGAGCCTGGTCGAATACCTGCTCATGCAGGGTCACGACGTCTATATGCTCGACTGGACCGCGCCGCGTCGTGAGCAGGCGACGCTCGGGCTGGCCGAGTACGTCGTCGATCTCGTCAGCGGCTGCATCGAGGCGGTCGCCGGCGACAGCGGTGAAGACGATGTGACCCTGATCGGCTATTGCATGGGCGGCATGCTGAGCGCCATGTATGCGGCTCTCAACCCACGCGGCCCGGTAAAGAATCTCGCCTGTTTCACGACCCCGATCAACGGCGACGGCATGGCGCTGTACAAGAAGTGGATGAGTTCGCCATCTTTCGATATCGATCGCCTGGTCGAGCAACTCGGCATCATCCCCGGGGATTTCATCAACAGTTCGATTCAGGCCCTGCGCCCGCTCCAGCGCAGCGCCAACCAGATGCGGCTGTTGAACAACGTCGAAGACGACGCGTTCGTCAAAGCCCATCTGCGCTTCGATCGCTGGGCAGTCGATCAGCTGCCCATCCCCGGCCATCTGGCGCGCGACATGGTCAATGATTTCATCGTCGGCAACAAAATCATCGATGGGGCACTCGCATTGCGCGGACAGACCGTCGACTTTGCTAAGATCACCGTGCCTTTCCTTCACGTCGCCGCCCTGTACGATCACATCGTGCCAGCGGCCGCCTCGCGCGATCTCATCGGCCTGGTCGGTTCCACCGACAAGCAGGAAATCGTGATGAAGGGCGGACACGTCAGCCTGGTCGCAGGGGGTAATGCCGTTTTCCGGTTATGGCCCCAACTCGACAACTGGTTGGCCACGCGCGGCACCTGAACGGCGCCAACGCGCGCCACTCGAACCGGATTCCGAAGGAGAATCGCATGTCTAGTGAGGCACTCGACAAGGCGCTCGCGGCCTACCCACTGGAAGTGACGCTCAAGGGCCGGAAGTACAGCATCCGCGCCATGACTACGGCCGACGGGCCGGCGCTGATGCTGTTCGCCCGTAACTTGCTGCTGCATGACCGCCTCTACATGCGCCGCGACCTGACCAGCCAGCACGGCATCGACTCCTGGATCGAGGACATCGAAGACGGCGTCATCCATTCACTGCTCGCCATCGACGACGAAGGCGTCGCCGGTTTTTCGACCATCCATCTCAACAAGCTCGAATGGACGCGACATGTCGCCGACATCCGTGTCGCCACAGCCGAGCGCACGCGGCGCAGCGGGCTCGGCCGCCTGCTCGCGCGCGAGGGGTTCAACATTGCACTCGCCCTCGACATCGAGAAGCTCATGGCGCGTATGACGCCGGACCAGGAAGGCGCCCGCATCCTGTTCGAAGAACTCGGATTCACCCCCGAAGCGTTGCTCCGCGACTACGTCAAGGATCGCGACGGCCACTACCACGACATGCTCCTGAAAAGCTGCAGTGTGCGCGAGTTTCTCGCCCGCCGCGCCGCTTACGGGCTGAGCTGATTCCAGCCGCACTATTGAATGTCTTGTCCCGCGCCCCCATCTGGGCCGACAAAGGCGTTCGGCGCGCGCGGCCCGCTCGTAGCCGGCCTCCCAGCTCAGATGCAAGAAAGGCATTCATGCAATACAAAGACTATTACCAGACACTCGGCCTTGAACGCGACGCCGATGGCGATGCGATCAAGCGCGCCTACCGGCGCCTGGCCCGCAAGTATCACCCCGACGTCAGCCAGGAAGCCGACGCCGAAGAACATTTCAAGGCGGTGCAGGAAGCCTATGAAGTATTAAAGGATCCGGAGAAGCGCGAAGCCTACGATCGCCTCGGGCGGGACTGGCGCCAGGGCGATTCGTTCACGCCGCCGCCGGATTGGGAGCCGGATTTTCAGTCCCATGGTGGCGGTTTCCGCGAACAGGCGGACTTCAGCGATTTCTTCGCCTCGATATTCGGCGGCGGACCGCATAGCGGCCGCACCGGCGGCGGCCCGCGGGGCGGCTTTCAGATGCGCGGCGAAGATCGGCAGGTCCGCATTCGCATCAAGCTCGAGGACGCCTATGCCGGCAATACCCGCGCGCTGACGCTGAGCGGTCCTGGCGCGGACCCGCGCGGCGAAGCGCGCGACGCCCGCAAGACCATCAACGTCACCATCCCCCGCGGCGTCACCGAAGGTCAGCGTATCCGCCTGGCTGGCCAGGGTGGCAGCGGTTATGGCGGCGGCCCGGCCGGTGACCTGTTTCTCGAGATCGAATTCGAGCCGCACCCGCTGTTCCACGCCGACGGCCGTGACATCTATCTCGACTTGCCCATCGCCCCCTGGGAGGCGGCTCTCGGCGCCAAAGTCAAAGTCCCTACCCTCGGCGGCACGGTCGAACTCACCGTCCCGCCGAATACCCAGGCCGGGCGCCGGCTGCGCCTGGCCGGACGCGGCCTGCCGGGCAAGGTCCCGGGCGACCAGTACGTTACGCTGCGTATCGTCACGCCGCCGGCGGATACCGATGAGGCGCGCGAGTTCTACCGGCGTATGGCCGAAACGCTGGCGTTCGACCCGCGTGCAAGCCTCGAGGTATGAAGCCATGACACCACGACAGCCGCCCGCCAAACCCGAATTACTCGCCGAAGAACTCGAGTTCAGCCTGCACGAACTCGCCAGCCTGAGCGGCGTGGAGACCCACCTCATCGTCGAGATGGTCGGCCACGCCATCCTCGAACCACAGGGCAGCGACAGCGCCGATTGGCGCTTTCCCGCACCGACCCTGCCGCGCGTGCGCCGCGCGCTGCGCCTGCGCCGCGATCTGGATCTCAACTGGCCGGGCGTCTGCCTGGCTATCGAACTCCTCGACGAACTGGCCGAACTGCGCTGCCGCCAACGCGCCCTGCTCCGCCGGCTGGGGTCCGGCCCAGGATAACTCGGCTGTTTGGGGCGTCGAGGCGCCCTGAGTCCGACAGGCCCTAGGCGACAACATGTTTCGCGACCTGTCCGGCCTCTCCTGCGGGGGGTCCTTTG
>JBBDTC010000107.1:0-7711 GCA_040904625.1 Gammaproteobacteria bacterium
GCGGCAGCGCCTCCCTGCGGCCCTTCTTCGACCAGGCTCGCGAGGGCGTTGAATACGCTCTCGCAGTCGCCACAGGTCACCAGCCCCTTGGCCGCACTCAGGTGTTCCGCACGCACGCGAAACCAGCTCCCACATTCCGGGCAACGGGTCAGCATCCGCTACGCTTCTCGTCGTTCACTGGGCGGAGTCTACCAGCCCGGTGCGCTCGAGCCGCGGCTGAGCGGCGGCGCCCGGCGAGCAGCACCCATTCGCCGCGGCGCGCCGCCGGAGCCAGGACGAAATCCTTGTCGTAGGCAGCCTCGATGGCCGCGGCCTGGGAATCCAGCAGGCCGGCAAGCGCGATGGCGCCGCCCGGGCAGGTCAGTTGCGCGAAGCGAGGCGCCAAGGCCAGCAGCGGCTCGGCGAGGATGTTGGCGACCAGCACATCGGCGACGATGCCGTCAGTGAGCGAGGCATCGCCGACGGCGATGCGATCGGCCTGACCGTTGCTGCGCACATTGTCCTTGGCGGTGACCCGCGCGTCCTCGTCGATGTCGATGGCGATCACGCGGCGCGCGCCGAATAGGCTCGCCGCGAGCGCGAGCACGCCCGAGCCCGTTCCGTAATCGACGACGAGACCGAGACCGCCGGACGACCCCATCGAAGCCAGCCAATCGAGGCACAATGCGGTTGATTCGTGCGTTCCGGTGCCAAAGGCCTGGCCGGGATCGAGACGAATGACGTGGCGGGCTGTTGCCGGCGGCTCCAGCCAACTCGGGCAGACACACAAGCCGCCGGCAAAGGACAACGGCTGCCAGGCGGTTTTCCAGGCATCGGCCCAGGCGCGATCGGCCACGGGGCGAACGGTTATCGCGGTCGCCGCACCCAACTCCCGGCGGATCGCCGTTGCAATCGCCGCGGCATCGCAGCCGCCGTCGAACAATGCTTCGACGACGAAACGGTTCCAGCCATCGCCGGCCGCGACGCCCGGTTCACCGAATACCGCCGTGTCTCCGCCACTCTGGGTCACGGCCACGGCCCCGAGGGACTCCAGCAGGGCTTCCAACGCGGTCCATGTGTCGGCCGCGATGTCGAGCCGGATTTCGAAGTAATCGCTCACTCGGTACCGGTCTCTGAGGCCTGTCAGTGTTGCTTCAGGTCAGTCCGAGGCGACGCTCGAGGAAATGGATGTCCGTGGCGCCGTTACGGAATGCGGCGTCAGCGACCAAATCGCCATGCAGCGGGATATTGGTCTCGATACCCTCGATGACGACCTCGGTCAATGCATTGTGCATCCGCCGCAAAGCCGCTTCGCGATTCTCCGCATGACAGATGAGCTTGCCGATCAATGAATCGTAATAGGGCGGGACGACATACCCCGCATAGATATGTGAATCGATGCGCACGCCGGGGCCGCCGGCCGGATGATAGACCGTGATGCGGCCGGGCGAGGGACGGAAGGTATAGGGGTCCTCGGCGTTGATGCGGCATTCGATGGCGTGCCCGGTGAATTTGATGTCCTCCTGGCGCAGGGGCAATGTCTCGCCGGCCGCAACACGCAGCTGCAGCTTGACCAGGTCGATACCGGTCACCTCCTCGGTGACCGGATGCTCGACCTGGATGCGGGTATTCATTTCGATGAAAAAGAACTCGCCTTTCTCGTACAGGAATTCGAAAGTGCCGGCACCGCGATAGCCGATGCGCTTGCATGCTTCGACGCACAGCGCACCCATGCGTGCGCGCGTTGCTTCGTCGATACCGGGAGCCGGCGATTCTTCGATGATCTTCTGGTGGCGGCGCTGCATGGAGCAATCGCGCTCACCGAGATGGATCACATTGCCATGACCGTCGGCGAGCACCTGGAATTCGATGTGCCGTGGGTGTTCGAGGAATTTCTCGAGATAGACAGCGTCGTTCTGAAAGGCAACCGCGGCTTCGCGACGCGTCAATCCAATGGCATTGCGCAAGCCGGCCTCGCTGTGCACCACACGCATGCCGCGCCCGCCGCCGCCGCCGGCCGCTTTGAGCATCACGGGATAGCCGATCTTCCGCGCCATCGCGGCGTTCTCGGCGATGTCGTCGCCGAGCGCCCGACCCGAGCCTGGCACACACGGCACGCCCGCGGCCTGCATGGCGGCGATCGCCGAGAGCTTGTCGCCCATCAGACGCATGGTCTCCGGGCGCGGCCCGATGAAGACGAAGCCGGATTTTTCCACGCGCTCGGCGAAATCCGCGTTCTCCGAGAGAAAGCCGTAGCCGGGGTGGATGGCGACGGCGTCGACGACTTCGGCGGCGGCGATCAACGCGGCCATATTGAGATAGCTCTCGGCCGGCGCAGCCGGCCCGATACAGACCGATTCGTCGGCCAGACGCACATGCTTCAGATCTCGATCGGCCGCCGAGTGCACGGCGACGGTCTTGATCCCTAAGTCGCGGCAGGCGCGCAGCACGCGGAGCGCAATCTCGCCGCGATTGGCGATGACGACCTTGTCAAACATGGCGGCCGTCAAGTGATGATGAACAACGGCTGGCCGTATTCGACCGGGTGCCCGTTGTCGACGAGGATGGCGCTAACCCGGCCGCCGATCTCAGCTTCGATCGGGTTCATGATTTTCATCGCTTCGATGATGCACAGCGTGTCACCCGGCTTGACGGTCTGTCCCACGCTGACGAATGGCTGCGATTCCGGCGACGCCGCGCTGTAATAAGTTCCCACCATGGGCGATTCGACCACAGTGCCCTCGGGCGCTGCCGGCGCAGCGGGCTCGGCAGCCGCGGCCGGCGGCGGCGCGGCGCTGGCCGGCGGCGCTGGCGGCGGGTAATGCGCTCCCGGCATCCCGCGGCTGATCCGCACCGATTCCTCACCTTCGCGGATCTCGATTTCTGCGATGCCCGATTCTTCGAGCAGCTCTATGAGCTTCTTGACCTTTCTGATATCCACCTTCATTCCCCCGGGCACCGCTGCGGGCACCCTGTCGTTCTTGTCATTTTCGTCTTCAGGGCGCGCCGGCGCGCCCGAGCCATTCCGACGCCGCCTCGAGAGCGAGCTCGTACCCCTTCAAGCCAAGCCCTGCTATCACGCCCACCGCGATATCGGAGAGATACGAGTGGCGGCGAAAATCCTCCCGTGCATGGACGTTGGAGATATGAACTTCGATGAACGGAATCGCCACGCCGAGCAGGGCGTCGCGTAGTGCGACGCTCGTATGGGTGTAGGCGCCGGGATTGATGATGATGAATTCGACCCCGTCGTCCACAGCGCCGTGAATGCGGTCGACCAGCGCGCCCTCCCCATTGGCCTGGAAACAGCTCAGCGCCTGGCCGCTCGCGCGCGCCATCTCGATCAGGCGCGCTTCGAGTTCGGGCAGGGTAGTGCTGCCATAGACAGCCGGCTCACGCCGGCCCAACAGATTCAGATTGGGACCGTTGATGACGAGCAGGCTGGCCACGCTTGGTTTCTCATGTTGCGAGTGCACATAACGAGGGCGCACGCTAGCACAGATGCCCCCGGTTTGGGAACGCGTTTAACGGAGTTCGCCGCAAGTTACCGGCGTTGCCCGTCTCAGCGGGCTTCCACCAGAGCACGCAGGGCGGTGCCGGCGGCCGCGGCTTCCCATTCGCCCTGATGACGCAGAACCACCTCGCCGGTTTTATCGAGCACCACCGTATAGGGCAGCGCACCGATGTCGTTGCCGAGCGTGACCATGAAGCGGGCGACGTCCTGATCGCCAATCAGGACCGGGTAGTTGACGCCTTTTTCGGCGACGAATTTCTCGACCGGCCCGGCCTGATCGAGCGCAATGCCGATGAACTGCACACCATCGTCGCCGAGTTCTTGCTGCAGCTCGATGAATGCCGGGATCTCCCGCAGACAGGGCGGGCACCAGGTCGCCCAGAAATTGAGTACGACGAGCTTGCCCGCCCAGTTGGCGAGTGCCTGACGCTGTCCATCCGGGGAGGAAAAGGACCAGTCCAGGGGCCGTTCCGGCTCCGCCGGGCGCGGCTGGGCCGCGACCTCGGCGGCGTCGACCAGGTTGCCATTGTCCCGCGCGCCGTCGCGCTGCAACCAGTGCTGGGCGACATAGCCGGCGCTGCCGGCAAGCAGGGCAAGCGCGATCAGGACCAGGTATTGCGGACGCATCTAAGGTGTATCCAGGACGTCGAGTATGCGGCTGAAGCCGGCTGCGTCGACGAAGCCGACCAGACGCTGACTGCGAACTTCGGCGCCATCATGGAAGAACAATACCGCCGGCGGTCCGAACAGGTCGTAACGGGCCAGCAGGGCACGATCGACATCGTCGTTGGCAGTGACGTCGGCACGCAACAAGGTCATGTCGGCGAGGCGGCGACTGACCTCCGGTGCGCCGAAGGTCTCACGCTCGAGATGTTTGCATTCGGTGCACCAATCGGCATAGACGTCGAGTACCACGTTGCGCCCGGCGAGCTCGGCCGCGGCGACATGCCGGGCAACGTCGGCGGCGCTCTTGACCGGCAGGAACGGTAGCTCAGACACGCTCGCCCGGCCCACGGCGCGGGCTAAGGGTGCGAGCGGCGCGAGCGGCGCGAGCGCGGCGGCGCCGGCGCCGACGACCAGCACACCACCGTAGATCAGGCACAGAATACCCAGCGCCTGGCTCAGCCGCGCGCGGGCTGGCGCCGCGCGCTCGGTCCGCGTGAGGGCACCCAGGCTGACGGCGCTGCCGAGCAGCAGGGCCGCCCATAACGCCAGGATCAGCGGCCCCGGCAGCACGCGTTCCAGGAACCAGATGGCCACACCCAGGAAGATCACGCCGAAAACCTGTTTGATGCGCACCATCCACACCCCGGCACGCGGCAGCAGGGCGCCAGCCGAGCCGCCCACCGCGATGAGCGGCAAGCCCATGCCGAGGCCGAGCGCGAACAACGCGCCGCCGCCGACCAGCGCCGAACCCGTCTGCCCGATATAGGCCAGCGCCCCGGCCAGCGGCGGCGCCACGCAGGGCCCGACGATGATCGCCGACAGGACTCCCATCACGGCAACCCCGGTGTAAGTACCGCTGGCCTGTCGCCGGCTGAGGCGATCGAGGCGCGATTGCAGCGCGGCAGGGAGCTGGAGCTCATAGAAGCCGAACATCGACAGTGCCAGTAGTACGAACACGGCGGCAAAGGTGATGATGACCGCGGGTTGCTGGGCGGCGACCTGCAGATTGGCGCCGAGCAGACCGGCAGCGACCCCGGCCAGTGCGTAAGCGGCGGCCATGGCCACGACATAGGTCGTCGACAACGCCAGAGCCCGCGCGGTGCTCACCGGTTGGCGCTGGCCGACGATGATGCCGGAGAGAATGGGGACCATGGGGAAGACGCAGGGGGTCAGCGACAGCAGCAGCCCGAGACCAAGAAAGGTCAGCAGCGTCGTTGTTAGTGAGCGCTCGCCTATCTCAAGAGTGATGCGATCACTGGCGGCCAGCTGGGCGCTGTCGTCGAAGCCGTTATCGGAGGGCCGGGCGGCGGCCGTGAAAGCGACGGTCTTCTTGATCGGCGGATAGCAGATGCCATCCTCGGCGCAACCCTGGTAGCGCACCTCGGTCTCGATCAGGGTCGCGCCGGGTGGGGCTTCGGCGAGCGGAACGGTGATCTCGATGTCGCGCTTGTAGACTTCGACGAGCCCGAACTCCGGGTCGTCCTTCGACTCACTGGGCGGCAGGCGCGCGGCACCCAGGGCGACGCCGGGAGTCAGCGGGCTGACCCCGAAGCGGTCCCGGTAGAGGTAATAGCCCGGTTCGATGTCGAACTCGAGCACCAGCGCGCCGTCCGGCCCGGTCCGCTCGGTGAGGCGGAAGGCCTCGTCCGGCGGCAGGAACTCACGCTGGCCGGCGAGCCGCTCCGGACGCGCGAAACTCTCGAGCCGGTCGAGCAAACCCTCGGCCACAACAGGCGCCGCGACGGCGAGCAAGAGGATGCTCAGGACGAGACGCTGTCGGAAAGCCATGTCAGATAGTCTGCGGAACCCAGTGTCACAGGGACCGCGATGATCTCGGGGAGTTCATACGGATGCGCTTCGCGCCACAGCGCGGCGAGCCCCGGCCAGGCTTCAGCCGTGGTCTTGGCCACCAGCAACACTTCACGATCACTGGTCACCGCGCCTTCCCAGCGATAGACCGAGCGCACCCCTTCGATCACATTGACACAGGCCGCATGGCGCGCTTCCACCACGGCGCGAGCGAGGCGCTCGGCGGTCTCGGCATCGGGGCAGGTGCACAGGGCGATGATGGCGGTCGAGGTGCTCATGAGGACCGAGGGTGGAAACGAGCGTGGTATTGTAAGGGCCCGCTACGCTCACTCCTAACGCCCTGATGCCCGTTTTCTTCGTGCTCCTCGTGCTGCTGATCGGCGTGCCGCTGATCGAACTCTACTGCCTCATCCAGGTCGGCAGGGTCATCGGCGCCGGCACGACCGTCGCGCTGGTCGTGTTGACCGCAGTGCTCGGCGCGTGGCTGCTGCGTCTCCAGGGACTGATTACGCTGGCCCGTGCGCGCGCCACGCTCGATCAGGGTGAATTGCCCGCTCAGGAACTGGTCGAAGGCCTGATTCTCCTGCTGACCGGGGTGTTGCTGCTGACCCCCGGCTTTCTCACCGATGCCATCGGGTTTGCCGCGCTGGTGCCAGCCATACGCCGCGCCCTCGCGCGCACCCTGGCCGCTCGCCTGATCGTGCGCGCGGTCCAGACCCGCGGGCCACCGGGCTCCGGTCCGGGACCGGACGGACCCCAGGCCGGCCACAGACCGCGCACTATCGATGCCGAATATCAGGTCGAACGCGAGGACGATTGAGGCCGGCGGGAGATGGCCGTGGTTCGCTGCCGCGAGTGCCCTCAAAGCACCGCCAGCTTGGCCGCGGCGGCGTCGAGCGTGGCGTCTTCCTTGCAGAAGCAGAAACGGATACAGCAACCAGGCGGCGGCGTCTGGTAGAACACCGACATCGGAATCGCAGCTACACCGATTTGCTGGGTCAACCAGGTGACGAAATCGCGATCGTCGCGATCGCTGATGGCGCTGTAGTCGGCGAGCTGGAAGAAAGTCCCGGCGCTGGGTGCCAAGCGGAAGCGTGAGCCGGCCAGCGCCGCGTTGAAGCGATCGCGCTTACGCTGATAGAAACCGGCCAGCTCATCGACGTGTTCCGGCACGGCGGCCATGTAATCGGCCAGCGCATGCTGAACCGGCGTGTTGGCCACGAAGGCGACGAACTGATGCACCCGGCGCAGCTCGAGAGTGAGCGCCGGCGGCGCCACGCAATAGCCGGTTTTCCAGCCGGTCACGTGATACGTCTTACCGAACGAGGAGATGGCGAAGCTGCGCTGCGCGAGCCGCGGCTCGCGCAGCACGCTCAGGTGGCTGCGACCGTCGAAGACCAGATGCTCGTAGACCTCATCGGCGACGATCAGCAGATCATGTCCCTCGGCCAGCCGAACCAACGCCGCGATATCGGCTTCATCGATGACGCTGCCGCTCGGATTGTGCGGTGAGTTGATCATGATCAAGCGCGTGCGCGGCGACACCGCCCGACCCACCGCGTCCCAGTCTATACGGTAGTCTGGCGCGGCGAGGGTAAGATGAACCGGAACGCCGCCGGCCAGACGCACCGCCGGGTCGTAACAATCGTAGACCGGGTCGAACATGATCACTTCGTCGCCAGGGTGTACCACCGCGGTGATGGCGCAAAAGATGGCTTCGGTCGCGCCGGGCGTGACGGTCAC
>JBBDTC010000108.1:0-7706 GCA_040904625.1 Gammaproteobacteria bacterium
CGCTCGATGTCATGGGATACGAGATCTGATCGATGACTTATTCAGAAGTTCCCTAGCACTCATCCGGCCTGTGGCTGCCAGAAGGGCGCGTCTCTTGCGATTTGCGCCCCGCGCCTCCCGGCGCTTCGTTACGTTGTCGGGGCCGCTGCTTTATTCAGGCCCGTAGATTCACCCGGTGACACGGGTGGTCCCGTCCGTGTTCGGCGGAACAACTTTATCGCGCGACTTCGTGTCGCACCTATCCCTATTTGTTAGGCGGCAAATTCAATCGGGGTGACTCGCGACAGATCAACTGACTGCTTGGCTTGCCACAGGTCGAAATTGTGCTGCATGGCGAGCCAGCTCTCGGGAGACCGCCCGATTGCTTTGGAAAGGCGCAATGCCATTTCCGGGCTGACTCCGCTTTGACCATTGATGAGCCGAGTCAGGGTAGAGGGGGAAACACCTAAACTCTCGGCCAGGCTCCGGACACTCAGATCGTACGGCTCGAGGTAGATTTCTCGAATGAATTCACCCGGGTGTGGGGGATTGTGCATAGCCATTAGTGGTAATCCTCGTAATCGAGCAGGTGGACATCTCCCGCCTTGAATTCGAAGGTTAAACGCCAATTACCGCTCACCCAAATCGACCAGCTCCCTTTAGCTTTGCCTTTTAACGGATGCAGCCGAAAGCCCGGGATATCAATATCAGAGATCTGCTCTGCGGTATCGAGGGCAGCGAATTGCAGGCGCAGCCGCTGTGCATGGGTGGGTTGTATCCCGGATTTCGACCCAGTTTCGTAGAACCGCTTAAGGCCTCGATGGCGGATACCCCGTATCACCGTTAAAGGGTAGCACCGCGTTGCGCATCACGCAACAATTGCCGCCTAACGCGAAGCTGAGCGGCGCTTGACGGCGGGCGACCGGAGCGGCAGCGAAGGAAGCACGCAGTCAAGCGTCCGCTCGAGCGACTTGTTGGGCGGCGGCCTCGTATAGGAACTCGGGAGCGAGATCTGCACCATTCGGCCAGCATACTGTTCGAAAATCAGGATCGATTGAAAACTGGCGAAACGCGGCTAGCTCCTTCAGTGGCTCAAACACTTCCCCCCACAACTCGTTCTCCAGGTCCACGATGCCTGCCATTCCATCGGTAAAGCGGATATGGATTTTGTAGCCACCCGCATATTCAGCAGATTCAATCTCAGGGTTCATGTCTGATTACTCCAAGGGGTCAATCTTCTTCAGCGGCTTACGGGCGGCAGCGAGCTTCCAATCCTCAAGTAATTCGTCTCTATGCAAAGACAGCCATTCCGCCACGAGTTTCTCCGCTCGCCGAGGAAACTTCCCGGTCAGGATCTCGCCAGTCGCTATGTTTACACGAATCTCATGCTCTCCATACCGCGCGTGGAAGTGTGGCGGTCCGTGATCGTTAAAGAACATACCGATCACAATGCCAAGGAACCGGCTGATCTCAGGCATCTGTATTTCGCTGAATAGCCGCCCAACGTGCGGTTGAGCAGCGCGTTATAGCGGGCTTGCCGGAGGCGAAAATGCGAAGCCGCTGGAGGGAAGCCCGCTGTAACGCGTCCGACTCCAACCGCTGGTTGGGCGTCACGTGTTGGTTGCTACTGGCGTTAGCGCAAATACGCGCGCGTTCCGAGCGGCCTTTTCAAAGTCACCAGCCTTTAAATGCTCTCGGACATCATCCAATTTGTAGGCATCTTCTAGCGATAGATATGGACCCCAATCTTCGCCGGGCTCGGCATCGATTAGCTCAACGTCGACTTCGGCGACATATTTCCCGACGTGGATATATTTCGTTCGTTTCATCGGATTCGTCTCGTGAAGGTGTGATCCCATCTATCTGGGTCAGGTCGATAGGCTGTTACCAGTACGGCTGGTGCCTCGAAGCCTTTCGGTATTCCCCACACAACATGAATGGGATCGCCATTCCGGTCGGCCTGAAGAATTAGCACTGACCGACCTTTCCCAAATTCAGGATAGTCCTCAATGACCTGGGATTCATCCAACCCCGCCACAATGTCTCGTGCTGAGATATCGTCGGCTTCCAGCTCGTCCCAACCGTGCTCGGAAATCCGGACCTGGCCAGCGGCGACGAGGGCACGGAGCAGGTCAATAGTGGCTATGAGCTTGTCCCTCTCTTTGTGACGCCCAACAATTGAGTAGGTGAGCAAATGCGCGGACAAAACCAAGCAGTTGCAAGAAACAAACCTGACAAACTGTCACCTATCAGCCTGCCGCGATTCGGTCGTTCGGCTGAAGTCCAGCGTAACCTGCTGAAAGCGTTCGCTCAATCGGTTCTCGTGGGGTTTCATGACGGAGCCTGGTGGGTGGAAAACGCGATCGCTGCGCGTCACTCTCGAATACCAGGGTTTCAGGTATCCCATTAGGGCAGCTCGCGCACATTCGGCGTGCGGGCGCCGCTGGCGAAGTCGTCGAGCAGACGTTGCATCTCGTTGGTATCCAGGTAGCCGATGTAGCGGTACCAGGTGCGGCCGTCGGGGCCGATGAGCAGATGCTGCGGCAGTGTGCGGGTCCCGTCTTCGGATTCGTAGAGCACGCGGCCGGGCGCGAAGCCGTAAGCGCCTGTCCAGGCGCTGGCGTGATTACGGCTGGCCGGTGTGAAGACCTCGTCTCGGGAGGTGAGCACGACGAACACGTCGAAATCGCGCCTGCCCGTCCGCGTGAGGCGGTTCACGGCGGGCGCCTGCTTACGGCTCGCGCTGCACCAGGGCGCCGCATAGGTGACCCAGATCCATCGGCTGTCGGCGAGATCGCAGACCTCGACGATGCGATCCTTGGCATCGCGGCGGACGGCGCCGGGGCGGGTACTGTTACAGCCGCCGTCGAGATCCCAGAGCGTATAGAATTCGCCGGCCTTGTCGTCGCTTCCGCAGGCAGTGAGGGTCAGCGCCGCGAGCAGTAGTGATGCGCGGCGAATGGCGGATACACGCGTCGTCCTGCAGGCCGTGCCATCTTTCATCAGTGCGCCCCATTCATCGCCGGATCGAGCCGACAATCGACTTGCTTCTGCGTTCAGACATCCTCTGTGCGATCAGGGTCGGCGCGCGATTCCATTGTGACTGTCTCCCGGCGACCAGGCAGTAGTCTCTGCTGTTATACCTCGACCTGTACTGCAAAAGCAGCACCTCCGCGCGGCACGTGAATGAGCCGCCAGATTCGGCCGGCGGCCTTGATCGATTTCATCGCCGAAGCGGCAATCGCCCTGTTTGCCCGGCATCTCCTGTGAAGCCGGGTTGGATGTATTCGAGGTTTGGGTTGAACATCCGTCCCGGGCAATACACCATCGCATCGACCAACGTGAGGTGAACGTGACCGACGATAATCCCAGGCGCACGCTGTCCAAGCCGAGCTTCGACATCGGCTTCTTCACCAATAATCCTCGGGCCGTGCTCGCTTTCTGGCGGGGCGAGATGGGCCTCGAAGCCGAGCCGCCCGTGCCTTTCAACGACGGCCTGACGCAGTATCGCCATGCGCTCGGCGGCAGCGTGCTCAAGGTCAATACCGCCGAGGGTGGGGTCGCGACCGGGGTGCCGAGCGGTTTCCGTGAGCTCTTCGTTGCGCGCGATGACATCAGCACGCCGCGTCGGCTCGAGGACCCGGACGGCAATCTCATCACGCTGGTTCCACCGGGGTACGAGGGCATCACGGGCGTGGGGGTGCGTATCGCGGTGCCGGACCTCGCCGCGGAGCATCGATTCTTTACCGCCGTCATGGGTTTTGCTGCGACCGCGGCCGACGCTTTCACGAGTGGCGATACGCGTCTTTTCCTGACGCACGAACCCGGCCTCGCGCAGGCCGGGCACTGGGTCAATGCGGGTTTTCGTTACGTCACTTTGCACGTCATGCGTATCGATGCCGAATACGCGGACATGGTCGCGCGCGGTGCGACGGAAGGTGAACGCCCGTACGATATCGGCCGTCTTGCCCGCATTTCATTCGTCCGCGACCCCTTCGGCAACTGGTTCGAGGTCGCGCAGCGCGCGGCGCTGGCGGGGCCTTGGTGGGAGGCATGAGGCACGACGTATGGGGGGCGTTCTGTCAGGAAGCAGATCGATTATTCAGATAGCTGATCTGCAAGACTGTATCTGCATGCAGAGCACATGATCGGGGCACACCGCTGGTACACAGCCCGTCCGCCAACTGTGCTATATCAGAGCCCACACCAATTGATTGTTCCAGATGAGGGGAGAGCGGTATGCCGAATGTCAGCGGCTATTCGAATTACGATGGTTTGGGGCTCGCGGAGCTGGTCCGTAAAGGGGAGGTGACGCCGGCCGAGCTGCTCGATGATGCGCTGGCCGGGATCGATACGGTGAACGGCCAGCTGAATGCCGTCGTCGCGCGGATTGACGATCTCGCGCGCGCGGAGATCGCGGCTGGATTACCGGATGGCCCGTTCAAAGGCGTGCCTTTCTTTGTCAAGGAACTCGGCGTGCAGGCCAAGGGCATGCCGTCGCGTTGCGGCAGCAAGCTCACCGAGCACCTGGTTGCCGCTGAAGATTCCGAATTGATGAAGCGCTTCCGCGCGGCGGGGCTCGTTGCCGCGGGTATGACGGCGACGCCCGAGTTCGGTTACAACCCGACGACGGAATCGGTGTTCTACGGTCCGACCCACAATCCCTGGGATCTCGAGCACACGCCCGGTGGTTCGAGCGGCGGTTCGGCGGCGATGGTGGCTGCCGGGGTGGTGCCGCTGGCGCACGCCAACGATGGCGGCGGCTCGATACGCATCCCGGCGGCATGCTGTGGTCTGGTGGGGCTCAAGCCGACCCGGCAGCGCGTGCCGACCGGGCCCGCTTTCGGTGACTGGCTGAACGGCTACGCCTGTGAGCTCATCGTCAGCCGCAGTGTCCGCGATACCGCAGCGATGCTCGATGCCGTACAGGGCCCGGACGTCGGCCCGCCCAACATCATCACACCGCCAGCGCGGCCTTATCTCGATGAGATGCGCGCCGGCGCCGGCAAGCTCCGCGTCGGCTGGACCGCCACGCCGATGAACGGTGCGCCGGTACACCCGCATGTGGTCGACGGCCTTCACGATACCGTCAAGCTCGTCGAATCGCTCGGCCACGAAATGGTCGAGACCCGCTTCGACATCGACTGGCCGCATTACTTCGAGCAGTTGGTGACGATATGGACGGCCTATGTGGCCTGGGCCATCGACGGCGTTGCCAATGCCGTACGGCGTACGCCATCGATCGAGAACCTGGAGCGCGTGACCTGGGAAATCTACCAGCACGGCAAACGGCTCTCGGCGCTGCACATGCACGACGCCCTGGCCAACTTCAACACCGTGTGCCGCCAGAGCGGAGCGCTGTTCGAGCAGGTCGACGTGATGCTGACGCCGACCGTCGCGCAGCCCCCGCTCAGGCTCGGCACACTCGATCAGAACGCGATCGGCGTCGACGCACGGGAATGGAGCCGCCAGGTCTTCGACTGGATCCCGTTCACGCCTTTGTGCAATACCACTGGGCAACCAGCGATTTCCTTGCCGCTCAGCTGGTCTCCGGACGGGCTGCCCATCGGCATGCAGTTCGCGGGGCGCTTGAACGACGAAGCCACGCTGATCCGCCTCGCGGCCCAGCTCGAACAGGCGCAGCCCTGGGCCGACCGTAAGCCGCCGGTCTGGTTCGCGACCTGAGCGGCGTTTGCACGGCATCACTCAGTCGGAGTCCGCCCCAACATGAAATTCGGTATCAGTATCCCCACCTTCGTCGACGCACCGGGCGAACGCGCCCCTGACGAACGTCGTTCGCTGAAAGGTACGGTCGAGGAGATTCGCACCATGGTGCAGGGCTACGCGGCGGCCGGGGTGGAAGAGATCGTCATCGATGCCAACAGCCAGGATCTCGACGCGACGCTGGCGAGCTATGCGCGTTTCCGCGCAGAGATTATCCCGTCCCTGCGTGCTTGAAGGGCGGGCTGTAGCGACTGCAGCGCGGTGACGGTTCGCCAAGCGCGTACGCGGCCGATAACCTGTTCGTCCCTCACGCCGAGGGGCTGTCGCGGGGCGTTCTGAGCGCTTGGACTTCGACCGGATCTGCGTAGCCTTTGACCATCAGCGCCGGCCGCGAGACGAAGCGCGTGTCACCCAGGCTCACCGCCACTGCTGCAGGCAAGACGATCTCGCCGGCGGCAGCCAGGCTGGAGAGGCGCGCGGCGAGATTGACCGCCGGTCCGACCGCCGCATATTCCAGCGGCCCTTCGCCGCCGACGAAGCCGACCGCCACTGCACCGGTTGCGAGACCGACCCCGATGCCGAGCTGCCCGCTGCGGTCGTGGTGTGCCAGGATTGGCACGGTCGTCTCGATGATGCGCTCGGCGAGTTCGACCGCGCGTGCGGCCTGATCGGGCAGCGCCAGCGGCGCGCCGATCAGAATCATCACACCGTCGCCGGCATAATCCTTGATGGTGCCTTCGACAGCCCGCGTGGCCTTGCCGACGGCGTCGTAGTAATCGCGCAGGAGTGCAATCACCGCTTCCGGGCCATGTGTGTCCGAATAGGCGGTGAAGCCGCGCAGATCGGCGCAGACGACTGCGATGTCGCGGCGCTCCTCGCGCATGGCGGCCTTCATACCGGTACTGTTGACCAGCGCTGCGACCTGCGGCGAGAGGAAGCGCTGCAGGAACTGGGCGTGGCGCCCGCGCAGTTCGGCATGGCGCAGGGCGCCCGCGAGCAGGACCACCACCCCGAGCACGGTGGTGACGGACATGAGCGCACCCGGCAGTATGAGCCCGACGGCGAGTATGGGTACTGCGATCAGAAAGGCAATCAGTCTTACCCGCTCGGCCGGCTCTGGTGCGCGTTGCAGGCACAGCACCACCGACAGCGCCCATAACAGCAAGGCCAGCGCGAGCGGTGCGCCGAACAGTATCGCGACCTCGCTGGTCCACAGACCGGGCCCGGCCAGGCCGCCATAGAAATCGCGCAGGCGCATCTCCGGATGACGCACCGCGTTGTAGCCATAGACCAGCACCAGAGCCTGGGCGGCGCGCAGCACGCCGTCGCCGAAACGGGTGCGCAGGCGTCCCGCCGGAATCGTATGCCGTACCCGCAACACCCATTCGAATACGGCGCAGAAGGCGATGACCTCCGGCAACGCGAGCCAACCCGCATAGGAAGGCAGCGGGCCCATTGCCAGCCAGCCCAGGAGCAGCCGGTTGGCGAGCACGGACGCGCCTGCAGCAGCCAGGGCGAGGGCGAGCGCCCGGCTGGTCCTACTGCGCGCATCCGCATGCAGAAATGCCGCGGCAACGCCAATCAGCAATAAAGCGCAAAGCGTATGGGCGTCGATGGCAAGCATGCGGCGAGAGTCTACAGAGCTGCGGCGTCTTGCTGTAGCTGAGCGTGGTGTGCGTTGGCAGATTCCGCCGCGGCTCAGCGCGCGCGCTGGGCCGAGACGGTGATGGTCAGGGCCGCTATCCCACCGCCGTAGTAGATGCGCCTAAGGGCCCGCCGCAAAATAACTGAACTATCTGGAACGTCGATCCATCCCGTCTGGCGGCGTTGCTCGTCCGTTGAATAGAACCACTATTCGCCCTCCTCGCGCCTTGCCAGCCGGTCCCCTCGACGACCCAAATCGCCCAGTTATTCTGCGGCGGACCCTAGGGCCTGTTGATCTTACATTGTTTGGTGCTGTTGCCCCTGTAAGGAGGCCAATCAAGGCGCAATGAGCGACGTTT
>JBBDTC010000109.1:0-7619 GCA_040904625.1 Gammaproteobacteria bacterium
CCCCCCCCCAACGCCGCCAGGTGCCCGCGAGGGACGCCGCAGTAGGGGATTGTTTTATCAACACCCGCTCAGGCCGCGGCTTTCTTCCGCGCCGGTTTCGCCGCCTTCTTCGGTGCCGCCTTCTTCTTGCCGGCATGTTGGCGGCGCAGGCGCTCGAGCTCTTCCCAGCCGAGATAGGTGGTGAAGCCGTCATCGTCGAAGAACAGTACCGGGCCGTTGCAGATGAACAGGTATTCAGTGTCTTCGAGCGCGGTCGTCGCCCCGTGCAGCATCCCGTTCGGCTCGTAGACGTAATCACCCGCGTTCAGCACACCGTCGCGCACCTGCAACTTGCCGGACAGGATGAACGTATGCGATGCCGACAGGTGCTTGTGCTGGGGGGCCGTAAAACCCTTCAGCCAGCGAAAAAGGACTGCCCAGGAACCGGATTCAGAGCCGGTCCACAACACCTTGATGAAGGCGCGTTCGGGATCGAAATCCTGCGGGATCCAGGCGACTTTGCTGGCTTCGACCAGGGTGTCCATGAGCTCGGAATTGACCGGCTTGATGTCTTGGGGCATGGGCATGGGGGGGTCTCCTCCTTGGGCCGCCTAGCGGCTCTGTTCGTCGATGGCGCGGCGCTGGGCCGCGGCAGCGGCTTCCTGCAGTTCCACGGCTTCGTTGGCGCGTTCGAGTGCGTCGCTGTGCGTCTGCACCGGCTGCTGCTCACCGCAGGCCAGGAGCAGCGCGCCGCAGAGGGCCGCAATGAACCACGATGCGGCCTGTTTCATCCGCGTTCAGCCTCCCTCGAACTCCCACCCCACAGGTGGTGACACGCGCACCTGGCCGAGCCTACCACGATTCGAATGCGGTCCGCAGATCGACTTCGAACGACCAGCCGCCGGTCGGCTGACGCCAGAGGAATTCATACGCATCGACGATAGCGCCGAGGTTGACCATACCCCGCTCACCGAGCTTTTCCGCATAATCCGGAAAGCGCTGGCGGATTTTCTCGCCGTTGATGGCGCCGTCGATGACGACATGGCCGACGTGGACGCCCTGCGGACCGGCTTCCTTGGCGACGGCCTGGGCGAGCGCACGCAGGGCCGCCTTGGCCGCGGCAAACGCGCCGAAATTGGCACGTCCGCGCAGCGACGCGCTGGCCCCGGTAAACAGCAGCGTACCGCCGCCCGCCATGCTGTTGAGCGCTTCGCGCGCCGTGATGAAGCCGCCGAAACAGCCGATGCGCCAGGCCTGCTCGAAATAATCGGCACTCATCTCAGCCACGGAGCCCGGCATGTTGTTGCCGGCGTTGTAGATGACGAGTTCAATCGGGCCGAGCGCACGCGCGCGTTCGAACAGACCGACGAGATCCGGCTCGCTGGTTGCATCAGCGGCCAGGGCAGTCGCAGTGCCGCCGCCGGCGACAATCGCCTTGGCCACGTTCTCGAGTTTCGCCAGCGTGCGACCGGCGACGACGACATGCAAGCCGTGACCGGCAAAGCGCCGGCAGAGCTGCGCGCCGAGGCCCTGCTCCGGTCCGACGCCGATGACGACAGCAACGTTCATGAAGGCCTCCTCGTCAAATACCTGGCACGGATCCTGAGGGTCCGCGCCAAGGCAATCAGCAAACTTCGAACAACCCTGCCGCGCCCATGCCGCCGCCGATGCACATGGTGACCACGACCCGCTTCGCGCCGCGGCGTTTGCCCTCGATCAGTGCGTGTCCGACAAGGCGGCTGCCGGTCGTGCCATAGGGGTGGCCGACGGCAATCGCGCCGCCGTCGACGTTGAGTTTGTCGTTGTCGATACCGAGCTTGTCACGGCAATACATGACCTGCACGGCGAAAGCTTCGTTGAGCTCCCATAAATCGATGTCATCGACACCGAGGCCGGTCTTCTCGAGCAGCTTGGGAATGGCGAACACAGGGCCGATCCCCATCTCGTCCGGCTCGCAGCCAGCGACGGCAAAGCCGCGGAAGATCCCGAGCGGGGTCAGGCCTTTCTCTTTGGCCATGCGGTCGCTCATCACCACCTGTGCCGAGGCGCCGTCAGAGAACTGGCTGGCATTGCCGGCCGCAATCACGCCACCTTCGATGGCCGGCCGGATCTGGCTCACGCCTTCGTAGGTGGTGTCCGGGCGGATCCCCTCGTCCTGGGCCACGGTGACCTCGCGCGTCGATTCGGCGCCGGTGTTCTTGTCGATGATCTTCATCGTCGTTTTCAACGGCACGATTTCATCGTCGAATTTGCCCGCTTCGCGCGCCGCGGTCGCCCGCTGTTGACTCTGCACACCGTAACGGTCCTGGTCTTCGCGTGAGATCTTGTAGCGCTTGGCCACCTGCTCAGCGGTTTGCAGCATGCTCCAGTAAATTTCCGGCTTGTGCTCGATCAGCCACGGGTCATGCACGAAATGCGTATTCATCTCGTTCTGAACGCAGGAAATCGATTCGACGCCGCCGGCGATGAAAATGTCCGCTTCACCGGCAAGTATGCGCTGCGCGGCGAGCGCGACCGTCTGCAGACCCGATGAGCAGAAGCGGTTGACCGTCATGCCCGAAACGGTGACCGGCAAGCCGGCGCGCAAGGCGATCTGGCGCGCAATGTTATGCCCGGTCGCGCCCTCCGGATTGGCACAGCCCATGATCACGTCCTCGACTTCGGCCGGGGCGAGCCCGGCGCGCTCGAGGGCTGCCTTGACCACATGCCCGCCGAGGGTCGCGCCGTGGGTCATGTTGAACGAACCGCGCCAGCTCTTCGCAAGCGGCGTGCGGGCGGTGGAGACGATAACTGCTTCAGTCATGGGTGCATCCTCGGGAAGTGCGTTCGGGAGCCGGAGATGTTAGACGATTCGGGTTTCCGAAGCATCCGCGCAGGACCTGTCGAGCCGCGCCCGGTCCGGCTTGCCGGGCAACCCCAGAGCGCACCGGAACCGTCGGCTACCGGGTGCCCCGCGGCGCGCCCGCAGTGGTTGCCGCGGGGATGGTGCTATCCTCATCTGGGGGACGGTTGCAGCATGAGGGGAGACCATGCAAACACGGCAATTACTCATCGATGGCGTCCGCACGCCTTGTCTCGACAGCGGCGGCGATGCCGCGGAAGCGGTGCTGTTCATGCACGGCAATCCCGGCTGCGGCCGGGACTGGCTCGAACTCGGTGCCGATGTCGCACCCTTCGCGCGGGTGCTCGCACCCGACATGCCGGGTTTCGGCACGGCCGAGAAGCCGGCCGATTTCGATTACAGCGTGGCTGGCTACGCCGCCCATATCGAGGGCTTGCTCGAAGCCTGCGGGGTCGCGCGGGTGCACCTGGTGCTGCACGATTTCGGCGGGCCCTGGGGCCTCGCCTGGGCCACCGCCCACCCGGATCGCGTGGCCAGCGTGACCCTGTTCAACATCGGCATCATGCGCAAATACCGCTGGCATTATCTTGCCCGTATCTGGCGCGCCCCCCTGATCGGTGAGTTGTTCATGGCGACCACCACGCGCTTCGGCTTCCACAAACTGCTCCAGATCGGCAACCCGCGCGGCCTGCCGGAAGCGTTCGTCGACAGCATGTACGACAACTTCGACGCCGGCACCAAACGCGCCATCCTCAAGCTCTATCGTGCCACCAATGACATCGGCAGCGCAGCCGATCGCGCCATCGCTGCACTGCGACCGCGCGATCTCGACTGCCTCGTGATCTGGGGGCAGGCCGACATCTACCTGCCGTGGCGCTACGCGGAAGCGCAGCGTGAGGCCTTTCCCCGCGCCGAGATTGTCTATCTCCACGACAGCGGTCACTGGCCGTTCAAGGACAACCCGCTGGCGGTCGCGAAGGCGGTCGTGCCGTTTCTGCAGCGGGTGGTGTCGGCGCAAGCCTGAACGCTACTCGGCGGGCTCCAGCCGCGCAATCACGCCGTCCTCACTGTCGCTGAGGAGGTAGACGTAGCCGTCGGGGCCGACGCGCACGTCACGGATGCGGCCGAGTTCGTCGCCGAGCAGGCGCTCTTCATGGACGACGCGATCGTCGTCGCCCAGGACCAGACGGCTGAGCAGGCGAAACTTGAGCGAGCCGACGAGGAGATTGCCGCGCCACGCCGGGAAGGCCTCGCCGCGATACAGCGCAAGCCCGGACGGTGCGATCGAAGGCGTCCACTGCAGGGCGGGCTCGGTCACATCGTCGCGTTGCTCGCCTTCGCCGATGCGCGTGCCGGTACCGTAGTTGCGGCCGTAGGTGATCTCGGCCCAGCCGTAGTTGGTGCCGGGGCGGATGAGATTGACTTCGTCGCCGCCCTGCGGACCGTGCTCGTGGGCCCAGATCTTGCCGGTCTCGGGATCACGCACGATGCCCTGCACGTTACGGTTGCCGAAGGTGTAGATCTCGGGCCGCACGCCGTCGCGGTCGACAAAAGGATTGTCCGGCGGCACGGCGCCAGCGTCGGTAATACGGATGATCGAGCCCGGATGGGTGCCGAGATCCTGCCCATTGGGTCTATGGCCGCGATCGCCGAGCGTGATCAACAGGGTGCCGTCCGGCAGGAACAGCAGACGTGAACCGAAATGACGACCGCCGGACGATTTGGGCAAGGCCCGAAACACGCGTTCGACATCTTCCAGAGCGTCGTCGCCCAGGCGGGCGCGGCTGACCTCGGTGCCGTGGCCGCCGTCGCCCGATGCAGCATAGGAGAAGTAAATCAGACGGTTGTTCGCGAAATCGGGATGCAGCACCACATCGAGCAAGCCGCCCTGGCCGACTTCCGCGACTGGCGGCAGGCCCGTCAGCGGCCGACCCAGCGTCCCGTCCGGCGCTACGCGGCGCAGCCGGCCCGGACGCTCGGTGACGAGCATGTCGCCGTCAGGCAGAAAGGCCAGTGACCAGGGGAATTCGAGCCCTTCGGCCACGATGCGGAGGTCGAATCGTTCTTCTTCGCTGTCGCTGGCGAGGGCCGCCGATGCGACGCCGATCGAGACCACAGCGGCAACCCATACGGCCATCAGAAATCCTGGCACCCGCCGCCTCGGGTAAGATTCGGTCAAGCTTCGCTGGACGAGATTCGCTTGCATGTCGACTCTCCATGTTTGGTGCGCGTTCGGAACGCGTGGGCAGGCCTGCCACTATCCAGTCCCCTCGACCGGCATGCAAGTCAGCGGGCCGCGAGGTCGGCTCGACTTCGACGCGCCCCGATCCCGGCTTCCAGGGCTGTTATCCTTGCGCGTAATGGCTACACGCGCAGAGATCCCCAGCCCATGAAAACCGTCGCCGGTGCCTGCCCCCACGATTGCCCCGACACCTGCGCCTGGCAGGTCGAGGTCGATGACGACGGCCGCGCCGTGGCGGTGCGCGGCGATCCTGCCCATCCGTTCACCCAGGGGGCCTTGTGCGCGAAGCTGAAGCGCTACCCAGCGCGGGTCTACAGCCCCGATCGCATCCTCCATCCGCTGCGCCGCACCGGGCCCAAGGGCGCCGGCCAGTTCGAACGCATCGGCTGGGACGAGGCGCTTGGGACGATCATCGAACGGCTGCGTGACACGCTCGATCGGCACGGCCCGCTCGGCGCCATGCCATGCAGTTTCGCCGGCACCATCGGCCTGCTCAACCGCTATGCCGGCGAGAAGTTCTTCGCCCGTCTCGGTGCGACTGGCCTGGATCGCCAGATCTGCGGCAACGTTGCCTACGACGCGGTGGCGGCAACCGTCGGTGCCGGCGACACCATCCTGCCCGAAGATCTCGCGCACAGCCGCTATATCCTCATCTGGGGCACCAATACCGCGGTGACGAACGTCCATCTGTGGGGCGGCGCCATTCGTGAGGCGCGCCGCGCTGGCGCCAAGGTCGTCGTCATCGATCCGGTGCGCACACCGACTGCGGCCCACGCCGACTGGCACGTGCAAGTGACGCCGGGGACCGATGCCGCGCTCGCCCTCGGCCTGATTCACGTCATCGTGCGAGATGCTTTGTTCGATGCCGAGTACGTGGCGCGTCATACGCTCGGCTTCGACGCCCTGAGCGAACGTGCGCGCGACTATCCGCCGCAGCGGGTCGCCGCCATCACCGGTGTTGCGGCCGGCGACATCGAACGGCTGGCGCGCGAATACGCCACCACCCGGCCGGCCGCGCTCAGGCTGATGGTCGGCATGGAACGCTACTCGAACGGCGGTGCCAGCGTGCGCGCAGCGGCCTGCCTGCCCGCGCTGGTCGGCGCCTGGCGCGAGCGCGGCGGCGGGTTGTGCCAGTTCACCGGCAAGCTGTTCTTCGATGCGCTGGACTACGGCGTCATCTTCCCCGGCAGCGAGTACCCTCAACCGGCGCGGACCGTGCACCTCGCCCAACTCGGCCGTGCGCTGACCGCGGCCGACATGGATCCACCGATCAGCTGGATGCTGGTCTACAACCTGAATCCCGTGGTGACCATGCCCAACCAGAACCTGGTCATCGAGGGGCTCACGCGCGAGGACCTGTTTACCGTGGTCCACGAGCAGTTCATGACCGACACCGCGCGCTACGCCGATATCGTCCTGCCGGCCACGACCCAGCTCGAGCAGTGGGAATTGATGCCGTCCTGGGGGCAGACCTATGTCGCCTTGAATCCACCGGCCATCGAGCCCCTGGGCGAGGCGGTTTCGAACACCGAGCTGTTCCGGCGTCTGTCGCAGGCGCTCGGCTATACCGAGCCGGACCTCCTCTCCAGCGACGAGGAACGCATCCGCGGTCTGCTGGCCAAAGACAGCCCCCTGCTCGACGGCATCAGCTTCGAGCGCCTGCAGGAAACCGGCTGGGCGCCGCTGGCCTTGCCGGAGAACTACCGCCCCCACGAAAACGGCAATTTCGCCACGCCGAGCGGCAAGGTCGAGTTCCACTCCGCCGCCCTCGCCGGCCGCGGGCTCGATCCCCTGCCCGGCTACGTACCGCTCGCACCCGCCCCTGACGCGCAAGCGCCGCTGCGGCTGGTCTCGGCCAAGGTGGCCCATTTCCTCAACTCGGAGTACGTCAATCTGCCTCACCGTGGCACGGCCAGACAGATCCCCGAGATTCAGATCAATCTGGCCGATGCCGAACCGCGCGGGATCGCCGATGGCGACACGGTTTGCATGGCGAACGCGCAGGGCGCCGTCGAAGCCCGTGCGCGGGTCTCGGCGGACACCGCCGGCGGCGTTGTCTTCATGACCTTCAGCTGGTGGATGGGTTCGAGCGCCAACGGTTCGTCGGCGAATGCACTGACCCCGGACGGCCTGTCCGATCTGGGCTTCGGCAGCAACGCCTTCGACGCCCGGGTCGAAGTCCATAAAGTCGTTTGAATGGCACCAGGCAAGCCACACGCCCGACACGGCATCCGCGAATCGCGCCACGGACTGCTACCATGGCGTCATGCCACAACACAGAGGAACACTTTCATGAAGACGCACTCACGATACCTGGGCACTGCCGCGATCGGACTGCTGCTGGCCGTACTCAATACTGGCTGTGAACGAGAGGGTCCGGCCGAACGCGCCGGCAAGGAAGTCGATCGCGCCGCATCCGATGTCGGACAGGCGCTGGAAGAGGCGGGTGACGATATCAAGGACGCCACCAACTAGGGCCTGTTGATCTTTCATTGTTCGGCGCTGTTGCCCCTGTAAGGAGGCCAATCAAGGCGCAATGAGCGACGTTTGGTTGTT
>JBBDTC010000110.1:0-7576 GCA_040904625.1 Gammaproteobacteria bacterium
AATAAAGCGGACCGAAGGGAGCCATTCCGCCACAGGACCTCTCCTGCGGGGAGGCCTATCCGCGCTCGAGTAAGTGCCATTCCCTTAATCGTCGATCACCGCCAGACCGCCTGCGCTGAGTGCATAGCGCCGCTGCATCCGGGCGGCGATGGTGGTGTCGTGGGTGACCACGATGAGCGCCGCCGCATGCTCCTCGCACAGCTCCAGCAGCAGGTCGCAGACCAGCGCCGCATTGCTCTGATCGAGATTGCCGGTAGGTTCGTCGGCGAGCAGGCAGCGCGGCGCGGCGATCAGCGCCCGTGCGATCGCCACGCGCTGGCGTTCGCCGCCGGACAGTTCCGCCGGCCGGTGCTCGGCGCGCGCGGCCAACCCGATGCGCTCGAGCATCGCCCGCGCCCGGCTTGCCGCAGCGGCCGCACCCGCACCACCGATGAGCAGCGGCATGGCGACATTCTCGAGTGCCGAGAACTCGGGCAACAGGTGATGGAACTGATAGACGAAGCCGAGCATGCGGTTGCGCAAGGCGGCCCGCTCCGTCTCGCGCAGCGCATGGACATCATGGCCGCACAGGCGCACGCTGCCGCCGCTGGGCAAATCGAGCCCACCGAGCAGATGGAGCAGCGTGCTCTTGCCCGAACCGGAAGCGCCGGTGATGGCGATGGTCTCGCCGGCGGCGACCTCGAGCGAAACCCCCGTCAGGACATCGACGACCGTGGCGCCGTCGTCGAAGCGACGCGCCAGGTCACGGCACACGATGACCGGCTCACTCATGGCGCAGCCCCGCCGCCGGCTGGGTGCACGCAGCCAGCCAGGCCGGGTAGACCGGTGCCGCCACGGCCAGCAGGCCGGCCAGCGCAGCGGTGACGATGAAATCCGCCAGACGCGGATCGGACGGAATGGCGCTGATGTAATAGATGTCCGGCGCGAATATCTTGAAACCCAGCGTATTCTCGACGAAAGCGACGATGGCGGCGACGTTGGCCGCCAGCACATAACCAAGCGCGAGCCCGCCGAGCACGCCGGCGCCACCCGTAATCCCGCCCTGATAGAGAAACACCCGCATGATCGCCCGACGCGGCAGCCCCAGCGCTCCCAGCATGGCGATGTCACCGCGCTTCTCGGTCACCGCGACGACCAAGATCGAGACCAGATTGAACGCAGCGATGGCAATCGCCAGAGCCAGGATGACGAACATGACGACCTTCTCGGTTTTCAGGGCACGGAAGAGATTCTGATGGGTGTCGGTCCAATCGCGCGCCGGCAGGGCCAGGTCGTCAGCAAAGACGTGCTTGAGCAGGGGCGCGCTGTTGGCCTCGTGCAGACGCAGGCGGATACCGTCGACGCGCTCGCCCGCACGGAACAGGCGCGCGGCGTCGTCGATATGGATCAGGACCAGGCCACCGTCATGTTCCTGGAGCCCGAACTCGAACACCCCGCTGACCTGAAAGCGCTTGAGCCGCGGCACCGGGCCAGCCGGGGTCATGACCGGCTGCGGCGTCAACAGCGTGAGTTCCTCACCGGCGCCGATGCCGAGCCGGTCGGCGAGTTCGCGGCCGAGCAGCACGTTGTAGTCGCCGGCCGTGAGCGTAGCGGGCGTGCCGGCCTGCATGTGCGCCGCCAGCGTGGTGACCTCGGCTTCGGCCGCCGGCAGCACGCCGCGGACCTCGACCGCATGGACTACGCCGCGATGCGCCACCAGGGCATCGCGCCGGATGTAGGGCGCGGCGCCGGCCACGGCCTCATGCGCGCGCAGTGCCGTCAGGGTGTCCGGCCAGGCGGTGGCCGTACGCGTATCGATCTCGAGGTGCGCCGACATGCCGAGGATGCGTTCACGCAATTCCCCTTCGAAGCCGTTCATGATCGACAATATCGTCAACAGCACGGCCACCCCGAGCGCAGTGGCGACGATGGCCGTCAACGAAATGAAACCGATGAAATGATTCCCGCGTCGAGCGTGGATATAGCGAGCACCGATGAACAATTCGACAGGCAGGAACATGGGCGGCGATTATAGACTGCGCCGTTCAACCACGCTGGCGCGCTGGCGATGAACCTGCTCGCACTCGAAACCGCCACCGATGCCTGCTCGGTCGCCCTGCGCTGCGGTAACGCAGTCCATGCGCGCCATTGCATCGCGCCCCGTCGTCACACCGAACTCGTCATCGGCATGCTCGATGAAGTCCTCGCCGAGGCCGCTGTGGAGCGCGCGGCGATCGACGTCGTCGCCTATGGGCATGGCCCCGGTTCGTTCACCGGCGTCCGCATAGCCGCCACCCTCGCCCAGGGTATCGCGCTGGCCCGCGAGTTGCCGGTTGTCGCCGTTTCGAGCCTGGCCGCACTGGCCGCCGGCGCGCAGCGGCGCGGCCATCGGGGCCGCATCGTGGCGGCGCTGGATGCCCGCCGGGGTGAAATCTATGCCGCCACCTTCAGCGCCGCGTCCGGCTCGCTGCAACGCCTGGGCCCCGATGCCGTGTTCGCGCCGGAGGCGCTGCTGTTGCCGGGCGGCGGCGACTGGCTCGCCGTAGGCAATGCCTGGGAGGTCTACGCGGCCCGCCTGCCGGCCGCGCTCAATGCCCTGGCGCGCGATGCCATCGTCTATCCGGATGCCATCGACATCGCCGCCCTCGCCGTCGACGAATTCGCGGCGGGACGCGGCCGCGCTGCGGAGGCCGCGCTGCCGCTCTACCTGCGCGGTGCGCTCGACTGAATCGTCGCCATGGCGACACGCTCGACGGTGGTGGTCAAAGTGCCGTCTTCGCCCAGTTCGAGCACCCGATAAGCCGGCGCCCGTGCGTCTGTGGCGTAGCGCCGCGAGCGCGGTTCGAATTGCACACAGGTCGACGGCGTCGTCAGCACTCGAACGCCGCCGTGGCGACGATCGAAGACCTGGTGGACATGACCGCAGACGATCGCCCGGACCCGCGCGGCAAGCCCGTCGAGTGCCCACAGGCGGGCCGCATCGCACAGGCCCATGGCATCGAGCCACGGGCTGTCCACGGCGAGCGGCGGATGATGCATGAAGATCACATCATAGGGCTGGGTGGGCTGCGCGAGGCGGCGTTCCAGCCAGGCCAGCTGCGCGGCTCCCAGGGCTCCGTGGGCAACGCCGTCGATGCGCGTATCGAGCAGGAGCAGACGCCAGGGCGGCAACTCGACCACCGCCGGCGTGGCGACGAAACCGCCGCGGCCGGCGCGCGGCCAGCAGGCCGGATCGTCGTGATTACCGGGGATCGCGTAAACGGGTGCCGCCAGCGCCTCGAGTGCACCGGACAGCCAGGCATAGGACGCGCGGCTGCCGTCCATGCTCAAATCCCCCGTCAACAGCAGCGCATCGGCTGGCGCCCGGGACTGCAGCCGGGACTGTACCTGGGCGAGCACGGCGGACAGGCTGGCACGGGTATCGACGCCGTCGAAGCGCGCCGCGCTATCGGCGTAGATGTGGCAATCGGTGAGTTGCAGCAGGCTGGGCATGGCAGAACGATGCGGTATTTCACTGGCGAGCGTAGCATGTCCGCGGCCGCCCCCCGCGACAGGTCGTAAGCCGCTGAAAGCACGCACGATAGTCGATCTTATCCCCAGCTTGTGCGCTGCTTGTGAGGGTATCGGTGCACAGCCTGTACACATCATCTAGTGGGGAGCTCTCCCCTTGACCACATCCTGTTGTGGTGATATACAATCCCTCAGCGCGAACACATAAGAATTCGTTACGGGACGCGCAATCTACCCGTGACACTTCGACTCCAGAGGAGGGGCTATGGAATTCGACCACGCCGTGGCACGCAGTGGGCATACGCCGACGCGAGAGACTTCGTCCACCGATCGCAGCGCGACGCCGGCGGACATCGCCGCTACGGCCCCGGATGCCTTTCGCGTCATCCGCCGCAACGGCAAGGTCACCACCTTCGACGGCGACAAGATCAAGGTCGCCCTGACCAAGGCCTTCCTTGCCGTCGAAGGCGGCAACGCGGCCGCATCCAGCCGTATCCATCGTCTCGTCGCCGAACTCACCGAGCAGGTCTGCGCCGGCGTGACGCGCAGCAAGCCGGCCGGCGGTGCCGTCCACATCGAGGACATCCAGGACCACGTCGAACTCGCGCTGATGCGCGCCGGCGAGCACAAGGTGGCCCGCTCCTACGTGCTCTACCGCGAGGAGCGTGCCCGCGAGCGCAAGGCCGAAGCCGAAGCCCAGGTACCCGCCGCGCGCACCGCCTCGCTCCAGGTCACCCTGCCCGACGGCAGCCGCATCCCGCTCGACGAAAACCGCCTGCACAAGGTCATCGAGGAAGCCTGCACCGGCATCGAAGGCGTCGCCCCGCTGGCCGTGTTCGACGAGACCATACGCTCGCTGTTCGACGGCGTCGCCGAGGCCGACGTCGCCAAGGCGGCCGCGATGAGTGCACGCATGTTCATCGAGCGCGAGCCCAACTACACCTTCGTCGCCGCACGCCTGCTGCTCGATACCCTGCGTCTGGAGGCGCTGAGCTTCGTCACCAACCGCAAGGACGAAGCGACCCACGAAGAGATGACCGAGCGCTACCCGCTCTACTTCGAGGGCTACATCCGCCGCGCGATCGATCTCGAACTGATGGACCCGCGGCTCGGCAATTATGACTTGCAGCGCCTCGGCAGCGCGATCAAGCCGGAGCGTGATTTCAACTTCAATTACCTCGGCCTGCAGACGCTCTACGATCGCTATTTCCTGCAGAGCGACGGCACGCGCTTCGAACTGCCGCAGGCGTTCTTCATGCGTGTCGCGATGGGGCTCGCGATCAACGAGATCGAGCCGGAGACCTGGACCATCCGGTTCTATGACTTGCTGTCCTCGTTCGATTTCATGAGTTCGACGCCGACGCTGTTCAATTCCGGCACGCTGCGCCCGCAATTGTCGTCGTGCTACCTGACCACGGTGCCGGACGATCTCGATGGCATCTTCAGCGCCATCCGCGACGACGCGCTGTTGTCGAAGTACGCCGGCGGACTCGGCAATGACTGGACCCAGGTACGCGGCATGGGCGCTCACATCAAGGGCACCAACGGCAAATCGCAGGGCGTGGTGCCGTTCCTCAAGGTCGCCAACGATACCGCCGTGGCGGTCAACCAGGGCGGCAAGCGCAAGGGCGCCATGTGCGCCTATCTCGAAACCTGGCATCGCGATATCGAGGAATTCCTCGAACTGCGCAAGAACACCGGCGACGATCGCCGCCGCACCCACGACATGAATACCGCCAACTGGGTGCCGGACCTGTTCATGAAACGCGTCGTCGAAGACGGCCAGTGGACCTTGTTCTCGCCCGACGAAGTGCCCGATCTCCACGACAGCGTCGGCCAGGAATTCGAGGCCCGCTACGCCCATTACGAGGACAAGGCCGACCGCGGCGAAATCCGCAACGCCAAACGCATGCGCGCCCTCGACCTGTGGCGCAAGATGCTCGGCATGCTCTACGAGACCGGGCATCCCTGGGTCGCGTTCAAGGATGCCGCCAACCTGCGCTCGCCGCAGCAGCATGCCGGCGTCGTGCACAGCTCCAATCTGTGCACCGAGATCACGCTGAATACTGCCGCCGGGCAGGAAATCGCGGTGTGCAATCTGGGCTCGGTCAACCTCGCCCAGCACACCACCGAGCAGGGCCTGGACATGGCCAAGCTCGAACGCACCATCAGCACCGCCATGCGCATGCTCGACAACGTCATCGACTACAACTACTACAGCGTGCCGACCGCGCGCGCGGCCAATCTGCGGCATCGCCCGGTCGGTCTCGGCATCATGGGTTTCCAGGACGCCCTCTACCGCCGGCGGCTGCCCTATGCCAGCGAACCCGCGGTGCAGTTTGCCGATGAATCGATGGAAGCGGTGAGCTATTTCGCCATCAAGGCTTCGACCGATCTGGCCAGCGAGCGCGGCACCTATCCGAGTTTCGAGGGCTCCCTGTGGAGCAAGGGCGTGCTGCCGTTGGACTCGATCGACATCCTCGCCGAGGGCCGCGGCGGCTACCTCGAGATGGATCGCAGCCAGACGCTCGACTGGGACAGCCTGCGCGAACGGGTACGCGCCGTCGGCATGCGCAACTCGAACTGCATGGCCATCGCGCCGACGGCAACGATTTCCAACATCTGCGGGGTCAGCCAGTCGATCGAACCGACCTATCAGAACCTCTTCGTCAAATCGAACCTGTCGGGCGATTTCACCGTCGTCAACATGTATCTGGTCGATGATCTCAAACAGCGGAAACTGTGGGACGAGGTGATGGTCAACGATCTCAAGTACTACGACGGCAGTGTGGCGCAGATCGATCGCGTGCCGCAGGATTTGAAGCAGCTCTACGCGACGGCCTTCGAGGTCGACCCGCGCTGGCTGGTCGAAGCCGGCTCGCGGCGCCAGAAATGGCTCGATCAGGCGCAGTCGCTCAACCTCTACCTGGCCGAACCGAGCGGCGCCAGGCTCGACAACCTCTACAAGCTGGCCTGGGTACGCGGCCTCAAGACCACCTACTACCTGCGCACCATGGGTGCGACGCACGTCGAGAAAAGCACGCTTGCGGACGGCAAATTGAACGCCGTCAACAAAACCACCCACGAGGAGCCGGACACGGCGAAAGCGTGTTCGATCCTGGATCCGGACTGCGAAGCCTGCCAGTAGAGCCGGCCACCGACGACGGATCCATCCAGTGACCTACGATTTCAAGGGGACAGACATGCTCGATTGGGATGACCCGATTGCACCGTTCAAACCGACGCCCGCCGCGCCGCGCAGCAATGCCCGCGCCATGCACGCCGGCGAGGCGCTGGCCGCGGTGTCACGCAGACAGCCCGCGCCCGATAGTACGGTGCCGCGGCTGCTCGGCGACCTGCCGCCCGCCGCCGCCCGGCCACAGGCGGATGCAAACGGCGAACACGGCCTGACCGGCCTCGAGGAACTCCAGTTCGGCGCGCGACGCATCGCGGTCGATGACAAGAAGATGATCAACTGCCGCGCCGATCTCAACCAGCTGGTGCCGTTCAAGTACAAGTGGGCCTGGCAGAAATATCTCGATGCCTGCGCCAACCACTGGATGCCGCAGGAAATCAACATGAACGCCGACATCAGCCTGTGGAAGGATCCGCACGGCCTGACCGAAGACGAACGCACCATCATCAAACGCAATCTGGGCTTCTTCTCGACCGCGGATTCGCTGGTCGCGAACAACCTGGTGCTCGCCGTCTACCGCCTCATCACCAACCCCGAGTGCCGCCAGTACCTGCTGCGCCAGGCCTTCGAAGAGGCGCTGCACACCCACGCCTACCAGTACTGCATCGAGAGCCTGGGGCTGGACGAAGCCGAAATTTTCAACATGTATCGCGAAGTGCCAGCCGTGCACGACAAGGCCTCGTGGGCCTTGCAGTTCACCGAGAGCCTGGGTGACCCGACCTTCGTCACCGGCACGGCCGAGACCGATCAACGTCTGCTGCGCGACCTCATCGCCTTCTATGTCGTGTTCGAGGGCATTTTCTTCTACGTCGGCTTCGTCCAGATCCTCTCCATGGGCCGGCGCAACAAGATGACCGGCGTCGCCGAGCAGTTCCAGTACATCCTGCGCGA
>JBBDTC010000111.1:0-1274 GCA_040904625.1 Gammaproteobacteria bacterium
AGCGAGAGATAGCTGAACACCAAGTTCTTCAGCGCCCGCCGCCCGGCCGCCTCGGGATCCGGGCGGTACTGGGCGTTGAATCGGCTGCCGCGGTAGAGCACCAGCAGCTCGTCGCGTAGGCATTGGGCGATCTCCTGGCGCAGGAATTCACGCGCGTCGTGGATCGCCGCAGGGTCCGCCGCTTCCATCTCGCCGGCGAGCTCGGTCTCGCCAGGCAGCAGGCAGGCGAGCGCGCGGAATGCCGGGTCGACCTCCTCGTCGGTCAGTACGCCGTGCAGCGCCTCGATGAAGGCGGGGTCGGCCTTCGGTGTTTCACCGCGCAGCCGAGCCCCGGTCATTTCGCGCAGCAGCTCGCTCGCATATTGCTGCCCGGCTTCCCACCGGTTGAAGGGGTCGCCGTCATGGTGCATCAGGAACGCGCGCTGGCGACGGTCGAGCGGCAACCGCAGGATCACCGGAGCGGAAAAGTTTCGGTTGAGCGATGGCACCGGCTCGGCCGGGATCGCCTCAAAAGCGAAGCTCTGCTCAGCATCCGTCAGCTCTAGCACCCGCGTGGTAGCGCCGCCCGGATCAAGCGGCAGGTCGTGCCCCTCGGGACCGATAAGACCGACCGCCAGTGGAATATGCAGCGGCTTTTTTTCCGGCTGGCCAGGCGTTGGCGGCGTGCTCTGCCGCAGAGTGAGCGTATAGCGTTCTGCCGCGGCGTCGTAGCGTCCCTCGGCTACGACCACCGGCGTACCGGCTTGGCTGTACCAGAGGCGGAACTGCTCAAGGTCGCGGCCGTTGGCGTCGGCCATGGCGGCGAGGAAGTCGTCGGTGGTCACGGCCTGGCCGTCGTGGCAGTGGAAGTAGAGTTCCAGGCCCTTATGGAAGCCCATGGGTCCCAGAAGGGTGCGGTACATGCCGATCACCTCGGCGCCTTTCCGGTAAACCGTCGGCGTATAGAAGTTGTTGATCTCGATGTAGCGTTCAGGACGCACCGGATGCGCGGTCGGGCTGGCGTCCTCCGGGAACTGGCCGGCACGGAGGCCGCGGACGTCGCGGATCCGCTTCACCGGGGCGGACCGCTCGGCGGCTGAGAAGAGCTGGTCGCGGAACACCGTCAGCCCTTCCTTCAGCGAGAGCTGGAACCAATCGCGGCAGGTGACCCGGTTGCCGGTCCAATTGTGGAAGTATTCATGTGCGATCACCGACTCGATGTCGACGTAGTCGTCATCGGTCTGGCGTGCCCCCTTCAAACCGGTCCAGACGCTATAGGAGTGTTCTGGGATTTT
>JBBDTC010000112.1:0-7571 GCA_040904625.1 Gammaproteobacteria bacterium
TCTGGCGGCGTTGCTCGTCAGTTGAATAGAACCACTATTCGCCCTCCTCGCGCCTAGCCAGCCGAGCGCCTCGACGCCCCAAAATCGCCCAGTTATTTTGCGGCGGACCCTTAGTTCGTAGAGGCAATAGGGCGCGCCTATTGATTAGTTAAATAAATCTAATTATGAACATTCATAGTTTTTTGCTAGATTAACCTTTCTAAACGGCATTGGCCGCATCCATTTAAGGTAATTGTCTCTTGAGGAGCAAGAAAACATGAAAACCACCATTGCTATCGCCATTATCGCGATAACCGCCGCAAGTTCGGTCCAGGCTGCAGGATTCCGCCCTTGGGGTGAACCGCGCAGCGATGTCAGAACCGCCGACGGGGAGCAGCGCCCGGTCGAGTCGCAGTCGTACTATCGCCGCGATGCGCCAAAAATCGTCGATCATCCGACGGCGAACCCCACCGAAGTCACCATCAAACCCTGGTACGCGGGTGACCGCGTCTGACCACGGAGGGGCTCGCGGAAGCGCCTCTGGCGCTTCCGCTCGAACCCGGCGAGCACAGAAGGCGGAAGGTGCGTTGCCGAGATGCGCTCAGCACCGCAACGTCAGTGCTGGTGCGGCGTACTCACCCCGGCTGGGAGGCGAATGTCTTCGATGAGCGCGATGACTTGGGGCGGCGGCGGCGGGCTCGACGCGGCTACGGCCCAGGCCATGCCAACGTTGAGCAGCGCACCGACCATGCCGATTCCTTCAGGCGAGATGCCGAACAGCCAATGCGCCGGCAGGTTCGTTTCGGGTGCTATGAATTTGAACCAGGCGATATAGCCGAAGGTAAACAACAGTCCGGTGACCATGCCGGCGATAGCGCCGGCGCGATTCATCCGTTTCGAGAAAATGCCGAGCAGGATCGCCGGAAACAGCGAAGCCGCCGCGAGGCCGAAAGCGAAAGCGACCACTTCGGCGACAAAGCCGGGAGGATGGACGCCGAGATAGCCGGCAATCGCGATGGCGCTCGCCGCCGCAAGGCGCGCCGCGAGCAGTTCCTGCTTGTCGCTCAAGCCGCGTGCCAGCGTCTTGCGCAGCAGGTCGTGCGATACCGAGGCCGAAATCACCAATAGCAACCCTGCGGCTGTCGACAACGCGGCGGCCAGACTTCCGGCCGCCACGAGCGCAATGACCCACGGCGGCAGGTGGGCAATCTCGGGATTGGCCAGCACCATGATATCGCGGTCGATATAGACCTCGTTCGAATTGCCACTCGGCTTGTTCTCGAGCAGGCGCTCACCTGCTGCACCGCGTCCATCGACGGTAAACTGGGGCGCGCCGTCGAAAGGCACCCCCGGGGCGTAGTGGATATGGCCGTCGCCATCCTTGTCGAGCCAGCCAATCAGGCCTACCGCTTCCCAACTGCGGAACCACTCGGCGACCTCCGTATAAGCTTTGCCGTGCACGGTGTCGATGAAGTTCAGTCGCGCGAAGGCACCGACGGCGGGTGCGGTGGTATAGAGCAGTGCGATGAACAAGAGCGCCCAGGCGGCTGAACGCCGCGCATCGGAGACCTTGGGAACCGTAAAGAAACGCACGATCACGTGGGGCAGGCCAGCGGTGCCGAGCATCAGCGCCATGGTGATGGCGAAAACGTCGATGCGCGATTTAGAGCCCTCGGTATAGGCCGCGAAGCCCAACTCGACGAGGGTCCGGTCGAGCTTCTCCAGCACCGCCAGGCCCGAACCATCGGCGACCATGGCGCCAAGCCCGATTTGCGGTACCGGTACCCCGGTCACCAGCAGCGAGATGAAAATGGCCGGAACGAGATAAGCGCAGATGAGCACGCAATACTGCGCGACCTGGGTATAGGTAATGCCTTTCATGCCGCCCAGCACGGCATACATGAACACCACGAACATGCCGATCCCCACGCCCCAGTCGATGGGTACACCGAGGAAATGCGAAAAGACGATACCGACGCCGCGCATCTGTCCCGCGACGTAGGTAAAGGAGATCACGATGAGACAGAGCACTGCGACTACGCGAGCGGTGTTCGAGTAATAGCGTGTGCCGATGAAATCGGGCACCGTGAATTCGCCGAACTTGCGCAAATACGGTGCGAGCAGCATCGCGAGCAGCACGTAGCCGCCGGTCCATCCCATCAGATAGACCGCACCGTCGTAGCCCATGAAAGCGATGATGCCCGCCATGGAAATGAACGAGGCCGCGCTCATCCAGTCGGCCGCGGTCGCCATGCCGTTGGCGATCGGATGCACGCCGCCGCCGGCGACGTAGAAATCCCGCGTCGAACCGGCGCGCGACCACACCGCAATGCCGATATAGAGCGCGAAGCTGGCGGCAACGAAAAGATAAGTGAGTGTCGTCGCGTCCATCAGCACGCATCCGCCGCATCGTCATCGACGCCGTAGCGATGATCGAGGCGTCGCATCAGCGCCGTATAGACGAACACCAGCACGACGAAGACGAAGATCGACCCTTGCTGTGCAAACCAGAAGCCGAGTTTGAAGCCGAACAGGCTGAACGTGTTCAACGCATCGACGAACAGAATGCCGCAGCCGAACGAGACGGCGAACCAGATGGCGAGCAGGGCTGCAACGACCCGCAGATTGGCGCGCCAGTAGGCGTCGGTGCGTGCGCGCCGGGCACCGCCCGATTCGGTTTCATTCATCAGTGTTCCCTCCGGACGCGCATTGTAGCGGCTCGTGCCGGCAGGATCGGACGATTGGCGCTATCGGCTAACATGAGTAGCTGTATCGATCTCGAGCTTCGCCGTGTCCACACCGCTTCCCGCCAGCGCTTCCGATAATCCGGCCGCCAGCGCCTGGTTGATTGCTCTTCTGCTCGCGGTGACCGGCTTTGGCCTGATCGCGATGACTATCTGCCTGCCGTCGATGACATCCTGGGTGGCCGAGTTCGGTGCTACGCAGGGCAGCGTGCAGCTGACTTTCTCGAGTTTCGTGATAGGGCTCGGCGGCGCACAGGTAATCTATGGCCCGCTGTCCGATCGGCATGGCCGGCGCCGCCTCCTGCTGGCCGGTTTCGTGTTGGCCGTGGCCGGCTCCCTCGGCGGTGCGCTGGCGGCTACGCTGCCGCAACTCATCGCTGCCCGTTTCGTGCAGGGTGCCGGCGCTGCCGCGGGGATGGTCATCGGACGCGCCATGGTGCAGGATTATTTCAGCGGCGACGATCGGCCGCGCATCATGGCCTATATCGGTATGGTGCTCGGCATCTGCCCACCGCTGGCGACGGTGCTCGGCGGCCAACTGCACGTCTACCTGGGCTGGCGCGCCAATTTCTTCTTCGCCGCGCTGAGTGCGGCGCTGCTGTGCGTCGCGGTGGCCGTGCTGCTGCCGCACGATCGACCAGCACCCAGTGCACGCTCGCACTGGTTACGTGAGTTCGTCTCCGCCTACGCCCGACTCGCGCGCCTTCCTGCCTATCTCGCGTACTGTGTGATTCTGTCGATGTGCACCGGTGCGTTCTACGTCTTTCTGGCCGGTGTGCCGGTGGTGCTGACCAACTATGGCGTGGGGCCCGCTGCGATCGGCTGGTACATCATCTTTCCGCCACTGTGTTACATCGTCGGCAATTTCCTGACCAGCCGCCTGTTGCGCCATACCAGCGAAACCAGACTCATGTTCCTCGGCCACGCCACCACTTTGACTGGCATTGCGACCAGTCTGGTGCTGGCCTGGCTCGGTGTACGCTCACCGTTGGCGGTGGTCGCGCCGCTGGCGATGCTCGGTCTCGGCCATGGTCTGCTGATGCCATCCACGCTCGCCGGGACGGTCAGCCTGGTGCCTGCCCTGGCCGGAGCGGCCGCGGCCGGCGCGGGGTTGGCGCAACAGTTCTTCGGCGGATTCGGCGCCTACGTCGTCGGGCTGTTCAGCCACCACGATGCGTCGAATATGGCCTTGTTGATGTTGCTGTTCATGTCTATCTCGCTGACCGCGCAAACGGTACTGATTCGCGTCTACCGTGGTCCGGCCCATGGCGGATGACGACGCAGGAACAGGTATTCAGCCATACCCGCTGCCCGGACTCGGAACTTGCAAAAGAGGGCAGTCTCTTCAGGTCAGGTATTTTTCGGCCCCTTTGACCGGCGCGTTGCGGATGAGATAGCTGCGCAGGTTGGTGCGGGTGACGGTTTTACCGGCTTCGGTGATGGTTACCGGCTCGCGATGGAGGATGCTGAGCCGTCGGCTGAGGCAATCGGCGCGCCATGCCGCGTTGGCGCGCAGGGCTCGCTCCTCGACTGCAATCTGCACGACATCGAACTGCGACATCGGTCGTTCCCGTTCGACGCGCGCACGGATCGCCTGGTGGGCTTTGTTCAGGCTGCCTTGCTGCACACACAGATCGTAGAGTGCGCAAAGGCAGGCGAAGTTGTCGATGCGGCCACGCCACAGGCCGTGCAGCCATGACAAGGCGACGATGAGCTTGCGGCCATAGACATCGTAGGCGTAGTCCAGTGTCGCGGTGCGAAACGCCTCGACCCGGCCGACCGCTTGCAGGCAGGACTTCCACGGTTCAGCGACTTCGGCTTTGCGCGCCCCTTTACTGCGTTCATCGGCCCAGCGCAGCTGGGCAGCGGGCTTGGCGGACAGCACGCGCTGCCATTCTTTCCAGTGCGCGGGTGAGGGGAAACAGGCGCGCAGCGCGTTGGCATCGGCCATCTCGTAGCGCCGGAACAGCTGCGGCAGTGTTCCCGAGCGGAAGTTGACCTGCAGTGGACCGAAAGAGAATCCGGCGCCATCGAAATTGCCGGTCACTTGCTGAAAAGGGTCGCCGCTGGTCTCGTAGGCTGCAGTCACGCGGACAGCGCGTTCGAGCGCGAGGTCTGCCTCCAATGGCCAGGGTACGGAGGGGTCAGGGATCTCCACGTAGACATCCCGGCCAAGGGCCTCGGCCCGCGCGATGAATTTCTTTCGGATCAAGGTTTGCGCAATCTCGAGCAGCGCAGCCGGATCCGCGCTGGTGACGAAGGCGAAGCAACCGCGTGCGCCCTTGCCGCGCCCCGCGCGCGGCTGCAGTCCCTGAACGCGTATCGGGACGAGCGCCGCATCACGCATTTCCTGCAGGGCGCCGACCAGTTCGCGATGAATGTACAGCCCCCGCCCGGTGGTGAATTCGCGCACCGTGAAATTCGGGGTGATCGGCTCGCTCGGTTTTCCCTCGACGATGAAGTCTTCGGCATAGACGATGGTCATGCGGATGCGCTCCGTGGGTCATTACGATTGAGGACGTGGCGCTGTCGAGTCCCGATAAGGTGCGTTTCCCTGCCTGGCGCTCTGCGCGGCGCCAGAATGCGTTGATGCGCCGTTTACGATAACGCGGAAAGCGGCCTTTGCGTATCGCTGGCGTTATTCTGCGTGCTCCTGCAGCATCCTCGTCTGCAGAGCGCTACCGTTGCAATGTCACTCAATCTGCACCCGGGGGAAATTCCATGAAACATGTCGTCGTCGTTCTGACCGAGCCGACCGTCGGCCGCGAAGACGAGTACAACACCTACTATGAAGATTTGCATATCGACGAAGTGCTGGAGAGCACCGGGTGGCTTTCCGGGCAGCGTTTCAAATTGAGCGCCGAGCAGGGCATGTCCTGTCCGCTGCCGTATCTCGCCATCTACGAGCTCGAAGCCGACGATGCCCAGGCGGCGCTCGATCATTTGAATGCCACCCGCGACAAACGCGTACAGAGTGAGGCCTTGAACAAACGTACGGCTGGGGTCTGGGTGTTCAGTGAAATCGGGCCGCGGCACGAGCGTGAATGACGGGGCGTCAGGTTACGCTGGGACGTTCGAGGGCCCGCCAGTATCGACGAACGCCGTTCGTCGAGTTCGTGAGCGGGGCAACAATCGAACTTTTTGATTTACGCCTCTGGAAAGTCCACGATGAGCTTGAACGGAAATCGTTCATATCGACGCCACCCCACTGCAGGCCGACACCATGCGCTACTGGCTGCTCAAGACCGAACCCGACGAATTCTCCTGGGCCGATCTCGTCACCGCCGGCAGCCGTGGCGAGGCCTGGGACGGTGTGCGCAATCATCAGGCTGCGGGTTTTCTGCGCGAGATGAAGCGCGGCGACCGGACGTTCGTCTATCACACCGGCAAGGAACGGCGCATCGTCGGCACCGGCGAGATCTGCCGCGCGAGCTATCCTGACCCGAGCGATCCAGCAGGGCGTTTCGTCGCCGTCGATGTGCGCGCCTGCGATGCGCTGGAGAAACCCGTCACCCTCGCCGCCATCAAGGCCGACCCCGCGTTCGCCGATTTCCTGCTGGTGCGCCAGTCGCGGCTGTCTGTGATGCCGGTGAGCGCCAGGGAATGGAAACGATTGCTGGCCATGTCGAGCCCTTGAACTGCGGCGAGGTATTCAGGTCTGCCGATATTGCCGTACGGCGTCCTCGTTCCAGGCAATCCCGGCCCCCAGCCGATCGGGGATCACGACACAGCCCTGCATCACCTCGAACGGTTCCTGCAGGATGGGCGCAGCCCAGTCCATGTATTCGAGCCAGTGACAGCTTGGCGTCGCAGCCAGCAGGTGGGCGCTGAACTCGGGGAACAGATGGCTCGACATCTCCAAACCGTTGGCCTGCGCCAGCGCCGCGGCCCGCATCCAGCCGGTAACGCCACCGATGCGCTGCACGTCCGGCATGTAGAAGTCCGCTGCCCGGGCTTCGATCGCCTTTTGCATGTCGGCCGCACTGAGCAGATTCTCGCCGAGCTGGATCGGAGTCTTGATGGCCCGGCTAATCCTGGCATGGCCAGCATAGTCGTCATGCCGAACGGGCTCCTCGATCCAGTACAAACCCTCGTCGTCGAGCGCGAGACCGCGGCGAATCCCTTCACTGACCGTCAGGCTCTGGTTGAAGTCCACCATCAGCGGGATGTCGTCGCCGAGGCGCTTTTTGACGTTGCGCACCGCGGCCAGATCCAAATCGAAATCCGTACGGCCGAGGCGCAGCTTCAGCGCCTTGAACCCGCCTTCTTCCAGCAGCGCCTCCGCCTCGTCCCCGAGCCGCGCCGGATTCTGAATCCACAGTCCACAGCTGTTGTAGGCGCGAATCGGTTTGACCTTCCCACCGAGCGCACGCACCAGAGGTACGCCCAGTACCTTGGCATGTGCATCCCACAGGGCCATGTCGAGCCCGGCGATCGCCTGGCCAACGATGCCATGGCTATCCTGGATGGCGAAGCTCGAACGCAGCTTGGCCTCGATTTCCAGCGGCACGACCTGGTCGCCGCGGAGCAGCTCGCCGAGCGCTTCGACGACCGCGACTGTCGGCGCGAGCATGGACTCGGTAAAGGTGAAAATATAAGCACAGCCGGTCAGGCCCGCGTCGGTTTCCATGTCGATGAGGACAAACGTGGCCGCCGCGATCGCACCACTGGCAACCGCTGGCGGACGTTTCATGGGCACCGCGACAGCACGCGCGCGAATGTTCTCGATTATCGGGTTCATGTGGCGTTCTTCCTGGCTGGAGCCGGCACGTCCGAGCCGTCGCGGGTGGGCCTAGCAGCCTGTCGGACTCAGGCCGCATCTACTGCGGCGGCGGGTGAGCTGCCCAA
>JBBDTC010000113.1:0-1265 GCA_040904625.1 Gammaproteobacteria bacterium
CCTCGCTCTCCCACTCGCCTCGTCACGATGCCCTAAGTCCGACAGGCTGCTAGAGGAAATCTATTGATGGATAGTCACTTGTTCCATAGACTCCCATTGGAACTGAATGCCAGTCGCGGCCTGGGCGCGAGCTATGCGGACCCACTGCCGCCCTGCCCGCCCATCTGCAGAGGATGTACCGGGCTTTCCGCATGACGCCGAAGAAAACGCAACTGACCATCCTCTTCGCCGATATCAGCGGCAGCACACGCCTGTACGAAGCCCTCGGCGACGCCGCGGCCCGCGCCAAGGTCGCCGGTTGTCTGGATCTGCTCATCGAGGTAACCGCACGACACAAAGGATCGGTCGTCAAAACCATCGGCGACGAAATCATGTGCACCTTCCCCTCCGCCGAGACCGCGGTAAGCGCCGCGTGCGAAATGCACGAGCTGCTGGAAGACGATGTCACCCACCGTACGGCCGCGGGCTCGATCTCCCTCGCCATCCGCATCGGACTGCACCACGGTCCGGCCATACTCGAAGGCGGAGACGTCTTCGGCGACGCCGTCAATGTCGCCGCGCGGATGGCCTCGATGGCCAAGGCCGGCCAGATCATCACGACGCAGTCGACGGTCGACATCCTGCCGCCCATTCTCAAAGCGAGTTCGCGGTTCATCGATCGTGCGCCGGTCAAGGGCAAAAAGGATACGATGGACATCTTCGAGGTCATCTGGCAGCAGGAGGATGTGACGCGGATGTCCACCGGCGTGATACCGCAACCGGTACATCGCGCCCGCCTCGAGTTGCGCTATCACGACGTCAGAACCGCCGTCGACGCTGAGCAGACACAGATTGTCATGGGCCGGAGCAAGACCGCTGACATCGCCGTCGCCGAAGCGCTTGCATCGCGCCAGCATGTCCGCGTCGAACATCGACGCGGCAAATTTTTCATCATCGATCAAAGCACCAACGGGACCTACGTGCTGAGTGACGGCAACGAGGCCTTTCTGCGTCGCGAGGAGATGCCGCTGGGGGGCAGCGGCAAGATCAGCCTGGGCCGCTCATTTGCCGAAAACCCGCAAGAAGTCGTTCTGTTCACGACGGACAACTGAGCACTCTCCACATGCTCCGTACCAGCAAGCCACGCGGCCTGCAGGCAGGGCGACCGGCCAGCCGCACTAAGGGTCCGTACCAGAATAACTCAGCTGTTTGGGGCGTCGAGGCGCCCGGCTGGCAAGGCGCAAGGAAGGCGAATAGTGGTTCTATTCAACTGACGAGCAACGCTG
>JBBDTC010000114.1:0-3943 GCA_040904625.1 Gammaproteobacteria bacterium
CAGGCACAGCCTCACGCCACCCTCTCCCGATCCGTTCGTCCTGAGCCTGTCGAAGGGCCTGCTCCAACGGCGACAGCCTCGTTGCGCATCAACATGCCCCCACCACGCCGCCGCAACTCACCGCGCAGCATCAGTACCACCGCAAACAACCCCGCAGCCATCCCCAACGGCCAGAAGAACAGGTCCTGCGTGGGACGAAAGTGCTCACCGCCGCGCTCGACCGGTTCCAGTTGATCGATCTCGGCATAGATGGTCTCGAACTCGCGCGTATCACGGGCGCGAAAATAGCGCCCGCCGGTCTGGTCGGCGATGGCTTTCAAGGTCTTTTCGTCGAGATCGGCCGAGGGATTGATCCGCACCGATCCGAAAAACCCCCGCTGTACCGCGGTATCCGCACCGATGCCGACAGTGTAGACGCGCAAACCGGCCGTGGCGGCGAGTTCGGCCGCCCGCAGCGGCTCGATTGCGCCGGCCGTATTCTGGCCGTCGGTGAGCAGGATGAGCACTTTGTGTTCCGCCTCCTGCTCACGCAGGCGTTTGACGGCGAGGCCGAGCGCGTCGCCGATCGCGGTCTGGCGGCCGGCCAGGCCGATCACCGCTTCGTCCAGCAACGCCTGCACCGTTTGCCGGTCGAAAGTCAGCGGCACGTGCAAATAGGCCTGCTGGCCGAAGAGTATGAGTCCGAGACGATCGCCCACCCGGCGGCCGATGAAGTCGCGCGCGACGGCCTTGGTCGCCGTCAAGCGGTCGACCGGCCGCCCACCGAGGATGAAATCGGTCTCGCGCATGCTCTCCGACAAATCGACCGCCAGCATCAGGTCCCGCCCCGTCAGCGGCACCTCGACCGGCTCCCCAATCCACTGCGGGCGCGCCGCGGCCAGGCACAGCAGCACCCAGGCGAGCGCGCCGAGCGTGAGCCGCAGACGATTCGCGCGTGCCACGCCGCCGGCTTCGGCCAGCACGCGGAAACGCCCCAGTTCCGGCACCCTGAGCAATGCCCCGCTCGTGGCCGCGACCGGGCGCAGCAAGCGCGCCAGCACAGGCAGCGGCAGCGCCGCCAGAACCCAGGGCCAGGCGAACTCAAGCACGCCTTTGCCTCCGCCCGACATGATGGATGACGCCGGCGAGATGGCGCGCCGCCGCCGTATAGCGCTCCGCGGGGAGCGCCGCGGCGGCCGCGGGCGAGTAGGGTGCTTCGCGCAGCACTGGCCGCAGCGTCTCGGGCAGCGGTGTTTCGGCCATCTCGTCCAGAACCGCCAGCCACTCGTCGCCCGTCGCCGCCACCGCGCGCGGATCGTGCCCGATCAAAGCGAGCTGCCGGGCCAGCCGAGACAATCCCCGGGCACAACGATGGCCCTCGCCATCGGCTTTGAAACGGGCCTCGATGGCCTCGAGTTCCGCCAGCGCCGCGCGCGCCATACGCCCTTGCCGGCGCCGCCGCCAGACCCACCAGCCGGCGAGTACGGCCAGCACCACCACAGCTGCCAATCCATACCAACCCGGCGCCAGCGGCCACCACGGCACCGGCGGCGGCACATGCACGTCACGCAGGGGCAGGGTGCTCGGATCAGCCGGGTTCATCGTTCTTCGCTCGATTCACAGTGTGCACTGCCGTGCAGGAAGCGGCACGCCCAGGAAGCGCCTCCGGAAGCGCCAGCCCCTTGCCCGGCACCAGGTAGCGCGAGCAACCCCGTCCTCATGCCGACAGCATCCTGAACAGCCCCGCCACCGGATCGCCAGCCGTCGTCACGCTCGCAAACGGGAAGCGCTGTTCACGGCAGGCACGCTCGAGCGCAGCCTGGCGGGCCACGAAGCGCTCCGCATAAGCCGCCCGCTGCTGCTCCGACACACCGCCGAGACGCAGGGTCGAGCGCGTATCGGTGAGCCCGGCGCCGGCGTCGAGGACCGGGAAACTCGCTTCGAAAGCGTCGTGGACCGCAACCAGCGCCACATCGCAATGCGCGCCGAGGCGCGCGAACTCGCGCGCAACGGCCTCGTCGAAGCCGTCGAAATCGCTGACGAAGAAAATCAGACTGCCCGGCTTGGCCAGGCGCCGCAGCCGCACGACCACATCGAGCAGCGCGGCCTCGCCGGGCGCGGCCAGCGCGCGTGCGCGCCACGCCGCGGCGTGGCCGGTCAACTGGGAGAGCAGGCGGACCAAGGCTGCTTGCCCGCGCCGCGGCGGCAATTCGTGGTGCTCGTGATCGCCGAAGACCAGACCGCCGACGCGGTCGCCGCTGTGTTGGCCGCGCCACGCCAGCAGGCTCGCCAGCCGCGCCGCCTGCACCGACTTGAACACCCCGCGTGTGCCGAAGAACATGCCATGCCGATAATCGACACAGACGAACACCGGCCGTTCCCGTTCTTCACGAAAGAGCTTGGTGTGCGGGCGCCCGGTGCGCGCGGTGACGCGCCAGTCGAGTTGGCGGATGTCATCGCCCGGCTGGTAGGGGCGCGACTCGTCGTATTCCATGCCGCGCCCGCGTACCCGGGACAGAAACTGCCCGCCGTGGCGGGTACGCAAACTGCGCGCCCACGACGGCAAGGCCCGCGCCGGCCCGGCCAGGGCCATCAAGTCGCGCAGCTGCGGCTCGACCCGCCCCAGGGCACCCGTAGCGCCCCTGGCCGGTGTGCTCGCAGACGGCGCGAATGCATCGCGGTTACCCTCACCCGAGCGCGGCGCCGCGCTATCCACGCGCCGCGACACCGATCGCAGTACCGAACGCAATGTGCTGGCGACACTCACGACGGCACGGCCCTGCTCAGCCCTGCTGTCGCTCAAGGGACCGGGATACGGCTGATGAGCTCGTCGATGAAACGATCGGGGGTGATGCCGTCGGCCGCGGCCTCGTAGTTGAGGATGATGCGATGGCGCAGGCAATCGTGCGCGACGTCCTGCACATCAGCCGGGCTGACGAAGTCCTCGCCGCGCAGCCAGGCATGTACCCGCGCCGTCCGATCGAGTGCCAGCGTCGCCCGCGGGCTGCCGCCATAGGCCAGCCAGGCAGCGAGATCCGCACCATAGGCTTGCGGATCCCGCGAAGCGAAGACGATTTCCATCAGATAACGCTCGACATCTTCACTCATATACATGGCCAGCACCTCGCGCCGGGCCGCGAAAATCCGCGCCTGATCGAGCACCGGCACTGGCGTGACCCGCTCGCGCTCGCCGACTTCGGCCTCGGCGCGGGCGAGATGCAGGATGCGCCGTTCCGCCTCGTGATCGGGATAACCGATATTGATATGGAGCAGAAAACGATCGAGCTGTGCCTCGGGCAGGGGATAGGTGCCCTCCTGCTCGAGCGGGTTCTGTGTCGCCATCACCATGAACAGCTCAGGCAGCGGATAGGATTCGCGGCCGATGGTGATCTGCCGCTCAGCCATCGCCTCGAGCAGTGCCGACTGCACCTTGGCCGGCGCGCGGTTGACCTCGTCGGCCAGCACCAGGTTGTGGAACAGCGGCCCCTGCTGAAACCGGAACGAACCATCCTGGGGACGGTAAATCTCGGTCCCGGTCAAATCTGCCGGCAGCAGATCGGGGGTGAACTGGACCCGGTGGAATTCGCCCTCGATACCTTCGGAGAGGACCTTGATCGCCCGCGTCTTGGCCAACCCGGGCGCACCCTCGACGAGCAGGTGGCCATCGGCCAGCAGGGCGACCAACAGACGCTCGACCAGATGCTCCTGGCCGATGATGCGCTGGCTGACGAAATCACGCAGGCGGAATATCGATTCGCGGGTAGAAGTGGCGGTATCCAAAATAAAGAAGCGGTTCCAAATGAGACACGGCCGGGCCATGCGGACAAAGCCAGACCCAGCGATTCTAATGAGTTGCGAGACCCGAGAGAACCGGCCGAGTTCCCGAGCCCCAGAACCCGCCCGCCAATGGGGTCAGATCTTGCAATCACGCATTTCGATGCGTGATTGGCAGATAGGGTGACAG
>JBBDTC010000114.1:4043-7453 GCA_040904625.1 Gammaproteobacteria bacterium
CGGTTCCGAGATGGCAGGTTCGAGCGCAGAGATAAGTAAACTGTCACCATTCGCCCCAAACCGTTCACCCTGAGCCCGTCGAAGGGCGACCACCTCGGCGCGTTCAATGGTCGCCGTCAGCTTCCTCAGCTGTTCAGGATCATTGCCGTATCAACCACCCCATCCGCACCCTTCACGAAGCCTTTCCAGGCTTTCATGTACTCGACGAAGGGCGGGCTCAGCCCCTCGGCCTGCAAGTGTTCGGGTGCGACCGGCAACTCGATCGGCATGAAACCCGCATCGCTCTGCAGACGCCGGGGATAATCGTGATGCAGGATCCCGGCACGCCCCAGCATGACCCAGTCGACGCCTTCATCGAGCGCGCGCGCGAACTGATCCGGCGTGCGCAGCTTGCCCGCAACACCGAGACGCACACCTTTCCGGTCGAGTTCAGTGAAATAAGAGAGCAGGCTGCGGCCGCTGCCGTCGGCGTCCTCGGGCTCCTTGAAGACGTCCCACATGGACATATCCAGGAATTCGATGAGCTCATCGGCCATGAGCCGCTTCGCCAGGTCTATGACTTCCGTCAGGCGCATGCCGAAACGCTCCGGCGACAAGCGCAAGCCGATCATGAAATCCTCACCGCAGCGCTGCCGTATGCCTTCGATGATTTGCAGGATTGGGCGCTGCCGGTTCTCGAGCGAGCCGCCGAACTGGTCATCGCGATGATTGATGTCGGGGGAGAGGAACTGCGCCAGGAGGTAGCCATGGGCGCCGTGGAGTTCGACGCCGTCGAAACCGGCGCGCTCGGCGCGCTGGGCGGCCACCACGAAGGCCTCGATCATCGCCTCGACCTCGGCGGTGGACATCGCCCGCGCACCCCATTTCTCATTGTCGGAAGCGCTCAACGGCTGCGTCCCGATGACCTTCTGCGGGCAGCGCATGCCGCCGTGGTAGAGCTGCACCACCGCCACGCTGTCGTGGTCCTTGATGGCCTTGGCCAGGCGCGTCAGGCCGGGCAGGTGGTCATCGGAGAAAATGCCGAGCTGGCCCGGGAAGCCCTTGCCCTCGGCCTGCACGTGCGCCGCGCAGGTCATGGTCAAGCCGAAGCCGCCTTCGGCACGCTTGACCAGCCAGTGATATTCGGCCTCCGAGCAGGTGCCGTCCTCGTGGCTCTGCTGGTTCGTCAGCGGTGCCAGCATGAACCGGTTCTTCATGGCCGGTCCACGGTTGAAGGTCAACGGGGTATACAAAGCACTCATAGCGATTCTTTCCTCGAAGGTCGATGGTCGGTTGTGATCGGGTGTGGTGCAGTGGCTGCACGGATACGTCGCCACGAACCACTCGCGAAGGGCGGTGTCCGTCCTTCGCGGGGAAGCTCGGGGTGGTATGCCGTCGCGTCCGTCCGTGGTGGCAGTCAGCCGGGGGACGGCCGGACGGGGCGCAGTATAAGGGAATGCCGGGGTCAGACCCCAGCAACCACCCCTCCCAATCTCAAAGCATTCGCGCACCGCCCGAGATGAGAATGCTTATCTATCAAAAAACGTTCCCGCGGAGATGTGCAAACCGATGGGGCCAGTCCCTCCACAACTCGAAAGCGGGCGGCGACATGGGAGAGTAGGCGGTTTATAGTCACCGAAAGTATCAGTTATCCTCTACTCTTGTTAATCGAGTAAGTTCTTCCGATTACCGTCTTCTCGGCATTCGGGGCACTCGGTAGGTATTTTCGAATACCGCTTGCCGATTGCGGCCACATCGGGCCCGACTTCGTCGACCGGAGTCATCGAGAAGAACGCCGTCGCCAAACGGGGTTTCGACTGCGAGTTCTATCTCCAGAAACGTGAAGAAGGAGGCCAGAGAATGAAAGCGAGGATCCGAACAGTTATGAGCCTGCTGGCCGCGGGCTTGTCACTCTGCGGGACTGCCCAAGCGGCGTTCGAGTCGCGTTTGGCTGGACAGGCCTACTACGACAGCGCACTCGATATCACCTGGCTTGCAGACGCCAATACGGGCGCCGGCAGCATTTTCGACGATGGCTCGAACACTGCCGATGGACGCATGCGCTGGTCCAGCGCCCTGGACTGGGCGGCTAGCCTGACCGTCGGTGGCTCCACCGCCTGGCGGCTGCCGAGCATGGACCGAAACGGCGACAGCACGATTATCGACTGTGCCGGCGCCAGCGCCGCAGCCTGCGCCGACAACGAGTACGGCTATCATTTCTATGTCAGCGGTATCGATTCGACGAATAGCGCACCGTTCAGCAATGTCGGGACGGACAACTACTGGTCCGCGACTGCCGATGGATCAAATGCCTGGCTGTTCGATTTCACCTTCAACGACGGTAGCCAATTGGCGACCAGCCAGAACTTCAACGCGCTGGCCTGGGCAGTCCACGATGGCGACATCGCCCTGGTACCGCTGCCCGCCGCGGCCTGGCTGCTGGGCAGCGGGCTGATGGGCCTGCTGCTCGGGCTGCGGCGGCACACCGCCGGCTGAGCCAACGAATCCGGTCCAGTCCTTCAGAGTCAGACCCCAGCAACTCGTTCAGCCACCGGATCCACGTTTGAGAAGAATTACCGGTTCTCACGCCTGCGCCGGTTGCGCCGATGCGGCCAGAATGCTAAACCTATCGCAAATCTACAAGCCATCAAACGCAACCAAGGAGGTCGCGTCGATGTTCAAGAAATTCACGCATACCGCTATCACTGTCATCCTTCTGGCCGCCGGCAACGCCCAGGCCGCGGTACTCGAATTCGGCGCTCTCCTGAGCGGCGCGCAGGAAGTCCCGGCCAACGCGTCGACCGCCACGGGCAGCGCGTTCGTGTTATTCAATGACGCCAGCAAGGAATTCACCTGGAATCTCTCGTTCAACGGGCTTTCCAGTGCGATTGGCGGCGACGGAAGCCCGACGGCGCACGTCCACAAGGCGCCAGCCGGCGCTGAGGGGCCGGTCGAATTCGCCATCGACGGCTCCAATCCCGGAACCGTCGTCGACGGCACGGGCATGACGTCGGGTATTTTCACGGGTGTGCGGATTTTGACACTCGCCCAGGAAAGCGCGCTCTTCGCCGGCGATCTCTACTTCAATCTCCATACCGAACTGTTCCCAGGCGGTGAGATCCGCGGTCAGATCCTGCCTGGCGGCGTCACGGTCGTGCCCCTGCCTGGTGCCCTGGTGCTGCTCGGCTCTGCGTTCGGCGGCCTGCTGGCCATGCGCCGGCGCTCCGCACGCTGATCGCTACGCGACCTCTCGGACCACCTTCGCCCAGGAAAGCCGGCCTCGATCGAGGCCGGCTTTTTTTATGGTGGCCTGGAATCCATGGGGTCAGACCCCAATGTCACTTACTTTAGGCGACAACATGTTTCGGGACCTGTCCGGCCTCTCCTGCGGGGGGTCCTTTGGCGGAAATAAAGCGGACCGAAGGGAGCCA
>JBBDTC010000115.1:0-1249 GCA_040904625.1 Gammaproteobacteria bacterium
ACGCCCGCACTTTCCATCACCACCGAGGTGTGGCCGGCGGCTGAGACCGCGACCTTCTTCGCTCCGATGAAGCCCTTCGCGGTGTCGACACCCACGACGGCGCCGTCCGGGCCGCGACGGATGGCGAGGACCGGGCAGTTCTGGATGATGTCGACGCCGCGCGCCGCAGCGCCCCGGGCATAGCCCCAAGCCACCGCGTCGTGCCGAGCGGTTCCGGCCCGCTTCTGCAACGCCGCGCCCATGACCGGGTAGCGCGCCGAGGGCGAGATATCGAGCGGCGGGCAAAAATCCTTGGCTTCCTGTGGCGTCAGCCACCGGTTGTCGACGCCGTTCAGCCGGTTGGAGTGCACGTGGCGCTGAAAGCTCTGCACGTCATGGACGTTGTGCGCCAGCATCATGACGCCGCGCTTGGAGAACATGACGTTGTAGTTCAACTCCTGGCTGAGTCCCTCCCAGAGGTCGAGGGCATGGTCGTAGAGCCGCGCGCTCTCGTCGTAGAGATAGTTCGAGCGGATGATCGTGGTGTTGCGCCCGGTGTTGCCGCCGCCGAGCCAGCCCTTCTCGATCACGGCGACGTTGGTGATGCCATGCTCCTTGGCGAGGTAGTAGGCGGTCCCAAGCCCGTGGCCGCCGGCGCCGACGATGATCACGTCGTAGTCGCGCTTGGGCTCGCAGTCCGGCCACTGCGCCTGCCAGTTCTTGTTCCCGGTCAATGCGTTGCGCAGAACCGACATGGCTGAGAAATGGGTCATCGGCGGCGCTCTCCCAGTGGCGGCTGGCGATATCGCCGGTATGTCGCAATTTCGCCAGTCGTGACTGTATGAACGCGTCTGGATTGCTGTATATTTGCGTCAGCCTTGCACTGTTTTTCGGGAGATTGTCTCGTGGATGCTCCAGCCGCGCACCGGCTCCGGGTCGGCTTCATTCTTGCCCCGCGCTTCACCCTGTGCGCCTTCGCGAACTTCGTGGACGTGCTGCGTCTCGCCGCCGACGAGGGCGACAGGTCGCGGCCGATCCTGTGCACATGGCGGGTCCTGTCGGCATCGATGAACCCGATCCGGTCCAGCGCCGGCATCAGCGTCCAGCCCGAAGAGCGGTTGGGCGATCCCACGCGCTTCGACTACATCGTCGTGGTCGGCGGACTGGTCGGCGAAATAGAGCGGCTGGACCCCGAGTACACCGCGTTTCTGCGCCGTGCCGGGGCGGCGGGCGTGCCGCTGGTCGGGGTCTGCACCGGGGCGTTCATCCT
>JBBDTC010000116.1:0-7376 GCA_040904625.1 Gammaproteobacteria bacterium
GGTCCGCTTTATTTCCGCCAAAGGACCTCTCCTGCGGGGAGGCCTATCCGCGCTCAAGGAAGCTCTGATTAAGTCGTTCGGCAATCTCGTCGCCGAGGCTATGTCGTTGAATCCGTTCGCGGTTAGCTTGTCGAACCACGGTCGGATTCAACTTGTACAGAGCTTCCTCAAGTAAGTGCCATTGACCACTGTCGCTTCAATGTGCTCCCGCACGTGCTCAACTGGCGCCGAGTCGCTCGAGTTCGACTCGCAATCTGGCCGCATCGGCATTGGCTTCGGCAAGCCGCCTTCTTTCCTTGTCGACTACGGCGGCTGGTGCCCGCTCCACGAACGACGCGTTGTCCAGCTTACCCGTCGCGCGCTGGATCTCCCCTTCCAGGCGTTCCAATTCGCGTCCCAGGCGTGCCCGCTCGGCATCCTTGTCGATCAAATCGGCCAGCGGCACCAGGATCGTCGTCTGACCGGCCAAGGCCGTTGCGGTGTCGCCGGGCATTTCTGTTGGAGCCGTGAGCGGCGCGGTCCGCGCGAGCTGTTCGATGATGCGACCGTAAGCGGCCAACCAGGCCCCTTCCTGCGCGCTGCCGTCGCGCACGAACACGGCCAGCCGCTTGCCGGGCTCGATGTCGTATTCGGCGCGAATCCTGCGTACTCCGAGTACGAAATCCCGCATCCAGGCGAACGCAGCGTCGGTCTCCTCATCGCCATCACTCGCGGCAACTTGCGGATAGTCCTGGACCATCAGTGTCGTCGCTTCGATGCCGAGCAGCGGAGCCAGCTTGAGCCAGATCTCTTCGGTGACGAACGGCATCAGCGGATGGAGAGCGCGCAATAATCCATCGAGCATCTCGAGCAAACACACGCAGACCGCGTCCTTGGCTGATGCTGGCGTGTCGGCGTCGTAGAGGCAGACTTTGGCCATTTCGATATACCAGTCGCAATACTCGTCCCACACGAACTCATAGAGAGCCTGCGCGGCGAAATCGAAGCGATAGGTTTCGAAGCCTTCCTGAGCCTTGGCCACGGCCATCCGGAAGCGCGTCCGTATCCAACGTTCGGGCATGGCTGGCGTGAGCCCATCGGCCGGGGTCGAACCATGATGCTCCGCACAGACCATCATGACGAAGCGCGCCGCGTTCCAGATTTTGTTGCAGAAGTTCCGGTAGCCGCCGATGCGGCCCAGGTCGAACCGGATGTCGCGGCCCTGCGTGGCCATGACCGCAAAGGTGAAGCGCAGGGCATCGGTACCGTGTGCGGCAATGCCATCTGGAAACTGGCGGCGCGTGGCGGCTTCGATGCGCGGCGCGTCCTCCGGTCGCATGAGCCCGCTGGTGCGCTTGGCGACGAGTGTCGCGAGATCGACTCCGTCGATCAGATCGATGGGATCGAGGATATTGCCTTTCGATTTCGACATCTTGTGACCGTCGGCATCACGCACGAGGCCGTGTATGTAGACTTCCCGAAATGGGACGTCGCCCATGAATTTCAAACCCATCATGATCATGCGCGCAACCCAGAAGAAGATGATATCGAAGCCGGTGACGAGTACGCTGGTCGGGTAGAAGGTTTCGAGTTCGGACGTGCGCTCCGGCCAGCCCAAAGTCGAAAACGGCCACAGCGCCGACGAAAACCAGGTATCGAGCACATCCGGATCCTGCGTGAGTGCCGTATCTGCGGACAGCCCGGCCCGCCTTCGGGCATCGTCTTCGTCGTGGCCGACGTAAATATTGCCTGCGGTGTCATACCAGGCCGGAATTCGATGTCCCCACCACAGCTGGCGCGAAATGCACCAGTCCTCGATGTTGCGCATCCATTCGAAATAGGTCTTCGACCAGTTTTCGGGCACGAAACGAATACGGCCTTCTTCAACCGCTGCGATGGCCGGTTCAGCCAGGGGCTGAATGCGCACGAACCACTGGTCGGTCAGGTAGGGCTCAATCACGGTTTGGGTTCGATCGCCGCGCGGGACCATCAAGCGGTGGTCGTCTATTCGCGCAATAAGGCCGGTGGATTCGAGCTCATCAACGATACGTTCGCGCGCCTCGAATCTATCGAGCCCGCGAAAGCGTTCCGGCACAGTATCGTTCAAGGCCGCATCCGGCGTGAAGATATTCAGCAGCGGCAAATCGTGCCGTTGTCCGACCGCATAGTCGTTGAAATCATGTGCCGGCGTAATCTTGACGCAGCCGGAACCAAATTCGGGATCGACGAACTCGTCGGCGATGATGGGAATCTCGCGATCGACCAGCGGCAGTGTGACTGTCTTGCCGATGATGCGGCGGTAACGCTGATCGGCCGGATGCACGGCCACCGCGGCATCACCGAGCATGGTCTCGGGGCGGGTGGTCGCAACGATGACGTGGCCACTGCCATCAGTCAGTGGGTAGCGCATGTGCCACAGTTTGCCGTTCTCTTCCTCGGCCACGACCTCGAGATCAGATATCGCCGTGTGCAGCACCGGATCCCAATTGACCAGGCGCTTGCCGCGATAGATCAGGCCTTCATCATGCAGTGACACGAAGACTTCACGCACGGCACGAGAAAGATCGTCGTCGAGTGTGAAGCGTTCGCGACTCCAGTCGATCGAGGCGCCCATCCGGCGCAACTGACGCGTGATGGTCCCACCGGACTCTGCCTTCCACTTCCAGACCGCATCGACGAAAGCATCGCGACCGAGATCCTGGCGTGACGTTCCACGTGCGGCGAGCTGCCGCTCTACGACGAGCTGAGTCGCTATGCCGGCATGGTCGGTGCCGCATTGCCAGAGCGTGCGCCGGCCACGCATGCGCTGATAGCGAATCAGGGCATCCATCAACGTGTCCTGGAACGCGTGCCCCATGTGCAGGCTGCCGGTCACATTGGGCGGCGGCAGCATGATGCAGTACGGCGTGCCGAGACCTGAGGGCTGGAAATACCCGGCATCCTCCCAGGCCTGGTAGCGTGCCTGTTCAATCACGCGGGGGTCGTAGGTCTTATCCATCAGCGTCGACATCGAAATGGGTTCCTTGCGGTCCGGTACTGTCGTAGGTTGTGGTCGTTGCGGCGGCAGCAGGGTCTGCTGCGGAGCTTTGAACTCGCGCACGAGTTCGGCCTTGAGCTCGGTCATGGCGTCGCTCAAGGCCGCACGCAACATTTCTTTCAATTCGTCATCGGGCCGGGAGGGGGTTGCTGCTACCAACCCGGCCTCGGGCGTGGGCGTGGATGCGTTGATCTGCGCGGACGTTGGCGCCGCGACCCTCTCGGTGAGACGCGGCGGTTGCTCCGCGACGGCGCGTTCAGTCAGGCGCGGCGGAGCATTCGGGGCCGGGGTATCAGCCATCGGTCAGCGCCCTACCTTGTGTGTATGCAGCGGGAAACCCCGCTCCTGGTAGTAACGGTACCGCTCACGGGCCGCCTGGCGGCTGATATCGTCACATCCGGCGGATTCGATCACCCGAGCGAATCGACTTGCCGTCTCCGGCACATCAACCCCGAGATTGACCAGTAAATCATGTGCCGTCGTCGTGTCCGCCGCAGTGCCGAGGATTACCGGTGTCGTGGCGGGGGCCACCCCCTCGATGCCATGCGGCACGAAACTCGTATCCCGGAAACGCCACAGCAGGGTATCGAACGCACGCGCCTGTTCCGCGTCGGCGCAGTGGACGTAGATCTCGTGGCCGTGTTGCCAGGCCTTTTCAATGACGCGGCATAAGGTCAGGTCGTGCGCGCTGGGCGCGCCCTCGACGACGTAGAAATCGACGCGGGTCATCCAATATCGTGCACGATGTAATCGAACAACAAACCGACCGGGCGCCCAGTAGCGCCTTTATTCTTGCCGCTGGTCCATGCCGTTCCGGCGATATCGAGATGCGCCCAACGATACTGCTTGGTGAAGCGCGATAGAAAGCATGCTGCGGTGATCGATCCGGCAGCGCGCCCACCCACATTCGCCATATCGGCAAAAGGGCTGTCGAGTTGTTGTTGATAGTCTTCCCACAGAGGCATCCGCCAGGCCCGATCGCCAGTGCGTTCGCCGGCGGCAATCAGAGCGTCGGCCAGGCGGTCGTCATTGGCCATGAGCGCCGAGGCATGTTCCCCCAAGGCGATGACACAAGCGCCGGTCAGTGTCGCGATGTCAATCACCACCGCCGGATCGAAACGCGCCGCATAGGTCAATGCGTCACACAAGATCAGACGCCCCTCGGCGTCGGTATTGAGTATCTCGATGGTCTGACCCGACATGCTGGTAACGATGTCGCCGGGTTTACTGGCATTTCCGTCGGGCAGATTCTCGGTTGCCGGGATGATACCGACGGCATGGCATGGCACGCCTTCGGCAGCCAACGCAGCAAACGTCCCCAGAACACTCGCAGCACCACACATGTCGTATTTCATTTCATCCATGCCGGCACCGGGCTTGATCGAAATCCCCCCGGAGTCGAACGTCACGCCCTTGCCGACCAGAACTACCGGCTTGGCGGCGCCCTCGTCTCCACGGTATTCGAGCGTGATCAGCTTGGCCGGCTGCCGCGAACCTCGGGCGACCGACAGCAGGGCACCCATGCCCAGCGTTTCCATCTCCGCTTCCTCGACGACCCGAACTTCGAGCGCCTCGTGCCTGGCTGCAAGTGCCAGCGCCGTTTCAGCAAGGTGGGCCGGCGTGCAGACGTTACCCGGACGATTGGCAAGGTCGCGAGCGAGTTTGGTGCCCTCGTTGAGAGCACGCGCCCGGCGCAGGGCCTCGCGGACCGCCGCGGCCTGCTCGTCACTGGCGAGGAGACCCAAGCGCGCCGGGCCGCGGCCATGTGGTTTAGACTTATGCTCGTCGAAACGGTAGGCGGCGTTACCGACAGTGCGCGCATGCTGATCGACTTTCCAGCCGATGTCGTGGTCCTTGACGTCGATATCGAGCAGGGTACTGACGGCACTGCGCAGCTTGTAGCTCTTGAGTGCTTCCGCCGCGCCCTTGACGATTTTCCGGTAATCGTCCGCGTCCGCGCCGTTGCGCCGGCCGCAGCCGACGAGCAACACCCGTTCGGCTTCGATCCCGGTAGCTTCGGGCAAAAGCAGGGTATCGCCGGCCTTGCCGGCGATATCGCCGCGCTGCACCAGGCGGGTGATGAGCCCACGCAAGGATTTGTCGATCTCGGCGGCCGCCGCGCTGAGCACCTTGCCGGTATGCACGCCGACCATCAGGCAGGCGGTCTTCTGGTTTTGCGGCGTACCGCGTTTGACGGAGAAATCCATGGTCTTTTTCGTCAGATGGAGTTTGATTCAGGGAACAAGTGCCGGGCGCCGTATCAGGCGCCTGGACAGCGGCTTTCCGAGCCGTTCGCAGCCGCGCCGTTCGCAGCCGCGCGAATGGCTCGCCCGACAACGCCGCAGTGTATGCTCTAGCCGTGTACGGTGCAAAATCCTGTGCGCTGCACATTATTCGCTTCCATGGCATCGACCCCGCTCTGCATCGGTGAGTCTGAATTCCCTGCTGCAGCGGGGGCCGCCGACGCGACCACGAGGCGATACTTACCGCCGCCGCCACCTCGCGTCGGACGAGTTGTAGCAGTGCGCGGCGCAACCTCTCTCCGGTACTTGACGACATGAGAATCCTGGATCGCTATATCGGACGATCGGTCATCGGCGCGACGGCCACCGTCCTGCTCGTGCTACTCGCAATTTTCTCGTTCTTCGGTTTCATAGAGGAACTCGAAGATGTCGGGCGCGGCACCTACGGTCTGCCGAAAGCGGCATGGGTCATGGTACTGAGCGTGCCGGGGCTTACTTACGAACTGTTCCCGATCGCCGCGCTCATCGGCGCCCTGCTCGGACTCGGCACGCTCATGGAACGCAACGAGATAGCTGTCGTACGCTGCGCTGGCGTGAGCAAAACGCGAGTCATCTGGGCGGTGATGAAAGCCGGTGCACTGTTCGTCGTGGCGGCGGTCGTGATAGGTGAATTGGTGTTTCCGTTCGCCGAACGTGAGGCACGTCAATTGCGGTCGGCGGCGATTTCCGATCGCGTTACGGCGACTTCTGAATACGGCTTCTGGGCGCGGGACGGTTCGAGCTTCGTCAACATCCGAAAGGTCCTCCCCGGCGAGCGCTTCGAAGGGATCAGCATTTTCGAGTTCGACGCCGAACGGCGCCTGCTGCGGACCACGCATGCCCGGATGGCGCAATACCGGGACGGCCGCTGGGAGCTCCACGATGTCGGCCAGACCCGGTTCGTCGATGGCATGCCCCGCGGGGAACGGCTCGAACGGGCGACTTGGGATTCAGTGCTCGATCCGGCCCTTATCGGGATGGTCGCCCTGAAACCGGAAACGCTGTCCCTGCTCGAGCTCTCGCGCTATGTCGAATTCGCCCGGCGCAACAGCCAGAATGCACAACGCTGGGAGCACGCCCTCTGGCTCAAGCTGGCCTATCCTTTGGCTACGGCGGTAATGATCTACCTTGCCATTCCGCTGGTCTTGCGCGGTTCGCGTGGCGTAACTACCGGGCGGCGAGTCCTGCTGGGCGCCGCTATCGGTCTCGGCTTCCACATCCTCAACCAGACGTCCGGCCATCTTGGCATCGTCTTCGGCGTACCTGCAGCGGTCAGCGCACTGGCTCCGACCCTCGCCCTGTTGGCATTGGGTCTTTTCACGAATCATCGCGTGCAGTAGAACCGTCAGGCACGAGACGTGTGCCGGACCAGCGATCGTGCCAGGCGCGCCGTTCACTATCGAACAGTGACGCAAGATAGCCCAGACCACCGAGGCTGATGACGAGCGCGGCGGCAAAAAAACGCAAGATCACAGCGTGCCAGCCGGGATGATGGCCGGCCGAATCGACGATCACAATCTTCCAGGCCTGCATGCCGAGCGTTCGTCCGCGACGCCAGCTGATGGCGAAATAAGCAAAAATGACGGCCAGCAGGTAGAGCGAGAACAGCGGGTTGCCAGGTGCAAGAGCGTTGCCCCCGGCGGCCAGCACCGGCACGAAGGCGGCAAAATACACCACCGCCGTAACGGCTATCGCATCATAGATCACTGCGGCGATGCGGCGCCTGAAGCTGACGACGGGGAACTCTACGCTCATCCGTCCCTCACTAAATGCTATGGTTCACCAGCGCGACCCTTCGCAAGGACGGCGGCGGATGCCCGGTAGACTGCGTTTCGCTTTGAGGAAGCTCTGCAAAAGAGGCTGCGCCGCCCGCTGGCTACGTTACGCGGTCTTCTGCGGTGCTCGTTTATTCCGTATAAACTGCGCTCCTCCAAGCCCGCGCGCCTTCCCCTGGGGCAGGCTCGCTGACTTTTGCAGAGCTTCCTTGATTTTCGCGTTACGGCCAGGACGGGGGCTCCGTCGCCTTAGGGCCCTGGCCAAGATTATCTGGTCAACACCGAGGGTGCTCCTGAGCGGGT
>JBBDTC010000117.1:0-7311 GCA_040904625.1 Gammaproteobacteria bacterium
AGCGGCGGCGGCGATATCCGGGTCGCCGTGGGCGGCGACATCGATGGCGCAGGCAGCACCCAACTCGCAACCGACTGGCTGGCAACGATCGGCGGCGAACGCATCAGTCTGCTCGGTGTCGATTCGCCGGCGCCAACGGTATGGACTGTCCGCTACGATCGCTTCCGTCAGAGTCTCGGCACCCTCGGCGGCGGCGACATTTCGATTACCGCGGCCGGCTCGGCAAACAATCTGTCAGTGATGCTGCCGACCACCGGCCGCCCTGATGGCGACGGCATTCACTATTCGCCATTCGAAGGCATCTTCTCCTCGCGCGGCACACCCGGTACGACGGTGCTCGGTGGCGGTGATCTGGATCTACAGGTGGGTGGCGATCTGCTCGGTGCGCGCCTGCTGGTGGTGCGCGGTGCCGGCCGGGTGCGGGCCGGCGGGCGCATTGCCGCGGCCGGCGACTCGCCGCTCGACACCCTCTTGCTGTTGGGCGAAGCGACCCTCGACATGGCCGCCGCGGGCGACATCACGCTGGAGACGGTGGCCAATTTCAGCATGGTCCGCCGTCCGCTCCTGACCGTCCTGCGAGATGGCCTTACGAATACGAGCTTGAATGCCAATACGCGGTCCTATTTCTTTACGTATGGCGCGGGCAGCGGACTCGAACTGACCTCGCTGGGCGGTGACGTGACGTTCGAAAACCGTACGCGTGATACCGATCCGCTCTTCACCACGCTGCTCGGCAGTTCCGGCGTGAACGTATCGGACGTGGCGGCAATGCGAACCTATCCCGGGAGCCTGAGCGCCCGTGCGCTGAGCGGCGATATCGTCATTCTCAATCGCTTCCAGCTATTTCCCGATGCCGGCGGCAATCTCGAACTGCTGGCACAGAACGACATCGCCGACCTCGGCCTGCAGGCGGACGCGCAGCGCGTGGTCATCGTGCAATCGGATGCCGATCCCGCCTTATTGCCTTCGAGCGCGGCGCCGGCTAGTGGCACACCCGGACTGGGTGCGCGTTTCGAAGTCGGCAAGCGCCGTCCGCTCAATGATCTGGGCTGGCACGCCGAGCGCCCGGTGCACCTCGATGATCGTATCCCCAGCCTGCTCGTTGCCCGCGACGGCACCATCGGCCAGGCACGCGCCGAGAGCCGCGGCTTTCGCCTGTTCCTGGCCGAGAGCGGCCGTATCGTCGCCGGCCGTGACGTCATCAACCTCGATTTCGAGATCCAGCACCTGCGCGCCGACGACGCCAGCCTGGTGGCCGCCGGTCGCGATTTCCGTTTCACGCCCAATCGCGACACCGCCGGTAACTTGAGCCAGAGCCTGCAGGACCGCTTCCAGGGCGCACTGTTCAGCGGGCCGGGTCGCGGCATTATCCTGGCCGGTCGGAATATCGATCTGGGTACCTCGGACGGTATCGTCTCGGTCGGCAACCTGCGCAATTTCGCCCTGCCGGACGACGGCGCCGATGTGCAGGTCTTCGTCGGCGCCGGCGCCGGTCCCGATCTGGTGGGCTTCTACCGGACCCATATTGCGGCCCTACCGGATAACGAAGCCGAGGGCATCAGCTATCTCCAGGAGACCTTCGGCAGCGTGCTGGCCACCGACGAAGCGCGCGAGATGCATGGCCAGCTCGCCGCAACCCGCCGCGCGCTGCGCCTGGCAGGCATCGACGTCGATGTCGAACGCAAGGCCATCGATCTGACCAGCGACCTTGCCGGCGTCCTGCTGGCGACTTTTTTCGACGAACTCGAGTTCTCCGGCATCTCGGCCACTACCAGCGGATCCGACAACTACGCCCGCGGCTTCGCCGCCATCGAGACGCTCTTTCCTCAGCCGGACCTCGCTGGATCTCTCAGCATGCTGCTCAGCCGCATTCACACCGAAGACGGTGGCGACATCAATCTCTTCGTCCCCGGCGGCAGCGCCAACATCGGTGCCGCGGCGACTTCGAGCGTGACCAAGGCGGAAAACGAACTCGGCATCGTTGCCCAGGCGACTGGCGACGTGCGTGGCTTCGTCCGCGACGATTTCTTCGTCAACGCTGCGCGGGTGTTCGCGTTGTTCGGCGGCGAAATCCTGCTGTGGGCCAGCGAGGGCGATATCGATGCCGGGCGCGGCGCCAAGACGGCACTGGCGGCACCGCCGCCCCAGGTCGTCTTCAATCCCTCGACTAACCAGTTCGAAACTGTGTTTCCGCCCGAGATCTCGGGCAGCGGTATCCGCAATTTCGCGCCGCCGAGTGTGACTCCGGGCGATGTGTTTCTGTTCGCACCGCAGGGTGTGATCAGTGCCGGCGACGCGGGCATCGCCTCGGCCGGCAACATCACCATCGGCGCGCGCGAGGTCATCGGCGCCGACAACATCGACGTCGGCGGTACCGCCATCGGCGTGCCGCAGGCCGATATCGGTGTCGCCGCCGGTCTCAGCGGCGCCGCCGGGGTGGCCAATGCGGCCAGCCGGGGCGCACAGGATTCGGCCTCCGAACAGGCCGGCAGCGCGGCCTCGACGGCGAACGCCTTCGAGCAACCGATGCTGTCGATCATCAGCGTGGAAGTGCTCGGCTTCGGCGGTTGAGTGTCGCCGCGCGTGAATGTCATCGAACTGCCTGCGGCCTGTCATTGGCTCGTCATGTCGGCTGCCTAGACTGGCGCTGCTCTGGTGGCCGAGGCGCCTTCCAGAGTGAGGTCGACCAGCCGGTGCCGGAACTTTCGGCTGATCTCGGAACGGAATACCACGCGTCTGCGTGACCGGCACCCCGCAGATGCACCGCTCGCCGCCAACGGTCCGGCCGCGGCAGGTGGCAAACAACAATCAAGAGACACGGACCCATCAAGCAAGTACTTCAGGAGACATCGATGAAAACATTCAAGATGACCGCAGCAGCGGCGGCCGTGGCCGCGGCGACTCTGGTCGGGGCACCGGCCCAGGCCGCCATCCAGCTCGACGGTCTGCCGCTGGGTTCCAAGGCTTTCCAGCCGGCGGCACCCGGGCAGGGCGAGCTGTTCGTATCCATCGTTGCCCGTGGCAGCGAATCGGCCGAGAACCGGTCCTATATTCGCGACCTCGGCATCACCGCCAATACGTTCGTCCAGGCACTGCTGGGTGGCACGCTGGGTTCACTCAGCTATAGCATCGGGCCCGACGTCGCACTCAGCAATTTCTTGTCGACTCACGCCGGCAAGGCAATCAGCTTCAATCTCACCGCGGTGAACAACCCCGCAGGCTACGACCCGGCTACCTTCGATACGTTCGAAACCGGCTATCTCTCGACCTCGGGCGAATCCTTCGATGCGACTGCAGCCAAGATGCCGAAAGACATCTCTCAGGCGCCCGTCGCGAACCTCAAGTCCTTTGTCGAAGCGGCGAATCTCGCCACTGATGGCTCGCCTACCGGCGATCCGGCACAGAACTTCTCACTGCTGCGCGCACCCGGTGATTTTGGCTTCCATGACAACAACTGGGGCGGAGCGGCCACGTTCGGCTTCAACACCGAAGGCGAGATGGGCGGCATGGTCGATTTCTACTTCCTCGAACTGCACAACTTCGCGCCTTACGAGTTGCACGAGCTCGGCCAATGGAGCCTGCTCGGCGACGGCACGCTCGAGTTCACCCCGGTGCCCTTGCCTGCCGCCGCTTGGATGCTCGGTTCCGGGATCATCGGCCTCGCGGGTCTCTCGCGCCGCCGTCGCGAAACCGTCTGAACCCTTTCACGTTATCGCTACCATCAACGGAGGAGATTCCACATGCAACGTAAACTACTCAGCATCGCAGTCGGCGCCGCCCTCGGCACCCTGGGCGTCAATGCCCAGGCTGTCGAATTCGGCCCGCTGGAAGGCGATGCCACCTATTATTTCTCAGGCGCGACCGCGTCCGCGCAGTTCGTGCGCAACAGCCTCATCGACCGCGCCTGCGACCCGGCTGGCGGCCTGAGCGGCAAGGAGATTACGGTCTATCAGAAGGACGGCGACGATTATGTCGTCATCTGTGATCTCCTGCCCGCTGTCGGCACGAGCACGATACGCGCCATCAAGCAGGGCGGCGGCTCGGGCGACGGCACGACGCCGGTCTCGCAGCCGGCTCTCAGCCCGCTCCAGTATCCCGTACCGACTGCGGCGTTCAACCCCGCGACGGCCTGTGCCGCCCCGGTCAACACGCAGACCGGCGCGGGTACGCCTTTCGTCTTCTACAACAACTGCGACATCCCGAACATTACCGTCAATGGCGGCGACATCGGTACGTCCGATGTAGAGCCCAAGCTGTTTTTCGACGTCAACACGCCGTCGACCGGCATTGCCTGGACACCGGCCGACACCGAAAAAGTCGATGTCAAGCCGCTGGCCGGCCTCGCCTTCGGGTTGCCGGCGACCAAGGGCCTGCGTGATGCGCTGCAGGCGCTGCAGTTCCCGACGACAAGCGCCTGCCATCCGACACATCCCGCCTGGGACGATGTCCTGCCGACTTCGGCCGATGTCGCCGGTGACGGCACCATGGTGGCCCTGGACGTGGCCCGCATTGACGCGGGTTCCAAGAACCCCACGGCCGATGTCTCGCCGGCGCTGGGAACGGCCACTGTCGCCGATAGCGCCGAGTGCATGCCGAACATGGCCAAGGCCGAAACGACCGGCATTCTCACCGGACGCCTACGCACCTGGACTCAAATCCAGCGCAACGGCACGAACCTCGTCGCGGCCGCCACGGCTGCCGGCTTGCCGGTGCCGAGCTTCAGTGCCAACCCGGCGCTGAACAACCAGCGCACGCACGTGTGCCGGCGCAACGACGGTTCCGGCACGCAGGCCCAGTACAACGCTTTCTATCTGTCTCGCCCATGCATGAGCATCGGTGGGGTCATCACGGCAGAAGAGCCGGTGAGCGCGGGCAGCAGCAACTGTACCTATCTCGGCGCCAGCGTGGTTTGCAACAACCGTGGTTCCAGCGACGTCGATCGCTGCCTCGACGACCTCGAGAACTCGACCAACGTCTCAGGCCGGTTTGGCGGTACGGGTCCCTTCGGCCCGCGCTACGCCTGGGGTATCGGTGTACAGAGCACCGAGAAGAATGCCGACCTCGGTCGCGGTTATCGTTTCGTGAGGACGGATGGCGTCGTACCGAAAATCGACAGCGTCTGGGCGGCCGATTACTACGACCATTACGAGCAGACCTGCCAGATCCGCAAAGACAACTCGACCATCGATCCCGCGGCCGATGGCCCGACCGCGCGTGCGATCTTCGACACCGTCTGCACGGCTGGCCTGGTCGACGTGTTCGAAGCGAACCAGAACTTCCTCCACGCCTGGGGAATCGGTGGCTGGCTGACAGTGCCGGACGGTCCTGGCGGCTCGGTCGCCGATGCCCCGCTGACTGCAGCTGGCTTGATGGACCCTGACAACCCGGTGCCGGTCTCGAGCTGGACCTATCGCGGCGAGAGCTGCTCGGCCCCGGTGGTCTTCGACCCCGTGCAGTCGACCATGGAAAGCGATATCGACTGACTGAGGTCAGCCATCGTCCGGCCCATCCCCTGGATGGGCCGAGTCTCCTTAAGGCCGACCCCTCGGGGCCGGCCTTTTCTTTGGAGTCAGGGGGACAGTTTACTTATCTCCCACGCGCGATAAGCTTTCTTCGCGCTAGGCGCATAGCAGCCCACCAGCATGGATGCTGGCCATTTCGCGCCGCATTGAGCACAAGGAGGTGCAACATGCCCAGGATAGCTCGACTCGTCGTCCCCGGTTACCCGCATCACGTCACGCAACGAGGCAGTCGGCGCCAGAAAACCTTCTTCTATGATGCCGACTACCGTCTGTATACCCGCTTGATTGCTCGCTACGCAATTGCCGCCCACACCGAAATCTGGGCCTACTGTCTGATGCCCAATCACGTACATCTCGTCCTGATGCCGACGAAAGAATTCGGCCTCAAAATACCACTCGCTGAAGTCCATCGCCGCTACGCCATCACAATCAACACCCGTGAGGGATGGCGTGGTCATCTCTGGCAGGAGCGATTCCACTCATTTGTGATGGATGAGCCTTATCTGCATGCAACGGTACGCTATGTGGAGCGCAATCCTGTTGCAGCAGGGCTATGCGACCGCGCGGAGCAGTGGCCGTGGTCGAGTGCTCGGGCACATATAGAGGGCGTGGACGACGGTACGGTGACTGTGCAGCCAATGCTCGCGCGGGTCGGGGATTGGCGCGGTTACCTCGATAGTGAGAGTCCTGCGGAAGAGCTGGCTACCATTCGGAAGCACCAGCGCACCGGTCGGCCGCTGGGAGATGCGTCGTTCATCGAGGAACTCGAAGCGGTGACGGGCCTAATGTTGAAGCGCAAGAAGCCGGGCCCGCGCCCGAACGCTGGTGGAGGTGGCGAAAGACATAATCGTAGCAGCGGAGTTAAGTAAACTGTCCCCCTAACGCCTGCCCCCTAACGCCCCCCTAACGCCCCCGGGAAAAGCGGTGGATAGACGGGAAAAGGGGGGCTCAGTCCTTGGCGTCGGTGACTTCGACGTTCAGGCGTTGGTCTTCGTTGCGGTGGCGGAGATCCTGTTCGATATTTTCGATTTCGACCTGCTTCAAGCCGAGGACGGGTTCGCGTTGGAGGAAGGCCTCCCATGAGCCCTTGCGTTTGAACTCGGTGAGGATCTCGGCGTTGATGGCGTAGAGTTCTTCGTTCCTGGCTTGGGCGTCAGCGAGCGCCTGTGCGGTCGTGGCGAGGGTGTCTTCGACGTCGGCCTTGGCGGCCAGCGTGGCGCGGTGCTCGGCGGCCAGTGCCTTGTATTTTTCTATGGTGTCGCGCAAGCGCTCTTCGGTCTGCTCGAGGCGGCTGGAGGTATTGCCGAGTCGCGTATCGAGCGACTGGGTCTTGCGCGTGGCCAGTTCGAGCTCGGTGTCGAGTTCTTCGCGTTGACGCTTTTCGCGTGCGAGCTTGCGTTCGAGGTTGGCGATAGCGACCTGCGCCGCGGCATTCTCGGCCTCGAGCCGGGTGCGCTGCTCGGAGAGCTGGCGCAGCAGGCCCTGGGCGCGGCTCAAGGCCTGCTGCAGGGCGGCGGGATCGGCGTTCTGCTGCTGCGCCGGTACGGGCGCGGCCAGCAGCAGCACCGTCAGGCCGAATGCGAGCAGCGTTGCCCGCGGCGAGAGTGTCACTTCAGAAGCGCGCATTGACGTCCACTTGCAGGATATCGAGTCCATAGGGTACGCCGTCGATCTCGTCGGCCGACATCCAGCGCGTGCGCAGCCAGGTATGGCGGGTGAGACCGTAATCGAGACCTATCTGGTAGCCCTTGGTATTGGTGCCGCCGAGGTGGAAGTTCGAATCGGTGAA
>JBBDTC010000118.1:0-1221 GCA_040904625.1 Gammaproteobacteria bacterium
TGGCGCCGATGGTGCCGGGATAGAGCGCGCCGGGATTCATGAACTCGAAGATCAGACCGTAGATACCGATCAGCATCAGGATCAGCGCGACATTCGGATTGGTGATGGTGCCGAGCAGACGGGTGCGCCAGTCGGGCTTGACATGTTTGAGACCGAGGTCCTTGGTATCCAACACGATGTCGCCGGCGGCGGTGGTGACGGTGCGCCCGTCGATCTGATCGAGCAGATGGTTGATGTCCCGTGCGATGAGGTCAATCACGTTCTGCTCGAGGGCGGCTTTGGCGGAGAGGCTGTCGCCGCTGCGCACGGCCTGCTCGGCCCAGTCGGCATTGCGGCCACGCAGTTCGGCGAGCGAGCGGATATAGGCCACGGCATCGTTGATGATTTTCGCTTCCATGGCGGAAGCAGGTTTGCGCGCTGCGGGCTTGGCGGCGGCGCTGTCGTCCTTGGTGGCGGCATCGTCATCGGCGGTGTCGTCGTTGGTGTCGGCGGCGCGCTCGTCGGCTGGCGCCGCGGGTTCGGGTGCCGGATCGGCCGCGTCGCCGGAGTCGTCTGGCTCCTCCTTGCTGCCTGGCGGCTTGGGCAGGCCACCGCCGAGTTGGACCGGGGTCGCGGCGCCGAGGTTGGTGCCAGGGCTCATGGCCGCAATGTGGCTGGCATAGAGTATGTAGGTGCCGGCACTGGCCGCGCGCGCGCCGCTGGGATTGACGTAGGCGACGACGGGGATGCTCGAGCCGAGGATGTCGCGAATGATGTCGCGCATACTCGTATCGAGCCCACCCGGGGTATCGAGACGCAGCACCACCAGCGCCGCGCCGTCGGTGGCGGCGTCGCGCAGACCGCGGGAGACGTAATCGGCAGTGGCCGGGCCGATGGCGCCGTCCCAATGCAAGACCACCGCGTTACGTGCGCCGGATTGGGCGATGGTGAGCGAGGCCGCGCCCAGCAGCAACAGGCTCAGCGCTGCCATCAAACGCAAGCAACGCCAGCCCCTGCACCCGCCGAAACTGCGGGGCCGGCTGCGCGTACGAGAGCGGCCTTGAGTGAGCATGGGCACTACTTTAGGCGAGATTGAGCTTGGCTGCACGGGGGATGAGCCTGCGTGCGCTTGGCTGGCACTGGGCGGTTTTTCATGCTTCGACGCGGCACGCGCGGTCATGCCGCGCGCTAGGGCCTGTTGATCATTCATTGTTCGGCGCTGTTGCCCCTGTAAGGAGGCCA
>JBBDTC010000119.1:0-1217 GCA_040904625.1 Gammaproteobacteria bacterium
GCCTTGCAGCTTGGAATAATCGTCTTGTGCCACAGCAGCCAACAGTCTTACATGCCCAACAACAGCGGGCCAGTGTCCCGAAGGTCTCGCCCTCAGGCGCCGGCCAAAGCCGCGACGATGCGGTCCTGATCGGCCTCGCTCAGATAGGGATGCATGGGCAGGCTCATGACTCGGCCTGCGGCGCGCTCGCTGTGTGGCAAGCTGCCCAGGGCGGCGCCGCAATCGGCGAAGACCGGTTGGGCGTGCAGAGGCACGGGGTAATGCACGGCTGTCGGGATCCCGGCAACCTGCAACGCTTCGACCACCCGGTCCCGCTCATCGAGTTGCACGGTGTACTGGGCGTAGACGCTGGTGTTGTGTGCTTCGATCAGGGGTAGTTCGATGGCCTCGGCGGCGGCGCTGATGGCGCGATCGTAGCGTTCCGCAATGCGTTGCCGGGCCGTCATCTCGTCCGCATAGACCTCCAACTTGGCCAGCAGGATGGCTGCTTGCAGCGTGTCCAGGCGGCCGTTCACGCCAAGCACGGCATGGTGATAACGGCGGTCCTGGCCGTGGACGCGGATCTCCCGCATACGCTGGGCGAGGTCGTCGTCGTCGGTGAAGCAGGCGCCGCCGTCGCCGTAGCAGCCGAGCGGTTTGGAGGGGAAGAAGCTGGTGCATCCGATGGGCGCGAGCGCGCACGAACGCCGCCCGCGATAAGTGGCGCCGAAACTCTGTGCGGCGTCTTCGATGACCATCAAGCCATGGCGCTCGGCGACGGCGTTGATGGCATCGAAATCGGCGCACTGCCCATACAGGTTGACCGGCATCACGGCCCGCGTGCGTGGGGTGACGGCCTGCTCGATCAAAACCGAGTCGATGTTCAGGGTGTCGGGGCGGACGTCGACGAACACCGGCCGGGCGCCGAGCAGGGTAATCACTTCGGCCGTTGCAATGAAGGTAAAGGGTGTAGTGATTACTTCATCGCCGGCTTTGATGCCGCTCGCCATGAGCGCTATGAGCAGCGCGTCGGTACCGCTGGCTACGCCGATGCAATGGCGCACGCCGACGAACTCGGCCAGGGCCTGTTCGAGTTCTTCGACTTCGGGGCCGAGGATGAAGCGGCCGTGTTGCAGTACGGCCGCTATACGCGCATCTATGCTGCCGCGGAGCTGTTGATACTGCTGTTTGAGATCGACGAAATCCATGCGTTTATCTACTTGTTTGCTGGTGGGGGC
>JBBDTC010000120.1:0-7082 GCA_040904625.1 Gammaproteobacteria bacterium
GCCTGTTCGAAACCTTCCAAGGCCATGAGCGCAACCCGATAGCGTCCGCTAACAGGGTCGGCATTGACGCTGGCCCACACGGTGCGTTCGGTGCCGTCGCGCAATGACAGGTTCAAACGGCGACACTCCGGGTGCTTGTCCGGCCCGACGCGCGCCAGCATTCCCTGCAGCGTCTCGCCGCTGTTCGCCGCAATGAAACTGTCGAAGGGCTGTCCGCGCAGCGCGTCGCGTTCGCAACCGAGCAGCCTGGCAGCAGCCAAGTTGGGCTCGTCAATCGCCGTGCCGGGACCGACGGTGAAGCAGGCGACCGGCGCAAGATCATAGAGGTCCCGTTGCCGATTCAGGTCGGCTTCGAGTTCGGCCAGCGCCGTGCGCAGATTCTCGTCCTGCAGGTCGAGCTCTACTTGATGCACTTGCAGCTCATGCAGCACCGCGAGCGCGTCGGGCGCAGTCGCGGTCGAAGATGCCAGGTCGTGCAGGACACGCAGCGCGGCCGATGCGCTGTTCCCGACATCCGCCAGAGCGCTGCGGCCGGTCAGGCGCGAAAAGGCACGACAGCGCAGCTCCACTTCGTGCTCTGCTTCGATGGTTCGGTTGGCCATAGGGCGATCCTCTGCATGAAAGCGCGGTTGCGCGCTGCGACTCTACTCTTTCCGCAAGCGGGATTCGAGTTCTTTGGCCGCGGTAATGTCGACAAATGTGATGACCGCACCCTGAATCACGTTGCTCAGGGTGCGGTAAGGCATGATGCGCACGGAGTACCACCGCCCTTCGGTGGTGTTGATCTCCTTCTCGCTGAAAGCCAGGGTGCGCAAAGTCGTCCGCACATCGTCGTGCAGCTGCGGATAGATCAGCGTGGTGGCCAGATCGCTGAGTGGCCGGCCGATATCGCCTTCGCGCAGATGGATGACGCGGGTCACCTGGTCGGTGAAGCGCCGCACGTTCAAATCGTTGTCGAGGAACAGCGTCGCGATATCGGTGCTGTTGAGCAGGTTCTGCATGTCGCTCTGTGCCAGCGCGAGGTCGTCGAGCTTGGACTGCAGCTCGAGGTTGATGGTCTGCAGTTCCTCGTTCATCGATTGCGCCTCTTCTTTGGAGGTGGTCAGCTCCTCATTGGCGGACTGCAGCTCTTCGTTGGTCGATTGCAGCTCCTCGTTGGCAGCCTGGAGTTCTTCATGCGATGCCTGCATCTCCTGGCGCAGCATCCGGATCTCCTCCTGCGATCGGGCCAGTTCCTCGCCGAGCACAGGGTCGACCGCACCCGCTGTGTGCGGGGTTTGCTTGGTGGCAGCCGTCACGGCTGCGACTTCGTGAAAGACGATCATCACGGTACCGGAGAGAGCCGTGGGCTCCTGGACGGGTTGAATGGCCACGTCCAGGGTATGCTTGGCGTCGCCTTCGAGCGGCAGACCGTGGAGTTCGACCGGCTTGCCGTCCTTCAGTGCCTCGCGCAGCGCAACTGCCAATTGCATCCGGATGCCCGGGCGTGCCATCACGTGAACATTCCAGTTCGCCTTGCCGGCAGCGGGCTCGAGGTAGCGACCCGTACGTCCGCTGACGTAGAGGATGTCGCCGCCCGCGTTCACCAAGACCGCCGGCGGGGAAAACTGCTGCAGCAGCAGGTGATCCGCCAGCGACTGCAAATTGGCCGGAGGGGAGGGAGATTGAGGCACGGTGGGCTCCCGAGTCGTCGTTGGGACAGTTACGCGACGTCTGGTGGTGAAGTCTACTGGACCGGCGCCCGCAGCACTCTCGTTGCGCCGATAGAATTTCGATTTCACATCCAACGGCGTGAACAGGTTATGCGCGCGGCCGATTGTCTCCGATCCGCCCAGCACCAGCACGGCCCCGAGACGCAGGCAGTAATGAAACTGCGGCATGAGGCGCCGTTGCAACTCTGTATTGAAATATATGAGCAAATTGCGGCACATCAGGAGGTCGAGCCGAATGAAGGGCGGGTCGAGAATGACGTCGTGTTGCGCGAACAACACCATCTCGCGGATGCTCTTGTCGATTAGATACCCCTCCCCCTGCTGCTGGAAGAAGCGCGCCAGGCGCTCAGGTGTCAGGGCAGCAGAGATCGCCGCGGAATAGCGACCTTGGCGGGCGAAAGCTATCGCATCCGCGTTCAAGTCGGTGGCAAAAATCTTCAGCGCGCAGCCGCGGGTCCGGGCCGAGGCCTCGATCACTTCCCTGAACACCATGGCCAGGGAGTAGGCTTCTTCGCCGGTCGAACAGCCGATCACCCAGGCCCGCAGCGGCTCGTCGTCGGCCCTGTGCCGCGTCAGCAAGTCGGGCAACACGACATCCTTCAAGCCCAGCCAGACCGCGGGATCGCGGAAAAAGCTCGTCACGCCGATCAGCATCTCTTTGAACAAGAGATCGATCTCCTGCGGATTGTCTTGCAGCAGATGGGCGTAGTCCGCCTGCGTATGCAGGCCGTGCACCGCCATTCGTCTCTCGATGCGGCGGGTCAAAGTACTGGTTTTGTACGGCGACAGGTCGTGCTTGCTGCGCGAGCGCAGCAGATCGAGGATGGACGGTAAAACGGCGGAATCGTCGCCAGCGTCGGCCGGTGGCGGCGTCTGCACGAACTGCTCTGGGGACACTACCCGCAGGATACGCTGCGGCATCTCGGCCGGCAGCGCGACGATATCTACGCAGCGCGCTGCCTGAGCGGCCCTGGGCATAGAGTCGAACTGGGCCGATTCCGGCTGCTGAGCCAGGGTCAGCCCACCCTGAGACTTTATCGCCTGCAGACCAAGCGTCCCGTCCGCGCCCATGCCGGACAGAACCACCCCGATAGCCCGCTCGCCCTGGTCGCGGGCGAGCGACAAGAACAGGACATCTATCGGCAGGCGCATACCGCGCGGCTGCGCCGGATCGGCCAGATGCAGCATGCCGCCAGAAACGGAGAGCTCGGTGTTCGGCGGGATCACGTAGACGACGTTGGGTTCGACGCGCATGTGATCGCGTGCTTCATACACCGGCATCGTTGTCGTTCGCTGCAACAATTCGCGCAGCATCCCCTTGTGCGTCGGGTCCATGTGCTGCACCACCACGAACGACATCCCGCTGTCGGCTGGCACGTGGGTGAGGAACGCTTGCAGGGGCGCGAGCCCCCCGGCAGACGCGCCGAGCCCGACGATACGGACGGGGCGGCGCTCGTTCAACGCAGTGTGCGGCATGGGCGCTGGTAATCGTTCTGGATTATCGACGTCGCAAAGGTACAGCAGGGCGGGCGGCTTGGCGTGGCTTTCAGGCCCATCGACGATCGCGACATATCACATCGCCAATCGCGTACCGCTTCGTAACGGCCACGAAATGGGCGCCTGCGCGACTCAGTCGAAGGCAAACCCCTCGGGCAGCGGCGCGAACAACAGGCCCACCGCGCCGCCAATGGCCCGAGTCCGATGGCCGCGCCCGGTCGTGTCGGCGGGCAGAAAAAGCCCGCCCGCACGCCACTGCCGCGTAGCACCGTCAGTGGTTTCCACTTCGATGGTGCCGGAGAGGACGACGACGACCTGACGGGCAGGCGCGTTGTGCCAGTCCTGGTCCAGGCCGGCCGGCAGCTCGATGAGCTGCACGGCGGGCGATTCGTAGGGCGCCGTGCATCGTATGGTATGGCCGAAGGTATCCTCGCGTGTGACCGACCACGACACGTCGATATCGCGAAAACGCGACCCGCCGGCATTAGTCGCCTCGAAGGTGGTGACTCTCATGATCGACCTTTCGACCGTTACGCGTAGACGATGCCGAGGCTCTCAGCGATGAGCGCCGGTTGGTCCTGGTCTTCGATCTCGACGGTATTTTCGACAATCTGACGGATGCCGTCGTTTTTTCAGGGCTGCGGCGGACAGCAGCTTGTACCGCAAGCGGCCGCGCGAGTCAACTGGAATCGGCGCCGCGCATCGCAGCGCGTTTACGCCTCTGGCACGAAGGGTCACTCCAACCCGTATCGCTCGCCTACGGCACCGCTCAGTATGTCCCGTGGATACGGATTTCGCGCAGCGTATAGTCGCCACCCCGGTTGATTAGCGTGAACCCGCTAAACGCGTCCGAAAAGCTGCGGTCAGTGACCCGCAACAGTTCCTTGTCGTCGAGCGAGACAATCATCTCGCCGCTCGGGTTGCGTGACCAGCGCACCGCGTATTGCCGATTGAGCACGAAATCGGCATCGGCGGACTCGATCACGCTCGATCCGGATGCGCTCAGTCGCACCAGGTGCAGCCCGCGATCGATATCGGGGGTGTAAACCAGACGGTAGCCGCTCACCCGATCGCCACCCTGATACGGGCCAAAAGCCAACGGCGCGGTCGCCGGCTCGTTCATCGTCAGCACGAGGCGCATGAGAAAGGCGTTGGTGATAGCACCATCGACGTGGATCTCGGCAAAGTCGGGCGCATCCGTTTCGGCTTTCGAGGCCGTGCCAGTCGCCTGCTCCAGGATAGCCCCGAGGATCGCCATCGGCAGATCCTCGCGGCGGGTTTCCGGTGGGGGCTTGCGTGGGACATGTACGGTGCGCAGTCCTTTCCCCGCCGCCACCGCGAATTGTCCAGCGGTGACCGTCCACGCCGGGTCGCGCGTATAATCGCCATCACCGAACCGATCGTGCAGGACCAACTTACGCCATGCCGTATCGCCGCTGGTTTCCGTCGCTGTGGCGGCGGTCTGCAGGGTCCCCGTGATGTGCTGCAGCAACGAAGTCGAAGGCTGACCATCGACGCGAACAGCGTGATCTTTCTGGTAATCCCGGATGGCCGCGCGGGTCCTGCCGCCCATGACCCCATCCGCTGGTCCGGCGTCATAACCGAGTTCGTTCAAGCCACTCTGGATAGCGCCATTCACCTCGCGCGAGCTCATGGCCTGCGTGTCGGTCGTGGCAACGGCAGCGCCTGGCTGCCACTGCTCGGCGCGGCGCTGGGCATCAGCGATCTGCGCCCGGGACATGCGCTGCGCAAGCGTGTCGCGTGCCTGGGCGGCATGGCCGTGTCCCCGCGCGGCAGCGAGGTTGTACCACCGGTGCGCCTCCACGTAGTCCTGTGTCACGCCATGACCCTGGGCGTGGAGACGCCCGAGCATGTATTGGGCGTAGGGATCGCCGTTGGCGGCGAGCGCACTGAACTCCCGCCCCGCCGTGCTGTAGTCCTGCCGCTCATAGGCCGCCATGCCGGCGTTGAAGTCCGCCGCGGTCAGTACGGCTGGCGCGAGGGTCAATATAAGGATGATGCATAAGTTTCGCATGGCCGCTACTCCTCAGAATGCCGATGGACAGGGCCGGCGGCGGTCGGCAAGAGCTGCTCAATGCCGCGCCACAATCCAGAAACCAATCCTCCTCTTCGTACAGCCTCCCCTCTGTACGGCATCGCACAGAACTCCCAGCTCGCTGATGGCCTTGTTTTCTATCGACCAAGGTCACACATGCCGAGCGATTCAACAGGCATGATGGCCGTGACGCACCGGGCCGTGAAACGAATTCAGGAGTAGATCATCGACATAACTGCCTTCGGGCTTTTCTCAGGCACACGCAATGCGCGGCGCAACGATCGTGACACCGAGTTGCTGCGCTCGGAGTTGTTCAGCATCGAGCAACTGAAGCGCCACGCGCTCACGCTTGCAGAGCAGCACCGGATCGATCCACGTCCAGGCCCGGATCGGCTGCTGCGGCGTCTGGCGGACACTGAACAGGTCCTGCTGACAGCCTACGATGTGGTCACCGCCGCAGCGCTACCGGCGCAGCGCATCGCGCCGGCAGAAGCCTGGCTGCTCGACAACTTCTATCTTATCGAGCAGCAGATCGCTGTGGTGCGCCGACATCTACCGCGCGGCTACAGCCGGCAGCTGCCTCGGTTGGTCGACGGCTCGTTGACCGGCTTTCCCCGCGTATACGATCTGGCGCTGGAACTGATCTCGCACATGGACGGCCGCGTCGATAACGACAACGCCACCCAGTTCATCGCTACTTACCAGACTATCGATCCGCTGAGGCTGGGCGAATTATGGGCCTTTCCCATCATGCTGCAGCTGGCGCTACTGGAGAACCTGCGCCGTGTCGGCGTTCGCATCGCTCAGCGTCGCGAGGAGCGCGACGCCGCCGTCACCTGGGCAGACCGCATGCTTGCCGCGGCCGAGGGGGACCGCAACCAGCTGATCCACCTGCTGGCCGAGTTTGCCGATGCCGACGTGCCGCTGACTGCGCCATTCGTCGAAGAGTTCTACGATCGGCTGCAGGCGCAGGGCACCGCCATGGCCTTCGTGCAGACCTGGGTCGAGCAGAAACTGCTCGAACAGGGAGTGACCGCAACCGAGTTGTCCGAAGCGGATGGCCGCACCGCCGCGGCTGACCAGATTTCCGTCGCCAACAGCATCGGCAGCCTGCGCTTCATTGGCGCCACGGACTGGACGCGATTCGTCGAATCGCTCAGCCTTGTCGAGCAGAGCCTGCGCAAAGACCCGCTGGACTGTCACGCCAACCAGGATTTCGCCACCCGCGACCGCTACCGACACGCCATCGAGGACATCGCGCGCCACAGCGCAGCGAGCGAATGGGCCGTGGCGCGCGCCGCGCTTGCTCTCGCGCAGGCCACCCGAAGCGAACCTGATGAACGCCGTACGCATGTCGGCTATTACCTGATCGATAAAGGTCGAGCACAGCTCGAGCGCGCAGTCGGCTGCCGGCCACCGTGGACATCCCGCATCTGTCGCGTCGGACAGCACGTCCGCCTGTTCCTCTATCTCGGTGCCATCGCGTTGCTGACGTCAATTGCAGTTGCCATCGTGGTGTCAGCACTTGGCGGATTCGATAGCCACGACGAACGCGTGTGGTTGTTAGCGCTACCGCTGCTGATCGCCGCCTCCGCGCTGGCCGTCCCCCTGGTGAACCGGCTGGTCACCCTCGTCCTGCCGCCACGCGCCGTGCCGCGCATGGATTTCTCCACGGGGATACCCGAGCGCCACCGCACCATGGTGATCGTCCCTACCCTGCTGAACAGGCCGCAAGACGTCGACCATCTGCTCGAAGCGATGGAGATCCGCTATCTCGGCAACCGCGACCCCAATCTGTTCTTTGCGCTGCTGACGGA
>JBBDTC010000121.1:0-38836 GCA_040904625.1 Gammaproteobacteria bacterium
CATCCAGCAGGATCCCGTGATCAGCCAGGTCAAGCTCATCGCCGAGCCCTGGGACCTCGGCGAGGGCGGTTACCAGGTGGGCAACTTCCCTCCCCTGTGGTCCGAGTGGAACGGCAGATACCGCGATACGGTGCGTGATTTCTGGCGCGGTGAGGATAGTACCCTCGGCGAGTTCGCCCACCGCTTCACCGGCAGTTCCGATGTCTATGAATCCTCTTCCCGGCTGCCCCACGCCAGCATCAATTTCGTCACCGCGCACGACGGCTTCACCCTGCATGACCTGGTCTCCTACAACGAGAAGCATAACGAGGCCAACGGCGAGGACAATCGTGACGGCGCCGACGACAACCGTTCCTGGAACTGCGGTGCGGAGGGACCTGCCGACGATGCCGGGATCAACGCCCTGCGCGCCCGTCAGCAGCGCAATTTCCTGGTGACCCTGATGCTCTCCCAGGGTATTCCCATGCTGCTCGGCGGCGACGAGATCGGGCGCACGCAGCAGGGCAACAACAATGCCTATTGCCAGGACAACGAGATGGCCTGGTATGACTGGGAAAACCGCGACGGGGATCTGCTGGAATTCACCCGGCGTCTGATCCGTTTCGAACACGACCATCCGGTGTTCTGCCGGCGCCGTTGGTTCCAGGGGCGGGCGATCCACGGCAGCGATATCAAGGACGTCGCGTGGTTCACCGTGGACGGTGAGCAGATGGCAGAGGAACACTGGGGCGAGGACTTCGCCAAGTCGCTGGCGGTATTTCTCAACGGCCGGGCGATCTCGGCCCCGGACCCTCGGGGTGAGCGCATCGAGGACGCCAGTTTCTATCTGATCTTAAATGCCTCCCACGAGCCCCTGGACTTCACCCTGCCAAGGGAGAAGTGGGGGAATGAATGGGTCAAGGAACTGGACACCGCCGCGGGTTGGCTCGGAGGCGATCAGGCCTTGCCGGCCCGGGCGAATCTGCGGGTAGAGGCCCGATCGGTGGTGGTGCTGAGTCATGCGTCCTGAACCGGTGGCCACCTACCGGCTGCAACTGCGTCCGGAATTCGGTCTGGACGCGGCGGCCGGCGTCGTGGCTTACCTCGCCCGGCTGGGGATCAGTCATGTCTACCTCTCGCCCTGTCTGCAGGCGGTACGAGGCAGCGCCCACGGTTACGACGTGGTGGATCCCACGCAGCTGAACGCGGAACTGGGCGGGGAGGCTGCGCGCAGGCGGCTGTGCAACGCGCTGGACGCGGCGGGTATGGGCCAGATGCTGGATATCGTCCCCAACCACATGGCTGTGGCCGGAGACCAGAACCCCTGGTGGTGGGATGTGCTGGAGAACGGTCCTTCGAGCCGTTACGCGTCGTTCTTCGACGTGGACTGGGAGGCCTCCGAGGAACGCTGGCCCAACAAGGTGCTCCTGCCGATGCTGGGCGATCACTACGGACGCATCCTGGAGGCGCTGGAGCTGCAGGTGCGCTATCGCGACGGTGTATTCACACTGCATTACCACGAGCACGTCTTTCCCTTCGATCCGTCCACACTGTCGGACCTGCTTTGCAGGGCCTATGCAGCCAGTAATTCGGAATTGCTCGGCTTCATCGCCGAATCGTGTTCGCGCCTGCCGCGACCCCATGTGACCCTGGGCTGGGCAGTGGAGCGCCGCCATCGTGACAAGGATGTCATCCGTCGCCTGCTGGTACAGCTCGGCGGAGAAGAACCCGAGGCCGATGCCGCCATCCGGGATCAGGTGGATCGCATCAACAGGGACCCGGACGCTCTGGACGCGCTGATCGAGAAACAGAACTACCGGCTGGCCTGGTGGCGTACCGCCGCCCGCGAACTGGGCTACCGGCGCTTTTTCGATATCGATGATCTGGCCGGCCTGCGTGTGGAGGAGGAGGAGGTGTTTCAGGCCATCCATGCACTGCCCATCCGCTGGGCGCGTGCGGGCGAGGTGCATGGGCTGCGCATCGATCATCCAGACGGTCTGCGCGATCCGACGCAGTACTTCCGCCGGCTGCACGCGGCCTGCCCCGGGGCCTGGATCGTGGCGGAAAAGATCCTCGAGCCCGATGAGTCCCTGCCTGCGGACTGGCCCGTGGCTGGCACCACCGGCTATGACTTTCTCGCTCGGGTGCAGGGCCTGTTCGTGGACCCGGCGGGCGAGGCGCCCCTGTCCGGGTTGCTGGAGGAGCTCACGGGCGAGGCTGTCGATTTCGCCGAACTCGGATATGACTGCAAGCGCCAGGTGGTCGAGGAACTGCTGGGCAGCGAACTGAATCGTCTGGTGTCGCTGTTCGTGGCGATCTGCGAGCGCCACCGCCGGCATCGCGACTACACCCGCCACGAGCTGTATGAGGCACTGCTGGAAGTGACCGCCTGTTTTCCCGTCTACCGCACCTATGTCCGCCACCCGGAGGGGGCGGTTGCGGCGGCGGATGTGCGCTACGTGACACAGGCCATCGACCAGGCCCGGGAACGGCGTCCGGAACTCGATGCGGCGCTGTTCGACTTTCTCATCGGCTTGTTGCTGCTGCGCATCCCCGGCGATCGCGAGGCGGAACTGGCCATGCGTTTTCAGCAACTCACCGGTCCGGCCATGGCCAAGGGCGTGGAGGACACCGCGTTCTACCGGTTCCACCGCCTGATCGCGCTCAACGAGGTGGGAGGCGATCCAGCATGTTTCGGCGTGTCCGTGGAGCGCTTTCATGATGCCTGCACGGAAGCACTCGCCCGCCATCCGCAGTCGCTGCTCGCCACCTCCACCCATGACACCAAGCGCAGCGAGGATGTGCGTGCCCGTCTGTTGCTCCTGTCGGAAATGCCGGAGAGATGGACGGCGGCGGTGCATCACTGGAGGGAACGCAATGCGGTTCATCGCCGTGGCGCACTACCCGATCCTGCCGCCGAGTACCTGCTCTACCAGACGCTGGTCGGGGCATGGCCGATCGACGCGGAACGCATGGCCGCCTATATGGAAAAGGCGGTGCGCGAGGCCAAGCTGCACACCTCTTGGACACAGCCGAACGACAGCTACGAGCAGGCCGTGCGCGACTTCGTGACCGCGGTGCTGCAGGACCGGGAGTTCCGCACGGAACTGGAGGACTTCGTCAAACCCCTGGTGATGCCCGGACGCATCAACGGGCTGTCCCAGACCCTGCTCAAACTCACCGCTCCCGGTATCCCCGACATCTACCAGGGCACGGAGCTGTGGAACCTGCGCCTGGTGGACCCCGACAATCGCAGTCCCGTGGATTTCGCGCTTCGCGAGCGCCTGCTGGCGGAGCTGGAGGGGCTGTCCGTTGCCCAGATCCTGGCCCGTTCGGACGAGGGGCTGCCCAAGCTGTGGGTCATCCGCCAGGCCTTACGTCTGCGCCGCGATCAGCCTCGTTGGCTGGGGCCTGAAGGCGACTATCGGCCGCTGAATCTCAGCGGGGGAAAGGCCGTCCACGGCGTAAGCTTTTTGCGCGGGGAGGGGGTGGCCGTAGTGGTGCCGCGACTGGTGCACGCGCTGGGTGGGGACTGGGGTGACACCGCGCTGCATCTGCCGGAAGGGCACTGGCGCAATGTGCTCAGCGGAGAGACGATGGATGCAGGAGACGTGCCTGTCGCTCACTTGCTGGCGACCTTCCCGGTGGCACTGCTGGTGCGCGAGGCTGATCGGCCGTGACCTGTGTGCGCGTCTGGGCGCCTGCGGTGCAGCGGGTGGCGCTGGAATGCGCCGGGCAGCGCCGGTCCATGGCGCAGGAGGCCGATGGTTGGTGGTCCGTGGAAGCCCCGGAGCTGGGCCACGGCACCGATTACGCGTTCCTGCTCGACGAGGAGGGACCCTTTCCCGATCCGCGCTCACCCTGGCAGCCTCACGGTGTCCATGGTCCGTCGCGCTGGTTGGATCATGGCCGTTTCCGTTGGCACGACACCGGCTGGCAGGCGCCCCCGCTCGCGTCGGCGGTGATCGGCGAATTGCACGTGGGCACCTTCACGCCCGCAGGCACCTTCGAAGCGGCGATCGACAGGCTTGATCACCTGAAGGCCCTGGGTATGACGCACGTGGAACTGATGCCCGTGGCCGAGTTTCCGGGCAGGCGGGGCTGGGGCTATGACGGGGTGGATTTGTTCGCGCCGCACCATGCCTACGGCGGCCCCGAGGGGCTCAAGCGTCTGGTGGATGCCAGCCACCGCAAGGGTCTCGGCGTGTTGCTGGATGTCGTCTACAACCACCTGGGTCCCAGCGGCAACTACCTGAGCCGCTTCGGACCTTATTTCACCGACGCCTATCGCACACCTTGGGGCGATGCGGTGAACCTGGATCGGGCTTGCAGCGACACCGTTCGGCGTTTCTTCCTGGACAACGCCTGCATGTGGCTGGAGGACTACCACGTCGACGGTCTGCGCATCGACGCCGTCCACGCCATTATCGACATGTCCGCCATCCATTTTCTGGAGGCGCTGACCCGCGAGGTGCGCGCGCTGGAAGCGCGGCTGGGGCGGCACCTGGTGGTGATCGCCGAGAGCGACCTCAACGATCCGCGCGTAGTGCGCGCGCCGGAGATCGGCGGTTACGGCCTGGATGCGCAGTGGAACGAGGACTTCCACCACGCCCTGCACGCGGTGCTGACCAGCGAACGCGACGGGTACTACGAGGACTTCGGCGCCGTGGCCGATGTGGCCGCAGCCCTTTCCCGGGGTCTGGTCTACGACGGTCGTTACTCCCGGTATCGCAGGCGCAGCCACGGCCGTCCGGCTGCCGATCTGCCCGGGCGCCGGTTCGTGGGGTGTCTGCAGAACCACGATCAGGTTGGCAACCGCGCCATGGGCGAGCGCAGCGCGCAACTGCTCTCTGCGGGGCTGCTCAGGGTGGGTGCGGCCCTGGTGCTGACCGCGCCCTTCGTACCGCTGCTGTTCCAGGGTGAGGAATGGGGTGCGGACACACCGTTTCTGTACTTCACCGATTTCGCGGATCCCGGCCTGGCCGAAGCGGTGCGCGAGGGCCGGCGCCGGGAGTTTGCCGCCTTTGGCTGGGATCCCGAGCGCATTCCCGATCCGCAGGCACGCGAGACCTTCGAACGCTCCCGCCTCGACTGGGACCAAGTCGGGCGCGAACCCCATGCGGGGCTGCTGCGCTGGTACCGGGACCTGATCGCCCTGCGTCGCTCCCATCCCGCCTTCGGCGACGATCGTCTGGAGCGGGTCATCGTTGACCATGACGAGGCCGAGCGCTGGCTGATGATGCGGCGCGGGGAGCTGGCGGTAGCCTGCAACCTGGGTACATCCCAGCGGCGTCTCGAATGTCCGGTAGCCCACCATCCGCGCATCCTGCTCGCCTCCGATCCCGGCGTGTCAGTCACGCGCGAGGCGATCGGGCTTCCCGCGGAGTCCGTGGCGATATTCGATCTGCTCCCCGATACGGAGCTGGGAGTTGGGGTCAGCTCTTGACTTTCAACTCGTTTCAGCTGCTCCGGGCGAAGGGCGAGAATGATGCTGTGACCGCGCACTGGGCGTAGCTGTACTTTCTCTGCGCCGCGCAGCCATCGATCTGGCTGAAGTCCGTGACGATGAACCATTCCCCGGCAGGTAGAGACATACATCGCGTGCCAGTGCGATGTGCCCGGCGCATACTGCCTTACCCATCCAGGACGTCGTCTCCCGTGCCGATGATTTCGCCTGCAACCTGGTTGAAGCCGTACGGCATCGCTGGCGCCACGGCCGTTCTGAATGCGCTGGCGATCCCGCCCGGCGCTGCCGTCGACTGGAACATCAGTGGTCATGTACGCCAGGAGATTGCCTACTCGCTCGCTGATCGCCCGAACGAGTTCAACCAGATGGGCAACCTGTTCAATGCGCGTATCACTCCGCATTACACGCATCCCGGCTGGGGCAGCGGGCGCAATTCGCGAGCGCCCAGCACAGTGTTCATAGACACTGACGGCAATGCGGGCTTTTTCCAGCAGGCCGCCGGTGGCAGTGTGCCTGGCGGCGGGCCCGGCGCACTGGTCAGCGGTGCCGGTACGCTCGCTGCCGGCGCGTATACCCTGTCGTCCGCGAATTGCCGCTTCGGCCATCACAATGCCATCGCCGCCGGCAGCCGCGGCCTCGGCGGTAGCGGCACATTCCGTGGTGTACGGTGCCCCAACGGCGCCGGTACGAGTTATGTGCCCGGCGTGCTGCCAAGTGCCAGCGGCGCCGCCGCAGCAGGTTTCAGCGCCCAGGGCGCGGCGTTCGACGACGACCTCAGGTTCAACCTGTTCAACAGCCGTCTGGAAGTCGACGTGCAGGCCCGCTTCAACAGCGAATTCAGCGCGTTCGCGCGCCTGCGCGCTTATGTCGACAGCACCGCCAACTTCACCGATGGCGTGATCGGCAACCGCTTCGAAAATCCTTACTGGGGCGATCGCAGCACCCTGGTCGAATGGAGTACGCCGAGCGCGATGGTCGATTTGCCGGCGCTCTACCTCGACTTTCATCGCGGGCCGTTGTGGCTGCGTTTCGGCAATCAGACCATCGCCTGGGGCGAGGCCTATTTCTTCCGCGTGATGGATGTCGCCAATGGGCTCGACCTGCGCCGCCATCTGACCTTGGGTCCGGGCGGCGAGGAGTTTCAGGATCAACGCATCGCGTCCCCGGCACTGCGCCTCAATTACAGCTTCGCCGATGGCATCGAGGTAGACGCCTTTGCCTCGCTGTTCTCTGCGACCGTGCTGCCGCCGCAAAATACCGCCTACAGCCTGATCACCTCGAGCATCACGCTCGACGAGCGTGCCGAGTTCGACGATGCCCAGGGTGCGCTCAATTTCGGCGTGCGGCTGTCGCTGCCGCTCAGCCCGCAGCTGACCGTGATGGCGATGTATACCAACCGGCGCAATCCCGATGGCGTGTTCCGCTATGCCGAAGCGCCGCAGATCAACGGCGGTATGATCAACCCGCTTTGCAGCGGTCCGAACAATGCGGCGAACAATCTGCTCGGCGCCTTTCCCGGTGGCGCGCTGGTGCCGGGCGGCCCCACGCTGCCGGCCGGGCCGCTGCACGCTGCCGTGCGTGCGGCGGGGCTCGATGCGATGCCGGTAACGCTGGGTGGCTCGCACAAGTCGCTCGCGCATTGCGGAGCGGCCTTCGCGCCGGACGGTCACGGGCCCGGTTCGACGGAGTTCTGGCGCGTCATCGGCCAGAGCCGGCTCGATCCGATGCGCGCGCTGCGCACGGCTGTCGACGAATGGCCGGCGACGCAATGGGCGGTGCGCCAGATCTTCGGTTTCGGCGCGGAACGGAACGTCGCCGACGTATTACGCACCCTGGAGGCATTCCACAGCCAGCTCGGCGGGTTCCGCGCGTTCGCGACGCGGGAATTCAAACGCGAGGAGGTTTTCGCGCTCGGCGCGAATTACATCGTCCAGACCGACGATCCGCGTTCTTTCTTCGATTCTCTGATCGTCCGCGGCGAAGTTGCGGTGACGCCTGGCAAGGCCTTTACGGATCTCGGTCTGAGCCGCGATTTCATCGAGGATACCGACATCGTCAGCGCGCTGATTATCGAAAAATTCCATCGCTTCTCGGAATCCATCCCGGCCACCTACATGGTCTGGCAGTGGATGCATCGTGAAGCCTCCGATCTTTTCGGCCGCCATCTGAGCGGTACCGAGAGCGTGCCTTTCTCGGCTTTCGTCGACGAAGTGACCGGCGACTTCACGCCGGCCGCATTCGTCGACGGCGCTGCAGCGCCACGCGGTTCGGGTTCCGCGGATTACGTGGTGTTCGGTTTCCAGCAACCCTCGGCCAGCCTGATCTGGCGGCTCGACATGGCCGTGCTGGTCGATATCGAGGGCGGTTTCCTGGTCCAGCCCGGACTGCGTTACCGGCCGAGCGGTGATTGGCAGTTCGATCTGTACGCGAACCTGATGCGCGAGGGGGGCGGCTATAACGACGACATCATGGAGACTCTCGATTTCGCCGACGAGCTGTTTTTTCGCATCACGCATTTCTTCTGAGGTGCAGCGGTGCTGATCCGACGCTTCGACCACGATCATGCACGCCGCCATTTCCTCGCGCAGACGGCGCGCGGCGCCGGCCGAGCGGGTGTGTTCGCCGCGTTGTGGCCGACCCTCGCCGACGGCGCCGCGCTCGGCCAGGTCTATCCGGATGAGCTGCTCGATATCGCGGCTTTTACCGGCGGGCGTATCGCGGTCGGCGACGTCATCAGTCAGGACAACATCGATCTGGTCCAGGATCTGGTCGATCCGGTGCTCTACCAGGAGGTGAAACAGGACCGCCGGCGCTTCTTCGTGCAGCCGACGGAGAGTGCGATAGAGGCATTGTTTCCACCCTATTTCCTCGACGCGACGCTGCGTCATCAGGGCCAGGCCCGATTCGACGACATCGGCAATGTCTATGCGCACGATGGCCAGCGCTGGCCCGGCGGCTTGCCGTTCCCCGACGCCGGGACAGGTGCCGAGGTCATCGCCAATCTGACTCTGAGCTGGGGCCGTCACGACCGCGCGCTGTATGCCTTCCCGGCCGTTGTCGTCGGTGCCGACGGCGCGCAGCAATATGAGTACGATTTCGTCTGGGCCGAGCAGCAATGCGCCGGCCTCGTGCACCCGACTGCAGCGGGACCCTATCTACCCGGCTATGCCGACAAGCTGCGTCTGCAGTCGCTGTGGTTCACCCATACCAATGACGTCAAGGGCTCGGCTTTCCTGTCGCTGTGGCCCTACGATCAGCGCCAGATCCCGGAGCTCTACGGCTATCTGCCAAACCTGAAACGCGTGCGGCGCTTTCCCGCCAACCAGCGCTTCGAACCCTATATGCCAGGGCTGAATCTGTACCTCTCCGACGCCTGGGCGGCCGGCGATCCGATGCTCACCTGGGGCAATTACCGCATCATCCACCGCGGACCGTATCTCGCGTCGGTCCATCGGCAATGGCGGGCCGAGAGCACCAACTGGGCTCACCCACTGGTCGGCGGCGCAGCGGACTCGAGCTATTTCTATGTCGGTAAATCGCTCGTGCCGGAAGTGGTGGTGTTCGAATGTGAACCGATCGCTTACCCCAACGCACCGGTCGGCAAGCGCCGCGTCTACGTCGATGCGCGTAACATGAACGTGGTGCAGGCATTGACCTACGATCGCGAAGGCGAGGTGTGGAAGAGCTTCGAGACCGGTTCCGGCCAGCGCCTGTCGGAGGGGGCACGCATCGTCACGGCGGATGGCCGCCTCGAATGGAGTTTCAACTGGCTGATCTCACATGACATCAAGAGCCATCGTGTGACCCGCGTGTTGCAGGCCGAGACCTGCCGCGGGCAATGGCGCACGGCGCTCGACCCGGACGAGGACCTGGTTTCGAGCTATATGACCGAGCAGGCGCTCGAGCGCATGGGTACCTGAGCGCGTGGCCCGCGGCCCCCGGCAACGCCGTAACAACCGGGACTCGCGGCTTGTTTGGGTCCTGAATTTCGTGCTCATGGCGCCCGCGGCAGCCTTCGCGGGCGAGTCGCCGGCGCTCGATTGCGCGTGGCGTGCACCGCCGATGCAGACCATGGTGCAGACGCAGCATGTGCACGTTACGAGCGCGGCCGGCTGGTCGCGGGAGTCGGTACGGCTGCTGCGCTGGAAGCGCTTCGACGACGGTACGATCAAGGCGCGGATCGGGGTCGAGGCGCCCAAGCGCGACGCCGGCCTCGAGGTGCTCATCGTCGCCCGGCCCCGGATGCGGCCTGAAATTCATGTCTATACACCGGATACCGGCCGCGCGCGGCGCATGGCCGGTGCCGGGGCATCGGCCTCGGCGCTCGGCGCCGACGTGAGCTTCGAGGATTTGCAACAGATCGAACGATTGCTCGATGGCCTTGCCGGACAGCCGACCCGGGACGGTATGCACGCCGGGCGAGCGGTGGCCATCATCGAACCCGACGCCCCAAACGACGACGCGTCATCGACGCGGTTGCGCGCCATCGTCGACAAGCGCTGGTGCGTGCCGCTGGCGGTCGAGTTCTTCGGCGCCGACGGGGTGCTCGAGAAGACCTTGCAGACCGCGCCGGATCGCATCGCCGACGTCGCCGGACGCCGCGTGCCGTTGGAGACCACCGTCACCAACCATCAGCTTGGCACGCGAAGTACTTTCATCGTGTCCGATATCGTCATCGACGAGCCGCTGCCCGATCATCTGTTCACCGTGCAGGACATCGAGCAGCGCGGGTGAGCCAGCGTGCCGCGTTGATGACGCGTCTGCTCGCCTACCCTCGCCTGGTGGTCGGCGTCGCGCTGCTGTTCGCGCTGCTTGCGCTCGTGATCCTGTTCGATCTTTCGCGCCTGCGTCCGCGCCTCGAACTCGATGCGGGCATGAGCGCGCTATGGCCGCGCGCCGGCCCCGAACGGGCGACCCAGGATCGCGTGCGCGCCATCTTCGGCGACGATGACGTGCTGCTGGTGACCTGGTTCGGCGAGGACTTGTTCACGCCGGCGCGGCTGGCCGCGTATCGTGAGATGACGCGCGCCATTGCCGCCGTGCCCGGGGTCAGCACGGTGGACAGCCTGGCGGACGCACTCGACGTGCAGATCGGCATCGACACCACGGTGATCGCGCCCTTTCTCGACGTGCTGCCCGCCACGCCCGCCGCAGCACAGGCGCTGCGCGAGCGTGCGCTTGCCAACCCCCTCGTGCGCGGCTTGCTGGTCGCGCCGGACGGCCGCGGGCTGATGCTCGCGGTGCGTTTCGCGGGCGGGCAGCAGCGCCGCGAACTCGAACGCAGCGTTGCCGACATCGAACGGATAGCGGCGCAGGCCGCTGCGGGCGGCGCGAGCTTCGTCAATGGGCCGCTCCGCATCCGGCTCGAACTCGGCCGCATTCTCGAGCACGATCTGATGACCGTCACGCCGCTCGCGATGTTCGCGACGCTCGCCGTCGCCGCCGTGGGTTTTCGCAATCTGCGCGGCGCGCTGGTGCCGCTCGTCGCCAACGGCATGAGTACGGCGATGACGCTGGCGCTGTTCGCGGCCGGCGGCGCAGCGCTCGACTTCGTCACCGCCAGTCTGCCGCCGGTCGTCTTCGTGGTCGGCTTTGCCTATGCCCTTCACGTGGTCTGTGCGTTCGAACGCTGTTACCAGATCGGCGCCCGGCGACACGATGCCGTGGCCGCGGCGCTCGAGGAAGTGGCCGGCCCCCTGGCCCTGACCGCGCTGACCACCGCCATCGCGTTCGCGGCGCTCGCGCTGTCGACGCTCGCATCGATTCAGACCTTCGGTCTGTATGCCGCACTCGGCACCCTGCTCGCGTGGCTGGGCGCGATGACCGTGGTGCCGGCGGCGCTCGTGCTGGTGCCCGGACGCCCGCGGACTGCACACCAGCGCGGGCGTTCTGCCGCGCTGGCCATCCGGCTCGCGCTACAGGTGCAGACGCGGCGCAGGACCATTCTCGGCCTGGCCCTGGTGACCGTCGTACTGGCCCTCGCGCTGAGCACGCGGATCACCGTCGATACCGCGGTACTACGCAGCTTTCCGGCCGGCAGCACGGTGGTGCGCGATTTCGAGCGCATCGCCGACGCCTTCGCCGGCCCGGTCCCGCTCGAAGTCGTGATCGAGGCCGACCGGGCGGAGGCTTTCCTCGACCCGGCGACGCTGCAGGTCGTCGCCGGACTCGCCGACTGGCTCGCCGCCGAACCCGGGGTCGGCGCGGTCCTGGCGTTGACCGATTACCTCGAGCTGCTGCATCAGGCGATTGCACCGGAGCAGGCGCGCGATCGGCCGCTGCCGGCGACGGCGCGCCTCAATCGCCACGTACTGCTACTCGGTGGCGATCGCGAGATCGGCCGTTTCGTCGATGCAGACTATTCCCGCACGCTGCTGCGCGTGAGCACCACGGTGCAGTCGACGGCTGCGGTCAATGCGCTGGCCGCGCGCATCAACACGCGTCTGGCCGAGCTACCTGCCGATCTGCATGGCGAGGTGACCGGCACGACTTATCTCACCGCACAGACAGTCGAGGCGATTACCCGCGGTCAGTTGCGTGGGCTCATGCTGGCCCTCGCTGCGATCGGCCTCGTGCTCACCGTGGTCTACCGCTCGCCGCGCATCGGTCTGCTCGCGCTGATCCCGAATGCACTGCCGATCCTGGTCTATTTCGGCCTGCTCGGGCTGTTGCCGGTGACCTTGAATCTGACCACGAGCCTGGTGGCCTGCGCGGTGTTCGGCATCGCCATCGACGATACCGTGCATTTTCTCGCGCGCTATACCCAGGATCATGAATTTCCCGCTGCGCCGGAGCGCGCATTGGCCGCGACCTTCGCCGCGGTGCTGCGCCCGGTGAGCATGACGACGGCGGCCTTGTGTGCGGGTTTCGCCGCGCTCGCCGTCGCCGATCTGCGCGCCCAGGCCGAGTTCGGCCTGCTCGCGGCGGCGACGTTGCTGATTGCCTGGGTGGTCGATTTGACGGTCACCCCGGTGTTGTTCAGGCACCTCGTATCAGACCGTCGTCCGCAGGTATCCGCCAACGCAGCGGTGGATTGAAGAGAAGGCAGCGCGTCAGACTCGATTGCCCAGAATCCATGGGGTCGAGTACCGCGCAGCGTATGGTAGGGGTGCGGTTGGGCGGATCCCGGCCGGTGGCGGGCCAGCGTCGATGCTGACTTTCTGGTTCACGGCACACCGCAAGTGAGTGCCTGCCTGACGCCTGGCGCCGCCACCTGCTGTGACCAGCGCAAGTTGGGAAGGGCAGGATCTCGAGGGTGAAGCGCATGGGCCAGTATCTGCTACGTCTCTATATCACCGGCAAGTCCGCACATTCGGAGCGTGCCATCGCCAATTTGCGCCGCCTGTGTGCCGAGGAGCTCGACGGCCGTTACGATATCGAGGTGATCGACCTGCTGGAGCACCCGGAAATGTCGGCGTCGGAGCGAATCCTGGCGACGCCGACCTTGATCAAAGCGCTGCCACTGCCGATGCGGCGTGTGATCGGCGACCTTTCCGATACCGTAAGAGTCCTGCACGGCCTCGAACTGGCCGGGATCGAGCCGAATGGAAGCGACACCGGCGCGGCACCGTGATCGATTCGCAGCGCGGCGCCGCGCTCTCCATGAGGATGTCGACCGTGACGGATGGCCACGGCATTCTGCTCGTGGGCGAAAACGCCGCCACGCTTGCTACGGCGACGCAGGTCCTGACGCAGGGCGGCTACGCCGTGACGCAGGCCGCGGATGGCGAAGCAGCCTGGCGCCTGGTGCGGGAGCAGCGCCCCCGCCTGGTGCTGCTCGATAGCGAGCTGTCCGAACCCGGCGCAAACGAAGTGCTGCGCCGGATCAAGAGCGACCCTGAACTGGCGGGGATCGCGGTGCTGTTGTCGACCGCGGCGCGGCCGGGCGATCTGCGCCAGGCCGATGCGTTCGACGCCGGCGCCGATGGCTACATCGTCACACCCATCGCCGACGATCATCTCCTCGGGCGGGTGCGGGCACAGCTACGCCAATCCGATCTGGCCTATCAACTGCGCGCCAGCGAGGCGCGTTTCCGCGATCTGATCGATAGCCAGGCCGACGCCGTGCTGGTGATCGATGACGAGGGCGTCATCCACTTCGCCAATGCTGCCGCGGCCGAGCTGTTCGACCGGCCGGCAGCGATACTGGTGGGCTCGTCCTTCGGCCACCCGATCGACGCAAGCGAACCTGTCGAGCTCGAAGTCGTGCGTGAGGGACAGGTACTCACTGTCGAGATGCGGGTCGCGCCGACTTGCTGGGATGATGCCCGTGCCTGGATTGCGAGCCTGCGCGACATCACCGAGCGCCAGCGCATGAACGAGCGCCTCGCCGAGGCGCAGCGCATCGCGCATCTGGGCAGCTGGGAGTTCCAGATCGACAGCGGCCACCGCTACTGGTCCGAGGAAACGTTCCGCATATTCGGTCTCACACCGCACGGCGGCACGGTCAGCGATGCCGAGTTCCTCGGTCGTGTCCATCCGGATGACCTGGCGGTTTTCGAAGCGGCGCGCGGGCGCGCACTCAGCGGCGCCGCAGCGCTGGACCTGGAGCATCGGGTGCTGCGCCCGGACGGCGAGGTGCGTTGGGTTCACGAGTTGGGTGAACTGCGGGGTGACGCACGCGGCCGTCCCAAGGCCATCTCCGGCACCGTGCTCGATATCACCGAACGCCGCGAACTGGCCGAGCGGCTACAGCAGTCCCAGCGCCTCGAGGCGGTCGGTCAGCTGACCGGCGGCGTCGCCCACGATTTCAATAATCTGCTCACGGTGATCCTCGGCAATGCCGAGATCCTCGCTGACGAACTGCGCCCGGCACCGCAACAGGCAGCGCTGGCCGAAATGATCGCCGGCGCCGCCCAGCGCGGCGCGGAGTTGACCCAGCGTTTACTCGCCTTTGCCCGCAAGCAGGCGCTCGTTCCCAAGAAGGTCGATGTCAATCAGCTGGTCGTCGGCATGGACCGCCTGCTGCGCCGGACCCTGGGTGAGCAAATCGAGATCGAACTGGTGCAGGGCGGCGGCCTGTGGCGGGCGCTGGTCGATCCCGCCCAGCTCGAGAGCGCGCTGCTCAATCTGTGTATCAACGCCCGTGATGCCATGCCGCACGGCGGCCGGCTGACCATCGAGACGGGTAATATCAGACTCGACCACGATTATGTCGAGCATCACGACGAAGTCACCGCCGGGCAGTACGTCCTGGTCGCGGTTTCCGATAGCGGCATGGGTATCGCGCCGGACGCGCTGCCACGGGTATTCGAACCTTTCTTCACCACCAAGCCGACGGGCCGCGGGACGGGCCTGGGGCTGGCCATGGTCTATGGTTTCGTCAAGCAATCCGGCGGCCATGCCAGCGTCTATTCCGAGCCCGGTGAAGGGACGACGGTCAAGCTCTATCTGCCGCGCGTGCAGCCTGGCAGCGAGGCCGATGACGCCGGGGAGGACAGCGATAACATCGCCGTCGCAGGCGGCACCGAAACCATCCTGGTGGTGGAGGACGACGAACTGGTGCGGCGCTTTGCGCGCGGCCAGTTGCGCGCATTGGGTTACCGGGTGATCGATGCGCAGGACGGCCGCGCGGCGCTCGAGATCCTGCGCGCCCGTGACGACATCGCCTTGTTGTTCACCGACGTGGTGATGCCGGGCGGCATGAGCGGGCGCCAGCTCGCCGACGCGGCGCAGCAACTCCGCTCCGAGCTGGGCGTACTCTATACCTCGGGCTACACCGAAAACGCCATCGTCCACCACGGTCGCCTCGATCCCGGTGTGCTGTTGCTGCCCAAGCCCTATCGGCGCGCGGATCTGGCGCGCATGGTGCGGCGCGCGTTGGCCGCGCGGGGCTGACACTGCGTAAGGGCCCGCCGGGCGTCTCCAAGATCGGGGGACAGTTTACTTATCTCGTCCAAGATCGGTCTCCAAGATCGGGGGACAGTTTACTTATCTCGCTCCAAGATCGGGGGACAGTTTACTTATCTCGGCGCTCACGAGCAGACTTCTAAGAGGCAATTATCGAGATAAGTAAACTGTCCCCCAATCCGGGCGCCTTGCCAACGCCATCTACGTGAGTTCGATCTCGACCGCGGGGATTATGATCAAGGCATCGCTCGAACCTCGTAGCAGGGGGGTGATCGAAGCTGACCAACGTCGCTCGGGCTCGGGTTATCCTTGATCTCGTCGGGCATGTAGCCGGTTGGAGGAACGTAGACGCTCGAAGTCCGCCTGGCAATGGATGCCGGTACCGAGTCCCCGCCTCGGGGGCAGCGAGGGGATGATTGTCGATGGCGGCCGTGCGGTACCCTGCTTGCATATGACACTGTCAGCACGCCTGCCAATTCACCCGCGAAGCCCGTGCTGGTGCGGAGCTGCAGTGCAATCACTGTCAGCGATGTTCACCAGGCATCGCTCCGGCCCGCCGCGCGCACTACCTAGCCGCACTGTCCCGCACCGCGCGCTGTGCAGGAATCGTTATGCCTGTGCTTGATCTGCGCAGCCGTCTCCGCGAACGTCTCGAGGGCTATCATCTGCGTCTCGCCGCAGCACAGGCCGACGGCGTCCTCGCGCTGCTCGGGCTCGTCACTGGCATCGCCGCGGGCCTTGCCATCGTCGCCTTTCGATTTCTCGTCACTGCACTGCAGAGCGATTTAGCGACTGGCCTGCCGGAGGCGACGTTCGAAGCGCTCGAGCCGTGGCTGCGCTTCGCGCTGCCAGCCACTGGCGGCATCGTGCTCGGGCTCATCTACAGCGTGTTGCCGGTAGCCGCACGCACGGTAGGTGTCATCCACGTTCTCGAGCGTCTGCACTACCATCAGGGCCACATGCCGTGGCGCAACCTGCTGGTACAGTTCTTCGGCGGCTCGCTCGCGCTGGCCAGCGGCCAATCGCTGGGCCGCGAGTCACCCAGCATCCATCTCGGCGCCGCGGTCGCGAGCCTGCTCGGACGGCGCCTGATGCTGCCCAACAACTCCTTGCGGACGCTGGTCGCGTGCGGCGCGGCGGCGGCCATTGCGGCGTCGTTCAACACACCGTTGGCGGGTGTGGTGTTCGCCATGGAGGTCATCATGGCAGAGTACACCATTGCCGGCTTCGTCCCGGTGATCCTGGCGGCGGTGGCAGCGACCACCATCACGCGTGCGGTATTCGGCGTCGGCACGGCCTTCCTGGTGCCGCAGCTGGGCCTGGCCTCGCTGTGGGAACTCGTCTACATCTCCCTCATGGGCGTGATAGTCGGCACTGCCGCGGCGTTTTTCGTGCGCACCATTCGGAGACTGGGCGCGAACACGGCGGGCCTGCCGGTGGCATTGCAGTTCGCACTCGCCGGGGCGAGCGTCGGGGCCCTCGGCGTAGCCGTACCAGAAGTGCTGGGGCTCGGTTACGACACCGTCGACCAGACGCTCGCCGGACAACTCGGCCTGGCCACCATGGCAGCGATCTTCGCCGCCAAATTCGGCGCCAGCGCGCTGTGTGTGGCCGTGCGCATGCCGGGTGGTCTGATTGGGCCCACGGTGGTGCTCGGCAGCCTCGCCGGCGGTTGCTTCGCGATACTGATCGAGCTGCTTCCCGGGATAGCCTCGGATCCGGCGATGTACGCCATGCTGGGCATGGCGGCGATGATGGGCGCGGTGCTGCAGGCACCGCTGGCGGCGCTGCTCGCGCTGCTCGAGATGACCGGCAATCCGCTTGTCATCCTGCCGGCCATGCTGGCGGTGGTGACAGCGGCGCTGACCTCACGCATCGGATTCGGCCAGGAGTCGGTGTTCACGCTGATGCTGCGCGACGCCGGCCTCGACTACCGACACGATCCGGTGTCCCAGGGCCTGCGTCGCGTGGGCGTCACGGCGGTCATGAATCGCAGCTTCGAACACACCGGGCGCATGCTGGCGCGCAACGCGGCATACGCACTGCTCGAGCGCCGTCCGCACTGGATCATCATCGACGGCGATGGCGAACGTCCGTTGCTGATGCGTGCCGCCGATCTTGCACGCTACTGCGAAGCGGATTCCGCATCAGACGCCGATATCGACCTCGGGGCGATACCGGCGGAGCGCTTCGAGATCAAACCGGTACATTTGCAGGCAACCCTGCACGAGGCACGCGAAATCATGTCGCGGGAGGGGGTCGACGCGCTGTACGTGCGCCGCCAGCAGGCACCCATGACTTTCCGCACGTTCGGTATCCTGCATCGCACTGACGTCGAGGCCGGCTATGCTTTTCGCAGCTGATTACACGGGCCACGCCGTAGCGCATCCGTTGGCGTTCTGAGCGCGGTTGAGTAAAGGGAACAATGGCGGGGAACAATGGCGGGACAGGCATCGATTGGCGTGCGCTTCCCGCGATGATACCTACTCGCCTTGCCCCCAGGATCGGGCGCCGGCGTCCATCGTCTCGGACAGATCCAGCACCAGTCCGACCACGGCGGGCGCGCCGCAGTACATGATGCGCGAGCCGTGCAGCGCGACGTGGACAGTGGTGCCGTCCTTGCGCAGTCCTCGCAGCGTGTAGCTGATGCGGGGTTGTTCGCCGCTCAGGCGGCGCTGCATGTTGGTCTCGACCCGGGGGTGGTCCGGTTCGGCAATTACCGACAGGACGGGGCGTCCAACCAATTCCTCCGGCGTGTCGTAGCGGAGGATTTCTGCCAGCCGCGGATTGGCGTATTTGAACTCGTTGTCCTGCACGATATAGACGCCGGCGATGGATTGTTCGACGATGCCGCGAAACAGCGATTCCGATTCGGCCAGTGCGCGCCGGGTACGTTCGGCCTCGGTGATGTCCTCGATCATGCCGAGGTGGCGCGGCGACTCTCCCGCCTCATGGATTAGCGGAGCGATGGTCAGATGAACGGTGACTTCGCTGCCGTCCGGCCGCACATAGCGCTTGCATTGGCTGACGGCTGCTTCGCCGTCGCGCAGGCGCGCCATGGCTTCCTCGCCGGCCGCGATGTCTTCAAGATGGGTGATGCGCTGCCAGCCGAGCGCGCTGAGTTGCTCGCGGGTGCGACCGGTGATGCGGCGAAATTTTTCGTTCGCCTCATAAATTTTTCCGCTGTCGGAATCGACCACCGCCACACCCACTGGCACCTGTTCGAATATGGTCCGAAAGCGCCGTTCGCTTTCGCGCAGAGTGGCTTCGGCCCGGTGCTGATCCTCGATCACGCTGAGCAGTGCCATGCGCGCCAGGCGCTCGTCGGCGAACGGTGCGCCGCCGTGCTCGTGTGCACGGAGATCGATCACCACCATGCCGAGCATGCCGCCGGACCGATCGACGCGCAGCTCGGTAACTGAAACGACCACCGGCAGGCGGCTGCCGTCGCGGGCGGTCAGGGTAATCTGCTCGCGCTGGGTGCCCGCGTGGGGACGCAACAGGTGCTCCAGGGTGCCCAGGCCGTCGCTGGCCGTCCAGCTTCCGAACAGCGAACCGATGACCAGTTCGAGGGACGTTTTCAGCATATCCGCGAAGCGATGGTTGGCATACAGGACCACGCCGTCCATGGTCAGGGTCAGTACCCCTTCGCTCAGGTTCTCGATGAGCTGGCGGTAGGGATGGTCGACGTCCTGCAAGGCCAGCAAGCGTTCCCCGGCCGGTCCGGCGACGAGCAGGGCATCGATGCTGCCGCTCTTGATGCTCTGCAGGGTTTGCTCGGCGGCGTCGAGCTCGGCGCGCAGGGTTTCATTCTCGCGGCGAAGTTGCTCTAGAGCGGTTTCCGGATTGGTGCCTGGTGCCGGCTCGTCCGCTGAATGTTGCATGGCGATGGGTGCGCCGCAGTCCGCTTCAGCGCGGGCGCAGATCGAGCCCGACCAGGACGCGTTCGGTATCGGCCAGGTTGCCGATGATCTGGCGCATTGGCGCGGGCAGTTTGCGGATCAATGTCGGCACAGCGAGGATCTTGTCCTCCTCGGCACGCTGCGGCTGCTGATAGAGATCGATGACCTCGATGGTGTAGCGCCCCTCCAGATGGGTTTTGGCCAGGCGGTGCAGGTTGGCGATCGCCGCAATCGAATTGGGCGTTTGGCCGGCGACATACAGGCGCAGTGCCCAGGATTGTTCCGGCTCGCCGGCTGGGGCGCCGGGGCCAGCGTGTTCTTCGCTCATACGTCGTCCCCGTCGGCATGCTTGTCCCCGGTCAGCGCCTCGAGCGCTATGCCGTGGGCAGTGAGCCGGAAGGCGCTGATGCGATCGGAATGCGCCATGCCGCGCGACTTGATGATCTCGAGCGTGCGCTGGCGGTGCTGCGCGACGTGGATCCGCTGCAGCAGCAGCCAGGTGTCGATCAGCGAGGAGATGGCCGTATCGGTCTCCTCGGGATGATCGCCGCCTGCGGTGAGGTTGGTGAACAGAGCGGTGATGTGGCGCGATTTCAGGTAATCGACCAGGCGCAGCAGCATCAGCTTGACCTCGAGCCGGTTACCCCCGGCGATGAAGCTGTTGAGCGGATCGACGATGACGACTTGCGGATTGCAGGCGGCAATCATCTTGCGCATCCGGAGCAGATGCATTTCCAGTCCGCCCAGGCTCGGCCGGTTGGCATCGAAATGCAGCAGGCCGGCGCTCTTGCAGAAGTGGAGGTCGAGACCGATGGAGAGCATATTGCGCTCGATCTGGGCCGGCGACTCCTCGAACGGGAAATACAGCACGCGCTCACCGCGCTTGCAGGCGGCCGCGGCGAAGTGGGCGGCGAGACTGCTCTTGCCGGTGCCGGCGGTACCCGAGACCAGCACGCTGCTGCCGCGGAAGTAGCCGGCGTCGCCGAGCATGGCATCGAGGGCGGGCACGCCACTGGAAACGCGTTCGCTCGAGACTTCGTGGTCCAGCACCAGAGACGTGACGGGCAGGACCGAGATGCCGTCTTCGTCGATGAGGAAGGGGTATTCGTTGGTGCCGTGGGTCGAGCCGCGGTACTTGACTACGCGCAGGCGGCGCGAGGAGATCTGGTCGACGATGCGATGGTCGAGGGCGATCACGCAATCCGACACGTATTCCTCCAGCCCCTGCCGGGTGAGGGTGCGCTCACCGCTTTCGCCGGTGATGAGGGTCGTCACGCCGCGCTCCTTCAGCCACAGGAACAGGCGGCGCAATTCGGCGCGCAGGATAGCCTCGTTGGAGAACCCCGCGAACAGTGTCTCGATGGTGTCGAGCGCCACGCGCTTGGCGCCGATGCTGTCGATGGCGTGGCCGAGACGGATGAACAGGCCTTCCAGATCGTAGTCGCCGGTCTCGGTCATTTCGTGACGGTCGACGTGGATGTGATCGACTTTCAGTTTGCCCTGGGTCGAGAGGGCGTCGAGGTCGATGCCCAGGGAGGCGACATTCCGCGTGAGGTCGCGCGCGGTCTCCTCGAACGCCATGAACACGCCGGGTTCGTCGCAGGCGGTCGCGCCGTGGACGAGGAACTGGAGGGCCAGCAGGGTCTTGCCGCAGCCGGGGCCGCCGCACAGCAGGGTCGGCCGGCCCGCCGGGAAACCGCCGCCGGTGATTTCGTCGAGCCCGGCGATGCCGCAGTGGGCCTTGGGCAGTTGGGCGTGCGCAGATGACATCGATCAGGACTCCGGGGCCGGGCTGCTTGCGGCCGCGCTGGGGTAGCGCGGGGCCTGCCCGCTTTGTTGCAGCAGTGAATTGATTTCCCGTTTCAGGGCAATGATACGTTCTTCACGGCCGAGCAGGGCGGCGTTCCAGCGCCGCAGCTCGGCGAGCTGCTCTTCGATGCGGGCACGATTGCTCACCCGTTCGCTGATGTCGCGGATGACCATGCTGGCGCGAGGTTCGCCGCTGCTGTCGCTGAAGACCGCCGACGTCAGCTCCACCGGGAAGTGCTCGCCGCCTTTACGCACCATGGTCAATTCGCCGCTGTAGCGCCCGCAGCGATCACGCTCGGCCAGGGCCAGCGCCAGGCGCCGGTCGCGGGCGTCGAAGATGCCGGTGCGGCCGAGTTGCCGGATCTCGTCCTCGCTGCGTCCGAGCATGCGGCAGACCTCCGGGTTCGCTGCCAGGATACGGCCATCGAATGCGGTCAGGATGATGCCGTCCAGCGAGTTCTCGAACAGCAGGCGGTAGCCCTCCTCGCTCTCCCGCAGTTTTCGCGTCAGCCCATCGCGTTCCGCGGCCCGGTCGAGATGTTCGAGGCCAAAACTGATATCGCGCGCCATCTCGATCAGCAGCTGGCGCGTTTGCTCGTCGAAAGCATCGCGCTCACCCGCATAGAGATTCAATACGCCGACCACCGCGCTGCCGCGGCGCAAGGGCAGCGCGGCGGAGGAGCCCCAGCCCGCCGCCGCCCCCCGTTCGCGCCATGGCGCGGTACGCGGATCGTGTTGGAAATCCTGGCACCAGACGGGTTCGTTCGCGCGTACCGCGGTGCCGGAAGGCCCATGTCCGGCCGGGTCGTCTGCATGGTGCGTGACATGGAGGTCGTCCAGGTACTCCGTGCCGGCGCCATAGCAGGCCACGGGGATGATGCGCCCGCTGGCCGCCTCGATCTCGCCGATCCAGGCCATGCGCAGGTCGCCGGCCTCGATCGCGGCGCTGCACACCGCGTCGTACAGGACATGTCTGGAACCGGAATAGGCGATCGCCGCGCTGCAACGGCTGAGGGTCGCATACATCCGGTTGCTGCGCTGCAGGGCGAGTTGCGCCTGGTGTTCGGCGGTGATGTCCTGGATGGTGGCGATGAAGTAGTCGACCTGACCATCGTCGCGGCGGGTGCATTTGACGTCGATGAGCGCCTCGACTACGGCATCGTCCTTGCGCACGAAGCGCTGGTCGATTTGGAAGCCGTCCTGGGCGCCGCCGAGGACACGTTCGAAGGCGGCGGCAAGCTTGCCCCGATCGTCCGGATGGGTCATGTCGCTACAGGTCAGGGTCGTCATCACTTCCGGTGAACAGCCCAGCATCTCGCACAGACGGTCGTTGCAGCGCAGCCACTGGCGGGTCTGCGGCGACATGACGGCCATGCCGACGAAAGGCAGGCGGAAGAACTGCTCGAGCATGCGGTTGGCAGTGAGGCGGCCCTGCAACTGCTGTGCGTGTCGTTGCTGGTGCAGCAGCAACCACACCGCGACGCCGAGCGGCAAGGCCGCACCGAGCGCAACGAGCGCTGCCCACCAGCCCATGCGGCGCGCTGGTGCGAGGGCCTCGGCGCGGTCGAGTTTGGTAATCAGCTGCCAATTCGTGCCGGGCACCGGCTGGTGGGCGGCAAGGACGGGTATGCCGCGGTAGTCGGTCCCCGAGAGGGTGCCGTCGCCGCCATTCGACAGCGCCAGCACCGCGACTACGCGGTCATCGCCATGCAGGCGTTGCCGGCTGAGGGCGGCGTCCGGTCGATGGCGCGGCGCATTGAGGAAAGTCACCGCGTCACCCGTCACGCGGGCCAGCAGGATTTCGCCGCTGGGGCTGGGCGTCGGCCAGCTCTGCAGCAGCGGGTAGAGAAAACGTGCCGGGTCGACACGCAGTACTACCGCTCCCACCGGCGAGCCGGCCTGTACCAGGGGTGCGATGAAATCGAGGTGCGGCCGGCCGTCCTGGCCTTGCTGCAGCTTGCCCCTGCGCACTTCGCCGCTGAGCACGGCCTGGCGCAACAGCACCCGTGTCGCGCGCGGCAGGGTCAAATCAGGGTCGCCCACCGTCAATAACGGTTCATGGTCGGCGTTGAGCAGGCCTACCGTGCGGTATCCGAGCGCGCGCTGCATGCTTGCCAGCCGGGTGCGGATCAGGGCTGCGTCACGGTTCTCGGCGCGGCGCTGCAGGGCTTGCACGCCATCGATGAAGTTGGCGTCCCTGCTGAGGGTTCCGGCATCGGCATGGCGCTCGGTCATCCAGGTATCGAGGTCATGGATTTTGAGTGCGGCGATGGCCTCGAGGTTGGCGAACGCATCCATCTGGACCTGGCGGCCGGCGAGGACATAGACGGCGAAACCGGTCAGCGGCACGGCCAGGGTCAGCGCGCACAGCAACGGCAGCAGTTGGCGCAAAGCAGGCCGCGGGCGCTCGAGTGCGGCGGCGCCCGCGTCATCGTCGGCCGGCCGGCGCCAATTGCGCAACAGCAGGTACAGGATTGCGCTGGTGACAGCGACGAAGGCCAGGCCCTTGCCGAGGTTGAAGATGAATTGCCTGGGTTCGTCGCCGACGACGAACGCGGTGAAGGCGTCCGAGACGACGATCCACAGCCCGGCGAACAGGGCGTAGAGCAGAGAGATGGCTAGGGCGGACTGGCGTTCGGGGATCACGGCTGGCAATTCGATGGCGGTTGTTCGTCGCTCTCCGGTACCGATTGTTCGATGCGCGCCGGCGTACTGCCGGGAATGGTACCTGAGGTTTTAGTTGCGGCCGCGAAAATCGATGAAGGATCGCCGCAATGAGGTAGGGGTGTGGCATCAAGTACAGTGATGTCGCGCCTGGCCAGCCGGGCGCCTCGACGCCCCCAATCGCCCAGTTATTCTGCGGCGGACCCTAAGGCACATTGCGGGGGGCGGGCGGAAAATGTCATAAAGCGCCTCGAGCCCGGCGCCGCGGTGGTCAGCGGGCGGATGACAACAGGCAATGGCACGGCGCATGAGCAAATCGCGGCACTCAGGAGGGGGCGGCAAGACCGGCAGGGCGCTACCGCTGCTGGTGCTGTTCACCCTGCTGGCGGCAGGCGTGCTGCTGATCTTTCTGCTCCTCGACCAGCGCCAGCGGCTCGCGGCCGGCGAGCGCCAGCGCCTGCAGGCGGCGGCCGTCGTCGTCGAAAGAAACATGACACTGCAGTTGCGAGACGCCGACAGGGTGCTGCGCGGCATACGCGAGCGCGTGCTCAGAGGCGATGGCCTGCGCCCGCCGCGAGAATCGACGCCGAATCTGCAGATCCTGGTCGACGGCATGCCGGCTGTGCGTACCCTGCTCGTGATCGACGCCGCCGGGCAAGTGCGCGCCAGCAACCGCGCCGAACTGCTGGGCACGGATTTCAGCGATCGGCATTATTTCGACATCGCGCGGGTGGGCGGGGAGCTGGGCCTGCTGTATGTCTCGCCGCCGTTCGAGACGGTACTGGACGTGACCAGCGTGAACCTGATGCGGGTCATTCCCGATGCCGTCGGCGGTTTCGGCGGAATTGTCGCGGCCTCCCTGAACGCCGACTACTTCGCTGAACTGCTGGATTCGGTGCTCTATGCGACGGACATGCGTGCCGTGATCGCCCACGCCGATGGCGAGGTGTTCGTCGGGCGTGCGGCCGAGGACTTACTCAGCCGCGCAGCGTTCGAATTGTCCGGGGATGTCCTCAATCTGGACCGAGAAGCATCACGAGCGATGTTCGCCGTGCCTGACCTCACGGATTCCGCACTGCGGCACTTTGCGCGCGCCCGGATCGGCGATGAAGCCCATCCCCTGGATCGCCCGCTGCTCGTCGTGGTGAGCCGCGATGCGCAGGCGCTGCTGGCGCCATGGCGCCGCCAGGTCGTCCTTTATGGCGGCTGTTACGCCGTGCTGGCGATGCTGCTGGGCGGTAGTCTGCTCTACCTGCGACAACGCTATCGCCAGATCGAACGCCTGCAGCGCGATCGCGATGCCGAAGAGGATGCCGCTACAGAGCGCCTCGAATTGGCGCTGGCCGGCGCCGACCTGGGGCTGTGGGACTGGCATGTGCCGAGCGGACGGATGATCTGCGATGCGCGCTGGTGTGCCATGCTCGGTTATGCGCCGGAGGAGCTGGCCGCCGAATTCGACGCGTGGCGAACACTGGTCCGGCCCGCCGATTGGCCTGATGTCGACGCCGCGCTGCAGGCGCATCTGGCCGGTGCCAGTTCGCGCTATGAGTGCGAGTACGCCATGCGTCATAAGCAGGGCCGCTGGGTGTGGATCCTCGACCGTGGTCAGGTCATGGAGCGTGACGCCGCCGGCGCCCCGTTGCGGGTGCTGGGTACCCACCTCGATATCACCGCAAGCCACGAAGAACACGAAGCGCTGGTCCGGCTCGGACACCACTACGCGGCGCTCAGCCGCACCAACGAGGCCATCATCCATGCCGAGGAAGCCCCGGCTCTGCTCGACGCCGTGTGCCGCATCGCCGTCGAGCAGGGCGGCCTCGAGCTGGTCTGGGTCGGCCGCCACGAAGCGGCCGAAGGCCGTCTCGAGCGCCTCGCCGCCGCCGGGCCGGCGCTCGCTTACCTCGATGAGGTCGGCACGGGCGTCGACGCGGGCAACCCGGTCGCCGGTGAGCCCTTCGGCCTGGTCCTGCGCGACGGTGAGCCGCGCGCGGTCGCCAACCTGCACGAGGATCCGGGTACGCTGCAGTGGCGTGAGGTCTGCGTGCGCTGGCAACTGCGCTCACTGCTGGTCTGCCCGATCCGGCGTGGCGGCCGCAACTGGGGTGTCATCGCCTTCTATGCCAGCGAAGCGCGCTATTTCGCGCCGGACCTGGTCACCTTGCTGACCGATCTCTCGGGCGATGTCGCTTACAGTCTCGACGCTTTCGACAAGGACCGTGAGCGGGCCGAGCTGCAGGCCCGTCTCGAACTCACCGTGCGCATGCTCGATGCGAGCCGTGAGGGCGTGTTCATCACCGATCGCGACAATCGTTTCATCATGGTCAACCCCGCCTATTGTGCGATGACCGGTTACGTGGCCGAGGAATTACTCGGCCTACAACCGCAACTGCTGCAGTCCGGCCGCCAGGATGCGGCCTTCTATGACGCACTGTGGGCCGCCGTCCGCGAGCGCGGTCATTGGCAGGGCGAGCTGTTCGACCGGCGCAAGAATGGTGAAGTCTTCCCGGTCTGGCTGTCGATCACGGCAGTGCGCGATGCCGAACGCGAGATCACCAATCACATCGGGGTGTTTTCCGACATCTCCGAGCGCAAAGCGGTGCAGCAGCACATCGAGCATCTGGCCCAGCACGATCTGCTGACCGGTCTGCCCAACCGCGCGCTGCTATCCGATCGCATGCGGCTGCTGGCGGCCCAGGCGCGCCGCGAATGCAGTCGGCTGGCGGTGCTGTACGTCGACCTCGATCGCTTCAAGGTGGTCAACGATTCGCTCGGCCACGCCGTCGGCGACAAACTGCTGCGCGCGGTTGCCGAGCGCATCAGCGCTGCACTGCGCGCTTCGGATACCTTGAGTCGCTTCGGCGGCGACGAGTTCGTGGTGCTGCTGCCCGGCATCGACGCGGTCGAGGATGCGGCGCGGGTGGCCACGAAGATCATCGATGCTATCGATACCCCCTTCCGGGTCGACGGCCACGAGTTGCTGCTCGGCGGCAGTATCGGCATCGCCATCCATCCGGACAACGGTGCGGACGTGGAAGACATGATTACGCTCGCCGATACCGCGATGTTCGCGGCCAAGCACGATGGCGGCCGCCAGTTCCGCTTCTACGCCGAGGACATGGGTTCGGCGGTGCGCGAGCGCATGGCCCTCGAGCAGGACCTGCGCGGCGCGGCGGCGCGCGGCGAGTTGTTCCCCGTATTTCAGCCGCAGCACACCCTGGCCGATGGCCGCTTGATGGGTATCGAAGTGTTGGCGCGCTGGCGGCATCCACAACGCGGGGTGGTCTCGCCGGCGAATTTCATCCCGGTGGCGGAGGAAAGCGGCCTGATCCTCGAAATCGGCGGCTGGATGCTGCACGCGGCCTGCGCTCAGACTGAGGACTGGCGCAGCCGGGGACTGCTCGACGTACCCGTCTCGGTCAACGTCTCGGCGGTGCAGTTTCGCCAGGCCGGATTCGTCGATGTGGTGAAGAGCGTTCTCGATGCCACCGGCCTGCCGCCGTCCAGGCTCGAACTCGAGGTTACCGAAAGCGTGGTGATGGAGCATGTCGAAGCGGTCATCGCCAAGCTCGACGAACTGGCTACGCTCGGGGTGCGCCTGGCCATCGACGATTTCGGTACCGGCTACTCGAGCCTGACCTATCTGCGCCGGCTGCCTGCCCAGCGCCTCAAGATCGATCAATCCTTCGTCCGCGATCTGCCTGCCGATGCGGACGCCTCGGCCATCGCCGCGGCCGTCGTCAGCCTGGGCCACGCCCTGAGCATGCAGGTCATCGCCGAGGGTGTCGAGACCGCAGCGCAGGCGGCTTTTCTGCGCGAACTCGGTTGCGACGAAGGGCAGGGCTATCTCTATGCCAAACCGTTGTCCGCGACTGATTTCGAGCGCTGGATAACGGATCGAGCCACTCATGGCGGAATGCTGTACGTATCTTGAAAAACGGCTGCCGGCGACGGGCGCTCGAGGCCCGACCTCAGTGCCCGTGTCAGGATAACTCAGCTATTTGGAACGCCGATCCTCCCGTCTGGCAGCGTTGCTCGTCAGTTGAATAGAACCACTATTCGCCCTCCTCGCGCCTTGCCAGTCGGGCGCCTCGATGCCCCAAACAACCAAGTTATTCTGGCCCGGGCCCTCACTCGCCGGCGAGCCACAAGGGCGGCTCGCCCGGCGGGTGCAGATCCTTGTCCTGGTAGCCGAGAAAAATCGGCTCGCCATGTTCGAGGTGAATGTTGATCTTGGCATTGTAGACGTGGTGCGTGAGGGCGTGTTTGTCGCGCAGCCGGTAGCGCCGGACGGCGAAACCGCCGTCGGCATCGGGCGCGCCGGTCAGGTAGCAGCGGATGTTGGCGACCCGGTCGTTGGCCACGCCCAGTCCTTGCAAATCATTCAGCAACACCGCTGTACGGGAAATGAAATCGAGGGTCGAGCCAGCGCTCTCGCTGGCGCTCGTTGGGTCGCGCATGGCGATGCTGAAATCACCGAGCAGGATCTGGCCGGGCAGGGCATGCTCGAGGAAGCGCGAGAGATCGATCGTCACCGGCCCGACGATGTAGCTGAAGGTGGTCGGGTTGAGCGCTTCGACCTGGTAGAACTCGTAATGTTCGCCGACATGAAATGCGGCGCGGAGCCGCGGTACCGGAAAGCGGCGGGCCCTCGACTGGGCGACGGCATTGTCGGCCAGGATCAGCAGCAGCAGCTTGTACAAGGCGATGTTGGCTTCGATCGTCGGCAAACGGTTCCAGATGTAGAACCCGTCGCCGGTGGTGGTACGCGCGAAGTTGATCTGGACGTCCGTCGCGGCCAGCTGACGATAAGCCGAGTTCACCGAGTAGCTGAGGCTGTTCAGCATGGCGACCTGTTCGAGCGGCGAGTAGAGGGAGAAGTTGACGGCGTCGATCAGCACCACGGCGCGTTCCCGGACGAGAGATACGCTGTAGCGGGTGACGAGCACGCTGACCAGGTCGCGGTGCTTGCTGAGATACCGCCCAAGCTTCGCACGCACGATGCGCGCGCCGTGGCCGAATTGTGTTCGCAGGCGCTCGAAATCGCCGCCGGTGACGAACTTGGAGCCGGCCAGTACGGAGTCGATGAAGGTATGCGTATCAGGCCGGCTGTCACCGCTGTCGCGATGCATGGCCTGCGGTTCGAGCAGTTCGTAGTGGCGCACGGCGAGAAAGCGCAGCTCAGCGTCATCCAGCGTCCATGCCAGGACGATGTTCTCGCCCAGGTTCCAGGCCTCGAAGAGCGTTTCGTCGAGGCGCGACAATTCCCCCATGGCGGCCGGATCGAGCTTCGGGTCGCTGAGCATCGCGCTGGTGATGCTGTCTACCCAGGAGGCGCGTTTCATGTCCTTTCTCTTGCGCACTGTATTGCGCCTGTCGTGGAAGCCATCGCTCAATCTAATGGTTCTCGCCGCGCGCGGCGAGCCCCCGCTGTCGAACTGACACCCACGTTGCCATGGTCGGCTGCGGCACGACGTGATTCAATGCGCCGGTGTCACGGGCCGAAACCCTCCGCAATACAAATCAACCCGCAATGACGAGCGACGCCAGCCATTGGATGCATGAAGCGCTGCGGCTGGCCGCGTGCGCCGAACGCTGTGACGAAGTTCCGGTTGGAGCGGTGGTCGTGCTCGGGGGCGAGATCATTGGCCGTGGCCATAACGCGAATATCACACGCAGCGATCCGACGGCGCACGCCGAGATCGTCGCGCTGCGTGAGGCGGCGAGCCGCTGCGGCAATCATCGACTCAACGGCGCCACCCTCTACGTCACGCTCGAGCCCTGCCCGATGTGTGCCGGTGCCATCGTCCACGCCCGCATCGCGCATGTCGTCTACGGCACCACGGATCCGCGCGCCGGCGCTGCCGGCACGGTCATGGACGTGCTCGCCCATCCAGCGCTCAATCACCACCCGCGCGTGACCGGCGGGGTCGAAGCGGCAGCCAGCGCGAAGCTGCTGACCGAGTTCTTTCGTCAGCGTCGCGCGCGGGCGGGCTGATGCGCGCGGCGCCGCCCCAGGCCGAAGTCGAAGCGCGGGCACGCGAGGTCGGTGCGGCGCTGGCTGAGCGCGGCTGGCGCGCGGCGACGGCGGAATCCTGCACCGGCGGCTGGATTGCACAATGCGTTACTGCCATTCCCGGCAGCTCCGCGTGGTTCGAAGCCGGCCTCGTCACCTATTCCAATGCGGCCAAGGTCGCGCTGCTCGGCATCGATGCAATGGTGCTCGAACGGTACGGCGCGGTCAGCGAGCAAACCGCCTGTGCCATGGCCCGCGGCGCGTTGCGCGTGACCGGGGCGGATATCGCCTGCGCAGTCACCGGTGTGGCGGGGCCGGGTGGCGGCAGCGCGGCGAAACCGGTCGGTCTGGTTTGCTTCGGCTTCGCGGCCGCGTCTGCAGCGCCATACGCGCTGAGCGAGCAATTTCCGGGGGGGCGCCGGGACGTGCGCGCCCACAGCGTGGCGCGGGCGCTCGACGAACTGCTCGCCCTGGTGTGCTGAGGCCGTGCGGAGACTGTTTTTCGCGCTCAGGCCCGATGCCGAGACGCGGGCGGCGCTGGCGGCCGCCGCGCAGGAGATAGACGTGTACGACGGCCGTCGCGTGCGGCCGGAGAATCTGCACCTGACCCTCGTTTTCCTCGGCGCGGTGCCGCCGCCGACGTATGCGCGACTGCTGTCGTCGGCGGCGCCGGACATGCTGGCGCCATTCGAACTGTCGATCGCACTCGCCGGCTGGTGGCGCAAAAGTGCGGTGAGCTGGCTTGCCCCCCTCGAGGAACCGCCGTCGCTGTTGCGTTTGCAGGCCGCACTCGCCGCTCACGCGCGGGCGCTCGGCTGTGCGCTGGAAGACCGGCCGTTTCGCCCTCATATCACCATCGCGCGCGCCTGCAGGCGGGCGCCGCGGGCCATGGACGCCATCACCGTCGTTTGGCAAGTCACTGATTTCACGCTGATGGAATCGCGCAGCGATGACGCCGGGGCGCGCTACCAGGTGCGTCGCCGCTGGCCGCTGAATACGTGCTCGTAAATGTCGATCACGTTTGCTGAGCAAGTGGATACGTGCGCCGCAGGGAGGCGGCGCCCGCTACGCTGAAACCGCAGGCGATTATCGCAGCGCAACATTGCACCTGCGGCGCCAACTTGTGCGAGGATTCCGTCTGGCAGAATACGAACATCGGAGACAGAGGAAGACATTCATGAGCAAGCAAGAATCCAACGGCGCTCAGTCAGCCACCAGCCACTACGACGCCGTGGTCGTCGGCGCTGGCGTGGCCGGGCTGTACCAGCTTCACCAGCTGCGCAAACTCGGCCTCGAGGTGCGCGCCTACGATGCCGCCTCCGATGTCGGCGGTACCTGGTACTGGAACTGCTACCCGGGCGCGAAATTCGATTCTGAGTGCTTCATCTACCAGTACCTCTTCGATGAAGAACTCTACAAGGACTGGTCCTGGAGCGAACGTTTCCCGGGGCAACCCGAAATAGAGCGCTGGATGCACTACGTCACGGACAAGCTCGGCCTGCGCGAGGACATCCAGTTCAACACACAAATCACGCGCGCAATTTTCGACGAGGCGCGCGGTCGATGGACACTCGAGACCGCTGACGGCGAAACGATCGATACCCAGTTCTTCATTTCCTGCGCGGGCATGCTGTCGGCACCGCTCGAATCGACCTTTCCCGGGCAGGAGACATTCAAGGGCCGTATCTTTCACACCGCACGCTGGCCGAGAGAACCCATCGAGCTCAAGGGTAAACGCGTCGGTGTGGTCGGTATCGGAGCCACCGGCATCCAGGTCATCCAGACCATCGCGCACGAGGTCGGCCAGCTCGAGGTTTTCGTGCGCACTCCGCAGTACATCAGCCCGATGAAGAATCCGAGCTACGGGCCGCAGGAAGTTGCCGCCTACAAGGCCCGCTTCGCCGAGCTGCGTGAGAAGCTGCCCAATACCTTCAGCGGCTTCAACTTCGAATTCGAGAATGGCAACTGGGCGGATCACTCCGATGCGCAGCGGCTCGAGGTGTTCGAGCGCATGTGGGAGGATGGATCGTTGCGCCTGTGGCTGGCTTCCTACCCCGAGATATTCACCGACCAGGACGCCAGCGACATGGTCTCCGAGTTCGTACGCGAGAAGATGCGCGCGCGCCTGAAGGATCCTCAGCTGTGCGATCTCCTGATCCCCACGGACTACGGCTTTGGCACCCATCGCGTACCGTTGGAGTCGGACTACCTCGAGGTCTACCACCGCGACAACGTCACGGCCATCGGCGTGCGCGACAATCCCATAACGCGTGTAACGCCCCAGGGTATCGAGTTGGCCGACGGCACGGTGCACGAACTCGATGTGATCATTCTCGCGACCGGATTCGACGCCGGCTCGGGCGCGCTCACGCGCATCGATATCCGCGGCCGCGGCGGCCGCACATTGAAAGACGAGTGGAACAAGGACATCCGCACCGCGATGGGGCTCGCCATACACGGCTATCCGAATCTGTTCACCACCGGTGCGCCGCTCGCGCCCTCGGCGGCGCTGTGTAACATGACGACCTGCCTGCAGCAGCAGACGGAATGGATCACCGCCTGCATCGAGCACCTGAGAGGCAACGGCGCGCAGCGCATCGAGGCCTCCGAGCAACTCCAGGACGAGTGGGTCGAGCACCACGACGAGGTCGCCGACGGCACGCTCGTGACCAAGACCAATTCCTGGTACATGGGTTCCAACGTCGAGGGCAAGCCGCGCCGCCTGTTGTCCTACATCGGCGGCGTCGGCCAGTACCGGCAGAAGTGCAGCGAAATCGCCGGGCAGGGCTACCGGGGTTTCCTCATGCAGTGACGCCCGCACCGCCCGAGGCCCTCGATCCTGGCCGTGCATGGCACCGCCGGAGACCGCGCAACGCCACCTGCGGGCGGCGCTGCGCGGTCTCCGGTGGTGCTCGTTTATTCCGCATGAACTGCGCTCCGCGAAGCCCGTGCGCCTTGCCCCGGGCATGCCTGCTCACTTTGGCAGAGCTCCTTTGATTCAGCTTCCTTAAACGGCTCCGACAGGTATGCGATAATCCGTCCCCGCTGGAGTACCCCAAAAACCCCCACGAGAGGACACCAAAAAATGGACGACAACAAGCGAAAAGCGCTAGGAGCGGCGCTGTCCCAAATCGAGAAACAATTCGGTACCGGGTCGATCATGCGCCTGGGCGACGGCGGCACCGTACCCGATATCGCCGTCGTATCGACGGGCTCGTTGAGCCTCGACATCGCGCTCGGCGTCGGCGGCCTGCCGCGCGGCAGAGTGGTCGAGATCTTCGGGCCCGAATCGTCGGGCAAGACCACTCTGGCTCTGCATGTCGTCGCCGAAGTGCAGAAGATCGGCGGCACCGCCGCCTTCGTCGACGCCGAACACGCGCTCGACCCGCAGTACGCCGAGCGCCTCGGCGTGGATGTCTCCGAACTGCTGGTCTCGCAGCCCGATACCGGCGAACAGGCACTGGAGATCACCGACATGCTGGTGCGCTCGGGTGCGGTCGACGTCGTCGTCGTCGATTCGGTCGCTGCGTTGACGCCCAAGGCCGAGATCGAGGGCGAGATGGGCGACACCCACGTCGGACTGCAGGCGCGTTTGATGTCGCAGGCGCTGCGCAAACTCACCGGCAACATCAAGCGCTCCAACACGCTGGTCATCTTCATCAACCAGATGCGGATGAAGATCGGTGTCATGTTCGGCAATCCGGAGACCACCACCGGCGGCAACGCCCTCAAGTTCTACGCCTCGGTGCGCCTGGATATCCGGCGTATCGGCTCACTCAAACGCGGTGACGAGGTGATCGGCAACGAGACGCGGGTGAAAGTCGTCAAGAACAAGGTGGCGCCGCCGTTCCGCCAGGCCAATTTCGACATCCTCTACAACGAGGGCATCTCGCTCGAGAGTGAGCTGATCGAACTCGGTGTCGAACATAATCTGATCGAGAAGACCGGTGCCTGGTACAGCTACAAAGGCGACCGTCTCGGCCAGGGCAAGGAGAACGTGCGCCAGTTCCTGAAGGACAATCCGGCGATTGCCCAGGAAGTCGAGAGCGCGGTGCGCGGCCAGACCATCCCACGCTCGGTGGCGGCATCGGACGATGTCGACGAGCGACCGGCGGAGGCCGAGGCCTGAGCGAAGACCCGCGCCGCGACGCGCGTGAATGGGCCGTCGCGGCGCTCGCCCGGCGCGAGCACAGCCGCCAGGAACTGGTCCGCAAGCTCATGCTGCGCGGTCTCGAGGAGCCGAGCATCCATGCGGCACTCGATGAACTCGGCGCAGCCGGCCTGCAAGACGATGCCCGCTTCGCGGCGGCTTACGTCCATTACCGTGCCGGGCGTGGCTTCGGGCCGCGGCGGATCGCGCGCGAGTTGGAGACGCGCGGTGTGGCGGCCGATCTCATCGCGGCGGCGTTGGCCGGCTCCGAGTACGACTTCGCCGCGCTGGCGCGCGATGTCCGCCGGCGCAAGTTCCGCCACGATCCGGGTTCGCTGGCCGAGCGCGCACGGCAGACGCGATTCCTGGAATACCGCGGCTTCGACACGCAACAGATTCGCCATGCACTGGAACGTACGATAGACGATGAAGACTTCTGACATCCGCCGCGCTTTCCTCGACTATTTCGCGGCGCACGATCACAACGTGGTCGAGAGCAGTTCACTGGTACCGGCGAACGATCCGTCGCTGCTGTTCACCAATGCCGGCATGGTCCAGTTCAAGGACGTCTTTCTCGGCCTCGAGGACCCTGGCTTCCGGCGCGCTGCGTCCGCGCAGCGCTGCGTGCGCGCCGGCGGCAAGCATAACGATCTCGACAATGTCGGCTATACCGCGCGCCATCACACCTTCTTCGAGATGCTCGGCAATTTCAGTTTCGGCGAGTATTTCAAACGCGAGGCGATTGGTTATGCCTGGGGCCTGTTGACCGATCGCTTCGGCTTGCCGGCCGAGCGCCTGTGGGTGACCGTGTACGAAGACGACGACGAGGCGGCGCGCATCTGGCTGGACGAGATCGGCATCGATCCGGCACGCTTCTCGCGCTGCGGCGAGGCGGACAATTTCTGGATGATGGGCGAGACCGGACCGTGCGGTCCGTGCTCGGAGATCTTCTATGACCACGGGCCCGGGATCGCCGGCGGTCCGCCGGGCAGTCCCGATGCGGACGGCGACCGCTACATCGAGATCTGGAATCTCGTGTTCATGCAATACGAACGCACTGTCGGCGGTGAACTCAACCCGATTCCGCATCCCTCGGTCGATACCGGCATGGGCCTCGAGCGCATAGCCGCGGTGTTGCAGGGTGTACACGACAATTACGATATCGATCTGTTCCAGAGCCTGCTCGCGGCGGTGCGCGCCGAGATCGACGGGCCGGTCAGTGAAGCGGCATCGCTGCGGGTGATCGCCGACCACATTCGATCCTGTGCGTTTCTCGTCCTCGACGGCGTGCTGCCGTCGAACGAGGGTCGCGGCTATGTGCTGCGGCGGATCATTCGCCGCGCCCTGCGCCATGGCCACAAACTCGGCATTGACCGTCCGTTCTTCCATCGCCTGGTGGCGCCGCTCGCGGCCGAGATGGGCGATGCCTATCCGCAGCTCGTGCAACGGGCGGATACGGTTGCGGGCGTGCTCGCGCAGGAGGAGACGCGCTTCGCCGAGACGCTCGACCAGGGCATGCGCATCCTCGAATCGGCCATAGCCGAGCTCGACGGCCAAACCATTCCCGGCGCCGTGGTCTTCCAGCTCTACGACACCTATGGCTTTCCCTATGACCTGACCGCGGATATCGCGCGTGAGCGCGGGCTGGATCTGGACAGCGCCGGCTTCGAGGCGGCGATGCAGGTGCAGCGCCAACAGTCGCGCGCGGCCAGCCATTTCGCCAACGTCGACACCGCGCACGCGATCGGCGCCGAGGCGCTGGCCGCGCTCGGCCATGAGCAGGTCTTCTCCGGCTACGAGACGACCAGCGACGAAGGGCGCGTGCTCGGGATCTTCGTCGACGGCCAGCCGGTGACTGCAGCGACCGCCGGGACGACAGCGGCAATCGTGCTCGATCGCACGCCGTTCTATGCCGAATCCGGCGGCCAGGTCGGCGATCGTGGCGAGTTGCGCCGTGATGATGCCGTCTTCGTGGTCGAAGACACCCGCAAGCAGGGTGGCCTGTTCCTGCACCTCGGCCACATGCAGAGCGGTTCGCTGGGGCGCGGCGACGCGGTCCTGGCGGCAGTCGAGGATCCGCGTCGTACGGCCACCCGGCTCAATCATTCGGCTACTCACCTCATGCATGCTGCACTGCGTGCGGTTCTGGGTACGCATGTCGAGCAGAAAGGTTCGCTGGTCGATCACGAGCGCCTGCGCTTCGATTTTTCGAACCCGCGGCCGCTGAGCGCGGCGGAACTGGCCGAGATCGAACAATTGGTCAATCGTGAAATCCGCCGCAACGTGCCGGTGGAGGTGCGTTTGATGCCCTATCGTGAGGCCATCGAGGCCGGGGCGATGGCCTTGTTCGGCGAGAAATATGGCGACGAAGTGCGCGTGCTTTCGATGGGGGATTTCTCGGTCGAGCTGTGCGGCGGCACCCATGTCGCCCGTACTGGCGACATCGGCTGTTTCCGTATCGTCGCGGAATCCGGGGTGGCGTCGGGAGTGCGGCGCATCGAAGCGGTGACGGGCGCGGCAGCGCTGGACCATGCCCAGCAAGCCGATGCGCGCCTGGGCCGGATCGCCGATCTGGTCCGCGCCGGTGGCGGCGATGTCGAGCAGAAAGTGATGCAGCTCGTCGAGCGCAGCCGATCGCTGGAAAAAGAAATCCAGGAACTGCGCGGCCGGCTCGCCGGTCAATCGGGCCGCGACCTGGCGGACAGCGCTCAGCTGGTCGGCGACGTCCAGGTCATCGCCGAAGCCGTCGACGGCGCCGACGTGACGGCCTTGCGCGATGCCTGTGATCGCTTGAAAGATCGTTTCGAACGCGCGGTCGTCGTGCTGGCGACGGTCGAGGATGATAAAGTACGCGTCGTCGTGGGGGTGACCAAGACACTCGTCGCCACCGTGAATGCCGGCCAACTCGCCGGTTTCGTCGGCCAGCAGGTCGGCGGCAAGGGTGGTGGACGCCCGGACATGGCGCAGGCCGGCGGCAACGATGCCGACAAGCTGCCCGCGGCACTGGCCGCAGTGCCGGGCTGGGTAGCCGAGCGCATGACCTGACGCGACGCACACCATTCGCAGCGCCGCCGGCGCGGTTCTCCAGCAGCATCCATTTTCCGTTTCGACTCAAAAAGTTATGGCTCTTATCGTGCAAAAATTCGGCGGTACTTCGGTCGGCGACGTCGACCGTATCGCCGCCGTCGCCGATCGTGTCGCGCGCTGGCACCACGACGGCAATCAGCTGATCGTGGTGTTGTCGGCGATGTCGGGCGAAACCGACCGTCTGCTCGGACTCGCCCGGGCTTTCCACAACGAACCGTGCGGTCGCGAGCTCGATGTTCTCCTGTCGACCGGCGAGCAGGTCACCATCGCCTTGCTGTGCATGGCGCTCGAACAGCGTGGGGTGGCGGCCGTGTCCTGCACCGGCGGGCAGGTCGGGATCCGCACCGATCAGGCATACAACAAGGCGCGCATCGTCGACATCGACCAGCGCCGGGTCAAAACCGAGCTCAGCGCCGGACGGGTGGTGGTCGTAGCGGGTTTCCAGGGCGTCGATGCAGAGGGCAACATCACGACCCTGGGACGCGGCGGATCCGACACCACCGCGGTCGCTTTGGCGGCCGCACTGGAAGCCCATGAATGCCAGATCTATACCGATGTGGACGGGGTCTATACGACCGATCCGCGCATCGTGGCCGACGCGCGGCGCCTGGAACGCATCACCTATGAGGAGATGCTCGAGATGGCGAGCCTGGGCGCCAAGGTGCTGCAGATTCGGGCGGTGGAGTTTGCCAGCAAGTACAAGGTAAACCTGCGGGTTCTGTCTTCGTTCGGCGAAGGTCCGGGAACCCTGATCACGACAGAGGACAACATCATGGAACAGGCGGTGATATCGGGTGTCACGTTGAATCGGGACGAGGCCCAGGTCATGGTCATCGGGGTGCCCGACAGGCCCGGTATCGCCAGTGGCATACTGGGCCCGGTCGCGGACGCGAATATCGAAGTCGACATGATCGTGCAGAATTCCGGCGCCCACGGCGCGACTGATTTCACGTTCACTGTGCATCGTAATGATTACCAACGTACTATGAACATCCTCGAGGGCGTTGCAGCCGAAATGGGTGCACACGGTGTCGAGGGCGATCACAAAATCGTGAAAGTGTCGATAGTCGGCGTTGGCATGCACTCTCATGCGGGGATCGCGAGCCGGATGTTCCGTGCCCTGGCGGCGGAGAACATCAATATACGCATGATCTCAACCTCGGAAATCAAGGTTTCCGTGGTGATAGACGAGAAATATGCTGAACTCGGTGTACGTACTGTGCACGCGGAGTTTGGTTTGGAGAACGGCGCGATGGCCTCTCGGGGCTAAGGGTCCGTCTCAGGATAACTCGGCTGTATGGGCCTTCGAGGCGCCCGGCTGGCGAGGAGGGCGAGGCGCGAGGAGGGCGAATAGTGGTTCTATTCAACTGACGAGCAACAAAGCCAGACGGGATGGATCGGTGTTCCAAATAGCTGAGTTATTCTGGGACGGGCCCTAAGGGAGATTCGGGTTTTTCCTGCCGTGCCACGCAATCCCTCCGGCCAGTGAGTACACTCAGCCGGACAGGGAAGATAATAGCCTTACCCCCGCTATCATCATTGCAATGGAAATCCGCAACTCAGCACAGCTGTTGAACGACAGGCAGCGCTATGGAGAGAAATTATGCTCATTTTGACCAGACGGGTCGGTGAAGCATTGATGATTGGGGACGACATCAATGTCACCGTATTGGGAATCAAAGGCAACCAGGTTCGCATCGGCGTCAATGCGCCGAAAGAAGTCGCCGTGCACCGCGAGGAGATCTATCAACGTATCCAGCAGGAGAGCGGCTCCCCCGAGATCAGCGAATCCGAGTAAACCGCGGCTAGCGCGTGCGGCTTTACCGTGCCAGCCGGCATCGGTATGCTACGCGCTCCGCAAGGAGAGGTGGCCGAGTGGCTGAAGGCGCTCCCCTGCTAAGGGAGTATGGGTCAAA
>JBBDTC010000122.1:0-5203 GCA_040904625.1 Gammaproteobacteria bacterium
TGTCGTCGAGCTGGCGCAGGCGATCGAGCGAGGTATCGAACAGCATGACCTCGGCACCGAGGCCGACGGCCATTTGCGCGGCGTTGTCGCCGACCACGCCACCGCCGATGATGACGACCCGCCCCGGCGCCACCCCGGGCACGCCGCCGAGCAGCACGCCCGCACCGCCATGGGCCTTCTCCAGACAGTAGGCGCCGGCCTGTACCGACAAGCGCCCGGCGACTTCGCTCATGGGGGCGAGCAATGGCAGATGGCCGCGGCGGTCGGTGACAGTCTCATAGGCAATTGCGGTGCACTTGGAAGCCACCAGCAGGCGGGTCTGCTCGGGGTCGGGCGCGAGGTGGAGATAGGTGAACAAGACCTGGCCGCGGCGCAACTGACGGCATTCGTCCGGCTGCGGTTCTTTGACCTTGACTACCATGTCGGCGCGGGCGAACACATCGGCCGCATCGTCGGCCAGCTCGGCACCCGCGCTGAGGTAGTCGTCGTCGGGCATGCCGGCACCGACGCCGGCGCCGCGTTCGATAATTACGCGATGATCGTGAAGCACGAGTTCGTGCACGCTGGCCGGGGTCAGGCCGACCCGGTATTCATGGTTCTTGATCTCGCGGGGGACGCCGATGAGCATGGTCGTGGACTCCTTGTGACCGGGAGGATGGCCAATAGTCTCTGAACTGTAGGCCAATCCACGCGCAATTGGATTGCGTATTTCGTCAAGAAACCGCTGTTAACGTGTAGATCATTGCGTAATCCGGTAAGAAAGACGTCAATTCATCCAAACTATGACACAGGCATGAAAGATCACGCCAGGTTCGAAAAGGGACCGCGCTCAAAAGTAAACGTGCTCAAAAGACGGAGGGATTAAATTTTGATCACTGGCAAAAAGTAACCGTCCGCCCCCAATGTAGCTTTCTTTGGGCGGCGAATGGGTTTCGGCACCAGTCCGGCCTCTCCTGCGGGGTGTCCTGGAGCGGAATGGCTCCCTTCGGTCCGCTTTATTTTCGCCCCAGGACACCCCGCAGGAGAGGCCTATCCGAGCTTGAGTAAAAGCCGTTGCCGGCCGTGCCCTTTTTTTCTGTGGGCACAATGCAGTCCCACGCCGATGGTCACAACGCGCCGTGCACCGCGCGTCCGTCGAGGAGGGTCAACTCGACGTTCAGATTGCAGATGTCGTCCTCGGCGCAAGCCATCGGATCGCCATCGAGTACGATGAGATCGGCGCGTTTGCCGGCTTCGATGGAGCCGATTTCATGGTCCATCTTCAACGCCCAGGCTCCGTTCCAGGTGAAGCAGCGGATCGCCTCCGCACGCGTGATGCGCTGTCCCGGTCCGATGACGTCACCGGTGAGGCCGGCCTGGCGGGCGAGTGACTGCCATAAAGTGAAGAGCGCTTCGTGCGGGCCCCAATCGGTGCTCTGGGCAATCGGCACGCCGCCGTCGATCCAGTCGCGCAACGGGATCGCTCTGTCGGCGAGGTCTTGCCCGAGTCGTTGGCGATAAACTTCCTCGCCCTTGCCCCAGAGGAAGTTGGTGCTGGTCGTGGGGGCGACTCCCAGGCGCGCGCAGGCCGCGATTTGCGCCGCGGTCGGAAACTCGCAATGTTCCAGTACGTAGCGTTTCTCGCGGATGGGCGTTTCGCGATCGATTTCCTCGAACGCCCGCAGCGCGATGGCGATGGAACCGCGCCCGGCGGCTTCGGCATGAATACGGAAATTCATGCGCGCGGCGAGACGCATAATCGCCCTGTAGTGCGCCCACGGTATCAGCGGCTCGGGATCGACGATGTCGCCGAAGGGGCCGGGATAGGGCGCATCGTGGCAGGCTGCGCCGTGCCAGTAAGGACCATCGAGGCCGATACTGCAGCCGACGACTTTCAGCTGCGCACTGCCGAATCCGCCGTTGGCGGCGAAACGCAGTGTTTTCAAATAACGTTCGATCTCGGCCAGGGACTGACGGCCGTCGATCTCGAATGTATAGAAAACGCGTACCGGTAAGCGCCCATCGTGCAGCAGCTCGGCATAAGCCCGCAGTTCTTCGGGGTCGGTGAGATGGGCTTCGAGCAGGCTGGTCGTGCCATGCGCCGCGAAATGCGGCGCCAGCAAAGCGATGCCATCGCGGACGTCCTCGTAGATCGGTGCGGGTGCCGCGCGTTCGACTCGCTGGTAGAGCGGATCGGCGTTGTAGATCGGCTGCATGGCTCCCTGGAGGATCCCGGTCGGTCTGCCATCGGCATCCAGTTCGACCTCGGAGTGCGGTGAAACCCGGGTTGCGGCATCGACCCCGGCGGCGCGCAGTGCGGCGCTGTTGAGCACAGCGAAGTTAGGGACCCGGTTGGTGGGCGCCTGAATGTACACGGGATTGTTCGGCGCGATGGCGTCGAGTTCGGCCAGGCCCGGCACCACACCCTGGGTTCGCAGCGTGTCGGCGTTCAGGAAATACGGCGGGTCGCCGATCGGCATCGCAACCACCCAGGCGCCCGGCGGGGTCGCAGCGACCCGAGTAGCCAGGCGCGCCAGAATGTCTTCCGTGGTCACCGCGCCGGTCAGCGAGACTTTCAACTCATCGAGCCCGAACAGTGCAACGTGGCCATGCGTGTCGATGAAACCCGGCATCAGCGTGCGTCCGCCCAGGTCGACCTCGCGGGCACCAGCGCTTTTGAACTTGCGCATGTCCTTGGTCGTACCTACGGCCAGGATGCGTTCATCCTGCACGACCACGGCCTCGGCGCGGGTGAACGTATCATCGACCGTCAACACATTACCGTTCACGAACAGCGTGGTATTCGACATGACCGTCCCCTGTGTGAATTCCGCCCCGTCTGGCAATTATCGGAACCTTGCGCATCGAAGTCGACTTTGCCATGCAATCCGCGATGCTTGAGATCGGCTAAATGTGCGTTCCGAATTCGGCAACAAAATCTGACGGCCCCACGCAACGTCCTGGAATTCGCAACAGCTATTGAGCTGTCCTTCCACCGCAGTAGGTTCGACCCAAGTCCGACAGACTGCTACGCTCGGCGCACGGTACGCGTTGTGCCGGGAGTGGACCAGTGACTTCGCAGGTGATCGCAGGCAAGGCCGTGCCGCGCGGCCGCTATCCCCACGTCAAACGGGCCGGGGACTATGTGTTCGTTTCCGGCACCAGCTCACGACGACCGGACGACAGCTTTGTCGGTGCCGAAGTCAGCGCCTCCGGCAGCGTCGATTTCGACGTCGGCGCGCAGACCCGCGCGGTCTTGCAAAACGTCGCGGACATACTGCGTCAGGCGGGTACAAGCCTCGACGACGTCGTCGACGTCACCAGCTTCCTGGTCGACATGGACGACTTCGCTGCCTACAACGAGGCTTATGGCGAGTTCTTCGACTACGATGGTCCTGCGCGGACGACCGTGGCGGTGCACCAATTGCCCCATCCGCTGATCCGCGTCGAAATCAAATGTACCGCCTACGCCCCGCTCCGACAGGCGGCCGGGTTGGAGGATTCCGATGGCCCAGGGTGAAATCATCGCCGGCTTTCTCGCTCCGCATCCGCCACATCTCGTCTATGGCGAGAATCCACCGCAGAACGAGCCGCGTTCCCGCGGCGGCTGGGAGCCGCTGCGCTGGGCCTATGAGCGCGCGCGCCAGAGCATCGAACGCCTCCAACCCGATGTGCTGCTGGTCCATTCGCCGCACTGGGTGACCCAACTCGGCCATCATTTCCTGGGTGTGCCGCGCCTGAGCGGCAAATCCGTGGACCCAATCTTTCCCAATCTGTTCCGCTATGACTTCGAACTCGCGGTCGACGTGGTGCTTGCCGAAGCGTGTTGCGAAGAAGCGCGTCGCAGCGGCCTGGTCGCGAAGATGATGCGCAATCCGAACTTCCGCGTGGACTACGGCACCATCACGACTCTGCACATGATCCGGCCGCAATGGGATATCCCGGTCGTCGGCCTGTCGGCCAACAACTCGCCTTATTACCTCGACATGGAACAAGGCTTGGAGGAAATGGCGGTGCTGGGTGAGGCGACCCGCCGGGCGATCGAGAAAACCGGCCGCCGGGCCGTGCTGCTGGCGTCGAACACGCTCTGCCATTGGCACTTCCACGAGGAGCCGGAGATTCCGGAAGACATGTCCTGCGAACATCCGCAGAGCTACACAGGCTATTTGTGGGATATGCGCATCATCGAGTTGCTGCGCGCGGGCCGTACCGGCGAAGTCTTTGCACTGCTGCCGCAGTTCATCGAGGAAGCCTTCGCCGAGGTGAAATCCGGCGCCTTTACGTGGATGTTCTCGGCGATGGATTATCCCGAGATACCGGGCGAGCTGCACGGCTACGGTACGGTCATCGGCACCGGCAATGCGGTGATGGAATGGGATCTCACGCGCCGCGCATGAATGGTTTGCCAAGCTCGCGAGCATCCGCATGCTCTTAGTCGCCGCTTTCCTCGTCCCCGGATCGCCGCTGCATTTCCTGCGCCCGGAAATTGCGTCGTGGGCGCCGCTGGCAAGGGCCCACGCGCAGGCCGCCTGCATCCTGGAGGCCGCGCGCCCTGACGTGCTGCTGCTGTATTCCACGCAATGGATAGCGGTACTCGACGAGCTGTGGCAGACGCGGCCGCGGGTGCAGGGTCTGCACGTGGACGAGAACTGGTACGAGTTCGGCGACCTGCCGTTCGATCTCACCATCGACAGCGAACTCGCCGCGGCCTGTATCGCGGCGACACCGCGCATCGGTGTGCGCTCCAAGGGCGTCGACTACGAGGGCTTTCCTGTCGACACCGGCACCATCGTCGCCACGAGCTTTCTCGATCCCGGTCATCGCGTGCCGCTCGTCATCGCGGCGAACAACGTCTACCACGACTGGGACAAGACGGAAGAACTCGGTGCGCTCGCGGCCGTGGAGGCGGAGCGTCTCGGCCGCCGCTATGCCGTGGTCGGCGTCGGCGGCCTGTCCGGCACTATCTTCCGCCACGAGATCGACCTCGCCAGCGACCATATCGCGAGCAGCGAGGATGACGCGTCGAATCGTGCTTTGCTGACTGCGCTCGCTGCGGGTGACGGCGCGCAATTGCGTGCCGGCTGTGCGGCGTATGTCGCCAGGACCCGCGCCGACATGGGCATGAAGCACCTCGCTTTCGTACTCGGCGCTCTGGGCGAGCGCTATCGTGGCGCCACGACGCTCGGCTACGGACCGAGTTATGGCAGCGGTGCGGCGGTGGTGC
>JBBDTC010000122.1:5303-6955 GCA_040904625.1 Gammaproteobacteria bacterium
GGCGCCACGACGCTCGGCTACGGACCGAGTTATGGCAGCGGTGCGGCGGTGGTGCAGTTCACCATCTGAGCGAAGCCTTTGCCTACGGCGGGATTCGCGGAGACGAGACTTTCCTTATTCTGGCAGGGGGCCCGACATGACATTTCCCGAATACGCTGAACACGATGCCCTCGGCCTGGCCGGCTTGGTCAAATCCGGCCAGGTGAGTGCGCGTGAAGTGATGGAAGCGGCCATCGAGCGCGCTGAGGCCTTGAATCCCGCACTCAACTTCCTCGCTCATCGCGCCTACGAGCAGGCGCTGGCCCAGGCGGATGATGCGGCGCTGCCACAAGGGCCGCTGCAGGGCGTTCCCTGGCTGGTCAAGGAGCTCGCGACTGCCTGGGCCGGACAGCCCTACACCAATGGCCTGCCCTACATGAAGGACGTGATTGCGCCGTTCGATGCGGAAACGCTGCGGCGGATCAAGGCGGCGGGGATGATCCCGTTCGGCAAGAGCACCTCGCCCGAACAGGGCTGGATGCTGGCGACGGAGTCGTCGATGTTCGGCATCACCCGCAGCCCCTGGGATGTCGAGCGCACCCCCGGCGGTTCCAGCGGCGGCTCGGCCGCGGCCGTGGCGGCCCGGGTGCTGCCGATGGCGGAAGCCTCTGACGGTGGAGGTTCGATCCGCGGTCCGGCGGCCAATTGCGGACTGGTCGGCTTGAAGCCCGCCCGTGGACGCATCAGCCTCGCCCCCGCCGTGGCCGATTTCTGGTATGGCGGCGCGACCATCCTCGGCGTTTCGCGCAGCGTTCGCGACACCGCCGCGCTGCTCGATGCCACGCACGGCCCTCTCCCGGGCGACCCTTACCAGGTTCCGCCGCCGCCGCGGCCGTTTCTGCAGGAAGTGGGGGCCGATCCCGGTCGCTTGCGAATCGCACTGGTCAGCGAGAGCCCCGCGCACGGTACCGCCCTCGACCCGCAGGTGCGCGACGCCGTGTTCGCGGCAGGACGCTTACTCGAAAACCTCGGCCATGACGTCGAGCCCGAGCCCGTGCCTTATGACTATTGGCCCCTCTACAAGGCCTACACGGCCATCATCGCGACACAGACCGCGGCTTTTTTCGACGGCATCGCGGGGCTCGTCGGCCGCCCCGCCACGCGTGCCGACATGGCGCCGTTCTACTGGAGTCTGTGCTACAAGGGGCGCAGTATTTCCGGGGTCGAACATTCGAATCACATCGAGCAGGTGCGCATGATGAGCCGTGAACTCCTCGGACGCATGGCCGCCTACGATCTGTGGTTGACGCCGACGGTGCCGATGCTGCCGCGCGCTCATGGCTATTACGACATGACGCTGGACTGCGATACCTACGATGACACCCTGATGGGCCCGGACTGCTGTTTCACGGCGCCCTTCAATGCGTCCGGCTCACCGGCCATCTCCGTGCCCATGGGCCTGTCGCGCGAGGGCCTGCCGATCGGCGTGCAATTCGTCGGCCGCGACTGCGACGAGGCCACGCTGCTGCGGATCGCCGCACAAATCGAGGTGGCGCAGCCGTGGGAGCAGCTGCGCCCGCCGGTGCTTTCGCAGAGCTCTTGACGTGCATAAGGGGCAGGCCACAATGGCACATGCTCGAGCGCGGATGGGCCTCCCCGCAGGAGAGGTCCCT
>JBBDTC010000123.1:0-1702 GCA_040904625.1 Gammaproteobacteria bacterium
ATGTCGACTACGACCTCGCCGCGGCCCTCGGCGCGGTGGTTTCCTTGCGCGCCGGGGTGCCCGAGGATGCCTTCACCGCCGGCGTGCTCGGCACCGAGCGTGCCGGCCATGGCGTGGTCATCAACGATTCAGGGCTAATCGCGACCATCGGTTATCTGGTGACAGAAGCGGACGAGATCTGGATCGTGACCAATGCCGGCCAGGCCGTTCCGGGTCATCTGATCGGTTACGACTACGAGACCGGTTTCGGTCTGGTGCAGGCCCTGGGCAGCCTCGATTGTCCGTTCATGCCAGCGGGCGATGCGCGCGATTTGAACGTCGGCGATGCGCTCGTGTTCACCGGGCACGGCGGAACGACGCAGGCGCTGCGGGTCCATGTCGCAGCGCGCCGGGAGTTCGCCGGTTACTGGGAATACGTGCTGGACGACGCCATCTTCACCGCCCCGCCGCACCCGAACTGGGGCGGCGCGGCCCTGATCGCGCCGGACGGGCGGCTGGCCGGCATCGGATCGTTGTACATCGACAACATCGTGCCGGAGTTGCCGGATATCGACGGCAACCTGAGCGTTCCGATCAATCTGCTCGAGCCGATTCGCGATGAGCTCCTGCGTTTCGGCCGCACCCTCAAACCGGCGCGACCATGGCTCGGTGTATTCGTCTCCGAACTCGATCAACGTCTGGTCATCGCCGGAACCTACGACGACGCACCGGCCGCCCGCGCCGGGCTCGTCGCCGGCGACGTGGTTCACGCGGTCGGCGGAATACAGCCGCACGACCTCGCCGAACTATTCCGCTCGGTGTGGGCCATGGGCACGGCCGGGAGCACCATCCCGCTCGAAATCGAGCGCGATGCTGCAATCGTCGAGGTTGCAGTGCAATCGGTCGACCGCCGGGATTTCTGGAAGCAACCCGAACTGCACTGAATAGCTATCTCGAAATACCGATCAGGCGCGTACCCTGTTGTACGGCCGCCCTACGCTGGCGTATAAGAAAGACACCCGTTTCGCAGAGCTTCCCTAACTCGCGGCCGCGCAGGCCAACCGCGTGCGCCACCAGGTTTCCTGCACGACGAGTGCGTCGCGCCGTGACCGGGCACGCGGTGCGGACTCACGGATCACGCCTGCCTCGACATCGCGCCACAGCGCACGCTGCGGCGCACTCAGGATCGAATCCAGCGGCCGCAGGCTGAATCCAGGCCGGTGCCGCGTGCTGCGATAGAGTGTGCTCAGGTCAGCACTGGCGGCGGCCCAATCGTCGCTATACACGGTGAGCCCGGCCAAGGCATCGCTCAGCAGGCGGGCGACCTCATGCGCTTCCCGTCCCTCGTCGAACAGCTGCGCTCGCACGATGCCGTGCGCGGCTTCGGCGGCCGTATCCCATTGCGTCCACTGGGGCAGGGGCGTAATCAAGGTGCCGTAACGTCGCCCGCCATCGAGCGCAAATCCGACGGCAATAGGGTAGCCGCCCGCAGCGCGGCTCGAAGCCGTGACGTCGAGTACCGGCGGTCGTCGATAGTTGGGAAATGTCACCGTTTGCAGGTCCACCTGGTTCACCGCTGTAACGGCCGCGACGGGCCGACAGTTGAGCCGCGCAGGCAGCGGCAGCGGCGGAATGTGCTGCAGGTCTCGAGATCCGGGCCAAACCGGGCGTGTCGGGCCGAAACGCGCGGCTTCCGCACCTGCACCGCCTGCGCTATGGTGCG
>JBBDTC010000123.1:1712-6954 GCA_040904625.1 Gammaproteobacteria bacterium
CCCCCCCCCCCCCCCCCCCCCCCACGCCCTTGATATGGAGAACGCCCATGACCGCCCCGTCCAGCATCCCGGCGCCGCGCCCGGATGAACTCGCCGCCGCCGCCAAACAGCTCAATTTCGATCTCGATACGGCAGAACTCGGCGTTTTCGGTGCCCTGATGCAGGGCCTCGTCGCGGACTGCAACCTGGTCGAATGCCTGGAGTCCCCCACCCTCGCGGTGGCCTATCCCCGCGGCCAACCGCACCAACCGGACGCAACCGCCAACCCGTGGAACGCGTGGGCCTGGCAATGCGAGATCAAAGGTTCAGCCAGCGGCAAGCTGGCCGGCAAGCGCATCGTCATCAAGGACAATATCGCCGTTGCCGGCATCCCGCTGCTGAACGGATCGAAGGTCTACGAGGGCTTCGTCCCAGACGAAGATGCGACCGTCGTCACCCGCGTACTCGACGCCGGCGGCACTATCCTCGGCAAGGGTACATGCGAGAACTTCTGTTTCTCGGGCGGCAGCCATACGTCTGCGACCGGCCCGGTACGCAATCCGCATAATCCGGATTACATGACAGGCGGTTCGTCGAGCGGCTGCGCGGCGCTGATCGTCGCCGGCGAATGCGATATGGGGATCGGCTCCGACCAGGGCGGTTCAGTGCGCATGCCGGCCTCTTTCTCGGGCTGTGTCGGCATCAAACCCAGCTACGGCCTGGTGCCTTACACCGGTGCCGGGCCCATCGACCAGACCGTCGATCATCTCGGCCCGATGGCGGCCTCGAGCGCCGATTGCGCCCTGCTCCTGGAAGTCATCGCAGGTGGTGACGAGGGCCGCGACCCGCGCCAGAGCGCCGGCCTCGAGCCCAAGCCCTACACCGAGTTGATCGACGGCGGTGTCCGCGGACTGCGCATCGGCCTCGTCCGTGAGAGCTTCGGCACACCGGGCGCGCAAGCCGATGTCGATGCCATGGTCGCTGCCGCGGCGCGGCGCCTGGCCGATGCCGGGGCGGTGGTCGAAGAAGTCTCGGTACCGATGCACGCACAAGGCGCGGGAATCATGATCGTCAGCATCCTCGACGGCACGCTCTCGACCTTCGGCGAACTCGGCCCGTTCGGCACCAATGCGCGCGGCCACGCCATGCTCGGGGCGATCCGGTTCTATCAGGAGGCGCGGCGCACACGTGCCAACGACATGCCGGTCACGGTCAAGACCGTCATGCTGTGCGCACAGGTGATGCGCAACCGTTACGGCCCCTATTATTCGGCCAAGGCACAGAATCTGGTGCGCTCTTTACGGGCCGCCTACGATGCCGCGCTGGTGCACTACGATCTGCTGGCCATGCCGACCACGCCGATGAAAGCGCACCGCATTCCACCGCCGGACGCGCCGGCCGAGGTCGTCATGGGCAGTGCGCTGGACATGGTCGGCAACACCGCGCCCTTCGACGTCACCGGCCATCCTTCGATCAGTGTGCCCTGTGGCATGTCCGAGGGCCTGCCGGTCGGCCTCATGCTGACCGGGCGTTACGGTGAGGACGACGTGGTACTGCGCGCCGGGCATGCCTTCGAAAGACTCTGAGGCCGGCACGGGGGCGGCATTCACCCTCGCCTGCCGTGCGCCGTTCGACTGGAATTTCCTGCTCGACTTCTACCGCGCACGCGCCATCGATGGCGTCGAACGGGTCGACGGGCGCCGCTATGTGCGGGTCGTGCGTGCAGGCACGGACAGCGGCATCGTCTCGGTCGCAGCAGCCTCCGACCAAGCGCTGTGCGTGACCCTGTCAGGCCTTCCTGCCAGTGTCGCAGGCGCCCTCGCGGAAGGCCTGCGCAGCGCTTTCGATCTCACGACCGATCCACACCCCATCCATGCGCACCTGGCGTGCGACCCGTTGTTACGCCCACTCATCGAGGCTCGCCCCGGGCTGCGCATACCGGGCTGTGTCGATCCCTTCGAGCAAGGCGTGCGCGCGATACTGGGGCAGCAGATCAGCGTGGGCGCGGCGCGTCAATTGGCCGCGCGCTTGTGCGCGCGCTGGGGCAACCCGGTCATTCAGGCCCACGAGCCGACGCTGGTCAGAGCCTTTCCGACTCCGGCCGCCCTCGCCGACGCCGATATCGCGAGTCTCGGTATGCCGCGTGCACGGGGGCGCAGCGTGTCGGCATTCGCCACCGCCGTGCTGGACGATCCCGACCTGCTCACCCGCGGCGCGACGCTCGACGACAGTCTCGGCCGCCTGCTCCGACTCCCCGGCATCGGCCCCTGGAGTGCGCATTACATTGCCATGCGTGCTTTGCGCGAGCCCGATGCCTTTCCGGCCAGCGACGTCGGCATCCTGCGCGCGTTGACCGGCGCCGATCGCATTCGCCCAAACGCACGCCACGCTACAGCGCGGGCCGAGTGCTGGCGCCCGTGGCGCGCCTACGCCGCCCAGTACCTGTGGAGTGCAGACTCGGCAGTCGGCTTGCGATCGGCACGGACATGAGCGGGTCCGCGTGGCGCAAAGACGTGTTGGCGACACCGCTCGGCGAACTGATCGTGATTCAGGACGACGACGGGGTTGCCCGCGCAATGGAATGGGCGGCCTGCGCAGGACGCCTGGCGCGTCATCTGCACCGCCATCATCAAAACCGGCGTCTGTGCGACGGTGATGGTGGCGGCGCACTGCTGGAGACGCTCGCAAGGTATTTCGACGGCGCCGTGGACGCCATCGACGCGCTCGAATTGCGGCCTGCCGGCACACCCTTCCAACAGCAGGTGTGGGCAGCCCTGCGGGACATCCCCTGCGGCACGACGCAGACCTACGGCGCGCTCGCACGCCGTTTCGACCCACCGACCGCGCCACGTGCTGTAGGCGCGGCAAATGGCGCCAACCCGATCAGCGTAGCCCTGCCCTGCCACCGCCTGGTAGCGCACGACGGTCGCCTCACCGGCTATGCCGGCGGGCTCGCCCGCAAAGGCTGGCTGCTACGGCACGAACGCCGGGGCGAACCCTGAGCGATAGCTATACTCAGGCGGACGCGGCGAGCACGAGCGGCTGCGGCAGCGGCGTTTTCGCCGAAGAAAACGACCGTGTGGCCAGCCATACCAGAAAGGCGTCTTCCGCCACTGGCCGGCAGATTTGATAGCCCTGCACAAGATCGCAGCCCATCCGCGCGAGCAGTTCCAGTGTCGCTTCATCCTCGACGCCCTCGGCGACCACGGTCAGGGCGAGGCGACGGCCGAGCTCGATGGCTGAACTCACGATCGGGCTGGCATCGGGACGTGCCGTCAGCTCGCGCGTGAAGGAGCGATCGATCTTGATCTCGTTGATGGGCAATTCGCGCACATAGGCGAGCGATGAGTAGCCGGTACCGAAGTCGTCGACTGCGAGTGCCACACCGAGGCGGCGCAATTCGTGCATGACGTCGATGACCCGCTCAGGATGATCCATGAACGCGGTTTCGGTGAGCTCGAGACACAGGGCGCTCGCCGGCAGGTCCAAGCCTTCGAGCAGGGACCGGACGTGATCGACGATGCTGCGATCGAACAGGTCGTGCGGGGTGACGTTGACCCCTACACGAATGCGGAAACCGGCGGCTCGCCAATCGGCACAGGCTGCGAGTGCACGTGCCAGGATCCAGCGCGTCAGGGTGCGCATGAAGCCGGTCGATTCGGCGAAAGGGATGAACTCGTGCGGTGGTATCAGGCCGCGTTGCGGATGCCGCCAGCGGACCAGGGCCTCGGCTGCGACGACATGGCGTTCCGGTAGTTCGAGCAAGGGCTGAAAGTGCACCTCGAGCTGGTCCTGTTCGAGGGCACTGCGCAGTTCTCCGAGCAGCGACAGCTCTTCGGCCTTGCCGGTTTCACAGTCCACACTCCAGCGCAGGGCATTGAAATGACCGCGCTTGGCAGCAAACATCGCCGCATGCGCGTGGTGCAGCAGGTCGCGCGGCGTCGCTGCATCGTCTGGCAGGATCGCGATACCGATGCTGGCATCGACATCGACCGCCGTGCCGTCGATGACGATAGGCTCGGCGAGCACCTCGGATATCTTGGCGGCGACCGCCTCGGCGTGGACACTGCCCGTACCTGGCAGCAGCAGCACGAATTCGTCACCACCGTGGCGGGCGATCACGTCGCTGCCCCGCAAGGTGCGCTGCAAGCGCGCCGCCACTTCGACCAGAACGCGATCACCGGCATCGTGCCCGAGCGTTTCGTTGACCAGGCGGAAGCGATCGAGGTCCATCATCAGCAGGGCCAGGGTCTCGGCACCGGCGCAATAGGCTTCGAGCACAGCGGCGAGCCGCGCCCGATTGGCAAAGCCGGTGAGCTCATCACGCAGGGCAAAGCCTGCGCGTGGCCGCTTTACGCGCCAAGCAATGAAGACGAGCCCGCCGAGAGCCAGAGCGGAGGCGATCGCGGCCAGCCATGATGAGGCCAGCGCAAGGTGCGCCACGGGCAGTTTTGCTGCGTCGAGCGAGCGACTGAGTTCTACGGATACCGTCCCGCCGGCGACCTCGTATCGTGCGGCAGGCTGCAACTGGTAACGCTGATCGCCTCGATAGTCGCCGCCACGCTCGGCCAACCAGTCCGCGCAGGGCCGCGTTGCTGTGATGCAGGCCGCTTGCGACGCAGCGGCGCCGAGAAATACGCCGACGTCGAGCCGCGTGAACGCGCGAAGCTCGTCGACGAGACCCGCGTCGACGGCACGGCCGGCGATGAACTCCCCCGCAGCGAACGGCGCCTGGCCGGTAACGAACAGCGTCGTATCGAGGGCGCGCAGCGCAGCATCCTTGACCAGGGTCGGCGGCACTTCAAGGCCATCCCGGCGATGAGCCGCGATCAGCTTGCCGGTGCGGGTAGTCACGGCCACGAAATCGAGATCGTGGCGCGCCGCGGCGCGGCCGAGACGGCTCTCGAGGACCGCGCGTGGGGAAGCGGCGGTATCGGCAGAGCGTTCGAATTCGCGGGCCAGGCGTGCCGCCGATCGACCCAGCTCGGCCTGGCGCTGGGCGATGAGATAGCGCACCAGACTGGCGCCCCGCGACAGATCCGTCGCCGCCGTTTCGCGCACCATCACCTGTTCCGCCCGGTGTTGCACATACAGTGCAGCGCCCACCATCAGCGCAAGCGCGATGATCAGCACGACGCTGACCCGACGTTCGATGTTCAACATATCCATGGGCGTCTCGGGTCCGTGTGGACCTTGCTTAACCGCCCCTGTAGCGGCCGCCGGCGACCGCTGCTTGAGTGTCCCGGCCGGGACGGGCCCTTAG